>PLTC01000125.1:26198-45303 GCA_003165295.1 Rhodospirillales bacterium | reverse complement strand
AACCCAGCCAACCAACACCGGGGGCAGGGGGCTTCGGTCAGGCGGCGATCTGGTTCATCTGACGGCAACGGTCTTCGTAGCCCCCGGATATGAACTCGGGCCGCTTGTAATAACCCTTGATCCACGAGGCGACCATGCACAGCTCCTCGAGCTTGACGATCTCGTCGAGCGTCCCTTCGGGGAAGCGGATGCCGAAACTTTCGGCAATAATCTCCAGAACTTCTTCAACCTGCTCGATAGTAAGTCCGCAATCAGTTTCAAGAGTCGCGGTACGGACAAGGAGTTTTTCGTCGACTCCGAACTCATCGCGGATCAGTTTGACGATCCAGCGGAACATGTTCATCCAGTTCTTGACGTCGTCGACTGCTCGAGACATGCCGCCCTCTCCCGCCCCCTAGAGTACGTTGCCGGCCGGTACCGCACGGCGGCGGCGGCCGGATGCAACCTATCACACAAGACCGGGGCAGATCAGCGTCAAAGCTTCGTGGCGGCGTCACCACCGCACCATCGAGTATAGATCCCGAACGGTCAGACCCCGCCCCCGTTTTCGCCCCACCGATGCACCCGGCCGCTGTCGATACCAAACAGGTCCAGCACCCGGCCGACGGTGTGATCCACCAGATCGGCGATGCCGGTCGGTCGGATATACATGGCCGGGACCGGGGGCGCGATGACCGCGCCGAGTTCGGTGACGGTGGCCATGGTCCGCAGATGTCCCAGATGCAGGGGCGTCTCGCGCACCATCAGGACCAGGCGGCGCCGCTCCTTAAGCGTCACGTCGGCGGCGCGGGTCAGCAGGTTGGAGGTGATGCCGGTGGCGATCTCGCTCATGGTCCGAATCGAACAGGGGGCCACCACCATGCCCAGGGTCGGGAAGCTGCCGCTGGCGATCGCCGCGGCGATGTCGTTCGTGCGGTACCAGCGGGTGGCAAGCCTGCGAACGTCGGCGGGCTTGAAATCGGTCTCGTGGACCAGAGTCAGCTCCGCCCCCCGGCTCATAACCAGATGGGATTCGAGCGACAAAGCGCGTAGAGTCTCGAGCAGCCGGATGCCGTAAATCACACCGGAGGCACCGCTGATACCGACGATGAGGCGCGGGGGATGGCTCATGACGGACGTTTCTAGCGTGGCCATGGGGGAACCGTCCACAACGGCACGATGGTCCGGCGTCGCTGCCTCCCGGCTTTCCCGCCTCTTGAAAGCGATCGGCCCCGGTAACACCTGCACTTTGACGGCCGTCGTCCCGACCCGTCGGCGGTCTCATTCCTGGATGGAGGGGAATCAATGTCGTTTGAAGACCGTATCGAATCTCTGCGGTTGAAACATCAGTCGCTGGAAGACGAGTTGAAAGCTGAAGCCCAGCGACCCTCCCCCGACGCCAACATCATCTCGCGACTGAAGCGGGAAAAGCTCAAGCTCAAGGACGAGATCACGCGCCTTGGTCAGCATTTGCCGGCCTGACCCGGGCTTCGAAGGCCGCTCGCTGAACCGGCGGGGACAGCCACGGCGCGCCGGACCGGCGCGCCGTTCGCGGCTCCGGGCCGGTTCCGGGCCAGGACCGGCCGGTCAGGGCCGGGATGACACCATCGGATCCTTGGTCAACAAGGCCACGCGCTGCCGGTCGGCGGTGATCGCCATACGTTTTTCCGACAGCAGGTCCTTCACCGTGACGCCAAGCGCCTCACGATAATTGGTGTCCGCGAGATCGAGCAGCATCGCGCACCGTTCGCGCCACGGCGCCTCCAGCACCTCGATGTCGCGGACCGAACCCCGCATGCCGATGCCCATCGCCTCCTGAAGATCGTAAAGCGTCACCTCGGCCAGGTCGCGCGTCACCACCCAGGCATTGCGGGTGGTGCGATCGGCCCAATCGGCGTCCCGCAATTGCTCCAGGATGCCCTCGATCACCACCGAGCCCACCGGAATGCGGTCGCTCAGGGTCCGCCGCCGGACGCCGCCGCCATTACGGCTCGCATACATCAACTCATGAAGAACCGCGAGAGCCACCGCCAGCCGCGGGGCCGGCAGCAACTCGCCCGGACCATGGGCAATCAGTTTCCCGGCGCGCCATTCCGGCAAGGTGGCGGTAACGACGGCACCGATCAGCACCGTGCACCAGGCAATATAGAGCCACAACAGAAAAATCGGGATGGTGGACAGCGCCCCGTAGATCGTCTCGTAAGCCGGAAAAGACTGCATGTACCAGACAAAGCCGGCCTTGGACATCTCAAGCAGCCCTGCGGCTGCGGCGCCACCCCAGCAGGCATCGGGCCAACGCACCGAGCGGCTGGGCACGATGACATAAAGAAGGGTAAAGCCGCAGAATTCGAACAACCCGGGCACCGCCACGGAGAAGTGGCCGAGCGGTGCCGTCGCCTGATGCAGGCGGCTCAGCACGTTGCTGAGAAAGGGCACGCTCGACAGCGACAACCCGGCACCGAACAGCAGGGGCGCCAGCGTCAGGATGGCCCAAAAGGCGAGAAAACGGATGATCCGCGGCCTGGGCTCACTGATTCGCCAGATCGAACTGAACGCCCCCTCGATGGTCGACAGCAGCAACACCGCCGAGATCGCGAGGCCAATCACACCGAATGCCGTCGACTGACCGGCATTTTCCATGAACCGGTCCAGATATTCCCGCACCGCCGCGCCGACCTGGGGCACCAGATTGTCGAACAGCAGATCCTGAACCTGGCTGCGCAGCCGGGAAAATGCCGGGAATGCCGAGAAAATGGCGAAGACAATGGTCATCAGCGGGACCAAGGCCAGCAATGACGTGTAGGTCATCGCTGCTGCCGTATTGAAGTAATTATCGAAGTAAAATTTCCTTCCGGCATAGTAGCAAAACTGCCCCGCATCGACCAGCGCCGCCGCCACTTCCCCCAGCCGGCGCCGCACCGGCCGCCATGCCTCCTGCCACTGCTCCGGCATCGTCCCCTCCCCGCCGCTCCGCCCTGCCGCTCCGGCCCTGCTCCCGCCCCGATTTGACCCCGGAGTTGTTTCGTGTAGGATAGTGTCCTTGATGGGGTGGAGCCGATTCCTCACCAAAGCCGTTCCTTACCACCGTTCCCTACCGACGAGGTCTCGATGACCAATTCTTCCCCGCTGATGGCGGGCAAACGCGGCCTGATCATGGGTGTAGCCAACGACCGCTCCATCGCCTGGGGCATCGCCACCACCGCGGCCGCCCACGGCGCCGAACTGGCTTTCACCTACCAGGGCGAGGCCCTTGCCAAGCGGGTCCGGCCGCTCGCCGATTCCATCGGTTCGCGCCTGGTGTTGCCATGCGACGTGACCGACGAGGCCAGCATCGACGCCACCTTCGCGGCCATCAAGGAGGCGTGGGGGCGACTCGATTTCCTGGTCCATGCCATCGCCTTTTCCGACAAGGCCGAACTGGATGGCCTGTACCTGGATACCACGCGCGCCAACTTCCTGCGAACGCTCGATATCTCCTGCTACTCGTTTACCTCGGTGTGCCAGCGGGCGGTGCCGTTGATGACCGCCGGCGGCAGCCTCCTGACCCTGACCTATTATGGCGCGGAACGGGTGATGCCGCACTATAACGTGATGGGCGTGGCCAAGGCGGCCCTCGAGGCCAGCGTCCGTTACCTCGCCGCCGATCTCGGCGCCCGGAACATCCGGGTCAACGCCATTTCCGCGGGCCCGATCAAGACGCTGGCGGCAAGCGGGATCGGCGATTTCCGCTATATCCTGAAATGGAACGAACTCAACGCCCCGCTGAAGCGCAACGTCACCATCCAGGAGGTGGGTGGCTCCGCCCTTTATCTGCTCAGCGACCTTGGCAGCGGCGTCTCCGGCGAAGTCCATCATGTGGATGCCGGCTACCACACCGTCGGCATGGTATCGGTGGACAATGCCGAAAAAACCGCGGCGCTGCTGGCCTCCCTTGGCGGAACCAAGCCGGCCGAATAGCGACGTGACCCACGGGTGGCTCCAGGGGGACACGCCCCCCTGAGCCCGCCGCTTCCTCTCTCCAATCCGGCAAAGTCCATGGCTGGCAACAGTTTCGGCACTCTCCTGCGCATCACCACCTGGGGCGAAAGCCACGGGCCGGCCATCGGGGCGGTGGTGGACGGCGTCCCCTCCCGACTGCCGCTGTCCGAGGCCGACATCCAGCCCTTCCTCGATCGGCGGCGGCCCGGGCAATCCCGCTTTACCACCCAGCGGCAGGAGTCCGATCAGGTTCGGATTCTCTCGGGGGTGTTCGAGGGCCGGACCACCGGCACCCCGATCCAGCTTCTGATCGAGAACCAGGACCAGCGGTCCAAAGATTACGGCGAAATCGCCGAACGTTTCCGTCCCGGCCACGCCGACTATACCTATTGGATGAAATACGGCATCAGGGACTATCGTGGCGGCGGGCGTTCCTCGGCCCGGGAAACCGCCGCCCGGGTCGCCGCCGGCGCCGTGGCCCGGGTGATCCTGGCCCGGTCGGCCCCGGGCAACGCCATCCGCATCCGCGGCGCCCTGGTTCAACTCGGCCCCCACCCCATCGACCGCAGCCGCTGGGACTGGGCCGAGGTCGAGCGCAACCCGCTGTTCTGCCCCGACCCCGGCAGCGTCGGCCTCTGGAGCGACTTTCTCGACGGCGTCCGCAGGTCCGGCTCCAGCATTGGCGCCGTGGTCGAGCTGGTGGCGGAAAACGTGCCGCCGGGACTGGGAGACCCGGTCTACGGCAAGCTTGACGCCGACCTTGCCGCGGCGCTGATGGGCATCAACGCGGTCAAGGGCGTCGAGATCGGCGACGGCTTCGCGGTTGCCGCCCTGTCGGGAGAGGACAACGCCGACGAAATGCGCGCCCGCCCCGGCGGCGGCGTCGATTTTCTGTCCAACCACGCCGGCGGCATCCTCGGCGGCATCTCCAGCGGACAGGACATCGTCGCCCGATTCGCGGTCAAGCCCACCAGTTCGATTCTGACCCCGCGCCGAACCATCGACATCCACGGCCACGACACCGAGATCGTGACGAAAGGCCGCCATGATCCCTGTGTCGGAATTCGCGCGGTGCCGGTGGGCGAAGCCATGATGGCCTGCGTGCTGGCCGACCACCTGCTGCGCCACCGGGCCAACGCCGGCTTGGTCCCGCTTTGATGGTTTCCCCAGGCCCCCGGCCTTTCCGGCCTTTGGTGGCGTCCAGGGGCGACGCCCCTGGGCGCCAACGGCCCAGCACCCCCGGCGTCGCCATCTTCGACTTCGACGACACCCTGATTGCCGGCGACAGCCTGCTGTGTTTTCTCGACCATTTGGCCGGACCGCTCCGCACCCGGCTGGCCATGGTCGCCGCGGCGGCCGGGGCGCTTGCGGGCCACGCCACCGGCCGCCCTGCCGGCGCCGATTTCCCGGGCTCGGTCAAGGCGCTGCTGTTACAGGCGACATTGGCCGGTGTCGCGGTTCCCGAGGCCCACGCCGCCGCCCGCCGGGTCAGGGCCGGGCTGACCTGGCGCCAGCCCCAGCGCGATGCCCTGCTCGCCCACGCGGCGGCCGGGCGGCGGATTGCGGTCGCCAGCGGCGCCCTCGACGTTTATCTGCCGATCCTGCTCGAGGGATTGCCGGTTGACGACATCCTGGCCACCCCGATGGAGGTCAGCGCCGGCCATCTGACCGGCCGGCTCGCGGCCGATAACTGCGTCCGCCGGGCCAAGGCCGGGCGCATCGCCGCCTATCTGGCCACCCACGCACCGGACGGGCCAAGCTGGGGCTACGGCAACCGTCCCAGCGATTTGCCAATGCTTGCATTGGTTGATCACGCCACGATAGTTTGATATATCTCGCGAGCCTAATTCAATTAAAGAAACTTTGTCGGCACTGCCCACACCCGCAAAAGGCCGGTCGGCCCTTTGAACCCGTGACGTCATCATCACGTCATGAAGTTAAAGAGGCGAGCCTCCTTCCGGGCACAGGGTGGATGCCCGCGAAGTCGCGCCGGCTCGGCAAGACTGCCTCACACGTGATCATGTGATCGAATATTATTCAATATTGTGGCTGATTTATGGGCCATGGCGCCGGCACTCGCCGACCGGTGGCGGCGGCGGGCGCGACGGCTGCCGGAAAAAACTGCGCAATCGATAAGCAATTGCCGGAGGCGACTCGGGACCGGCCGGTACGCCGCCGCCCGGGCGCGAGCGGCGGCGGCTCGCGCCCCGGCGCTTCCCAGGTCCGGCACGGTTCTTGAAGGACCGCGGCCAGAACGGCTTCGCGCCCGCCCGGTTCCCGTCTCGCGGAACCAGAGCGGGACGGAGCGGATATTCCGGCGCCGGCCAGCGCCGGCACCCGCCTTCCCGGGCCGGGTGCCGGGGGCGGAACGGGCGGGTCGGAGCCACCACTTGCTGGATGAGGAAGATCGATGAAACGTTGGTACTCCCTGGCTGCGCCCCTTGCGGCCGTCGTTGTCGGAGTGGCCGGGATGGCGACCGGTGCCTGGGCGGACGACGCGCCGGCGGCCGCCGCCGCTGCCGCCGCCGCTGCCGCCGCACCCGCCACTCCGGCCCCGAAGCTCGACAGCGGCGACACCGCGTGGATGCTGACTTCGACGGCACTGGTGCTGCTGATGACCATTCCCGGCCTGGCGCTGTTTTACGGCGGCATGGTTCGGAAGATGAACGTGTTGTCCACGGTCATGCAGAGCTTCGCCATCACCTGCCTGGTGACGGTGCTGTGGTACGTCATCAGTTATTCGCTGGCCTTCACCGAGGGTCCGACGCCCGAGTTGGCGCCCTATATCGGCGGCTTCTCGCGGGTGCTGCTCTCGGGCATGGCCATCGATTCCATCAGCAGTCTCGCGCCGACCATCCCCGAGTCGGTGTATATGAGCTTCCAGATGACCTTCGCGATCATCACGCCGGCGCTGATCGCCGGCGCCTTTGCCGATCGCATGAAGTTCTCGGCCATGTTCGTGTTCATCGCCCTGTGGGCGGTGATCGTCTATGCCCCGATCGCCCACTGGGTCTGGGGTCCGGGCGGCTTCCTGGGCAACCTGGGCGTGCTGGACTATGCCGGCGGAACCGTCGTGCATATGAACTCCGGGATCGCCGGTCTGGTTGCGGCGCTGGTGATCGGCCGGCGGCGCGGTTACGGCACCGAGAACTTTGCGCCGCACAATCTGGTGCTGAGCCTGATCGGCGCCTCGCTGCTGTGGNNTGGGTGGGCTGGTTCGGCTTCAACGCCGGTTCGGCGGTGACCGCGGGCACCAATGCCGGCATGGCCATGGCCGCCACGCAGATTGCGACGGCCGGTGCCGCGCTTTCCTGGATGTTCGCCGAATGGATCGTGCGCGGCAAGCCGTCGGTGCTGGGCATCATCAGCGGCGCCGTGGCCGGTCTGGTGGCGATCACCCCGGCCTCGGGCTTCGTCGATCCCAATGGCGCCATCATCATCGGCCTCGTGGCCGGCGTGCTGTGCTTCTGGGCCACCACCCACCTCAAGTCCCTGCTCGGCTACGACGACGCCCTTGATGCCTTCGGCGTCCATGCCATCGGCGGCTTTGCCGGTGCGGTGCTGACCGGTGTCTTCGCCAAGGCCGCCATCAAGGGTCAGACCGACCCGCTGGGCGTCCTCGAAGGCCACACCGAGCAGTTGTGGATCCAGTTGCAGGGCATTGGCGCCGTGGTGGTCTGGGACGTGGTCGCCACCTTCATCATCCTCAAGCTCATCGATCTGATCATCGGGCTGCGGGTTGACCAGGACGTGGAGCGCGAGGGCCTCGACCTCGCCCTGCACGGCGAGACCGTCCGGTAAGCTCCGGCCGCCGCTTCCTTCGACCGTCCTCATCGGCCGCCGCCGGAGTCCGCTCCGGCGGCGGTTCGACGTCCGGGAGAGGCCCGCAACCGCCACTCCCGTTTCCGCCTGAAGCCGACCGGGCAACCCGGCGGTCGCGGGAAACTCCGGTGCAAGCGGAAAAATCGACGCGGCCCCCCCCCCCCCCNNACCGCCGAAGGCCGCTTCCGCGGCCGGCGCACGGCGCCCCCCCTCCTGGTGCCTCGGCCGGGGCTGTTCGCCCGTGCCGGTCATGCTGTAGGATGGCCCCATGGCCGACGACACCGTCCTTCCTTCCTCCTCTCCGGTCTCAGCCGGTGTCCTGGCGCCCGGTGCTGGCGCGACACCGGTCATGGCGCAGTTCCTGGAGATCAAACGGGCCCACCCCGACACCTTGCTGTTCTATCGGATGGGCGACTTTTACGAGATGTTCTTTGACGACGCGGTGCAGGCGGCCCGCGCGCTGGATATCACGCTGACCCGTCGCGGCCGGCATGACGGCGAAGACATCCCCATGTGCGGGGTGCCGGTCCACAGCCACGAGAGTTATTTGCTGCGCCTGATCCGCCAGGGATTCCGGGTGGCCATCTGCGAGCAACTGGAGGACCCGGCGGAGGCGCGCAAGCGCGGCTCCAAGGCGGTGGTCCGGCGCGACGTCACCCGCATCGTGACGCAGGGCACCATCACCGAAGAGAGCCTGCTCGACGCCCGCAGCCACAATCTGCTGGCGGCGCTGGCCGAGGCCGGCGGCCACCTGGGGCTGGCCTGGCTCGACCTGTCCACCGGCGAGGTGGCGGTGCAACCGGTGCTCCAGGCCGGGCTGGCGGCGGCGCTGGCCCGGCTCGACGTCCGTGAACTGCTGGTGCCCGAACGGCTGGCGCAACGCCCCGAGTTCTTCGAGGTACTGGCCGAGTGGAAGCCCCGGCTGACCGTGCAACCCGATGCCGGCTTCGACAGCGAAAATGGCCGGCGGCGCCTGCTGGCCCTGTACCGGGTCGGCACCCTCGACGCCTTCGGGACATTCAGCCGCGCCGAGATCGCGGCGGCCGGGGCGCTGGCCGGTTATGTGGAACTGACCCAGAAGGGCAAGGCACCGGTCCTGGCCCCGCCGCACCGGCTCCCGCCCGGAACCACGCTGGAAATTGACGCCGCAACCCGTCGCAATCTTGAGTTGACCAAGACCTTGGCCGGCGAGTATCGCGGCAGCCTGCTGGCGGTGATCGACCGCACCGTCACCGCGCCCGGGGCGCGGCTGCTGGCGACCCGGCTGGCGGCACCGCTGACCGATCCCGCGGCCATCGGCGGCCGGCTGGAGCTGGTCGGGTTTTTCCTGGTTGAGGAGGACCGGCGCGAGGCGGTGCGGGACCTGTTGAAGCGGGTGCCCGACCTGGAGCGCGCCTGTTCGCGGCTGGGGCTCGACCGGGGCGGACCGCGCGACCTGGCCGCGGTGCGCGACGCCCTGTTGGGCGCCGGCGAATTGCGGGACCTGCTGTCCCGGCCGACCCTGACCCCATGGCCGGCCGGGTTGGAACAGGCGGTCGCGGCGCTGGGCCGATCGGGCGACGGCGAGGCGGTGTTCGCGCACCGCCTGACCCGGGCGCTGGCGGCCGAGCTGCCGCTGCTGGCGCGCGATGGCGGTTTCATCGCCCGGGGCTGTTCCGATGCGCTGGACGAGTTGTTCACGCTCCGCGACGAGGGCCGGCGGCTGATCGCCGGCTTGCAGGCGCGCTATGCCGGACAGACCGGGATTTCCGGGCTCAAGGTCAAGCACAACAACGTGCTCGGCTACCATATCGAGGTCAGTACCGCCCACGGCGACAAGCTGATGACCGGCGCCGCCCGCAACACCTTCATTCACCGTCAGACCATGGCCAGCGCGGTTCGCTTCGGCACGGTGGAACTGGCCGACCTGGAACGCCGGTTGTCGGAGGCCGGAGAGCGGGCACTGGCGCTGGAACTTGCCCTGTTCGGGGATCTGGTCACCGAGGTCGTCGGCCGGGCCGAACCGCTGGCGGCGCTGGCCCGCTCGCTCGCCACCCTCGATGTCGCCTGCGGGCTGGCGGCACTGGCCGCCGAGCGGCGCTGGTGCCGGCCGGTGATCGACGACAGCCTGGAGTTCGCGATCGAAGGCGGCCGGCACCCGGTGGTCGAGGCGGCACTGGAGGCGGCGGGCGGACCGGCGTTCGTGGCCAACGACTGTGACCTCGCGCCCGACCGGCGGTTATGGTTGCTCACCGGCCCCAACATGGCGGGCAAGAGCACCTTTCTGCGCCAGAACGCCCTGATCGCCATCCTCGGCCAGATGGGCAGCCACGTTCCGGCGGCGCACGCCCGCTTCGGTGTGGTGGACCGGCTGTTCAGCCGGGTCGGCGCCGCCGACGACCTGGCCCGCGGCCGGTCGACCTTCATGGTGGAGATGGTGGAGACCGCGGCCATTCTGAACCAGGCCGGGCCGCGGGCGCTGGTCATCCTCGACGAGATCGGCCGCGGTACCGCGACCTTCGACGGCCTGTCCATCGCCTGGGCCTGCGTCGAGCAGCTCCACGAGGTTACCCGTTGCCGGGCGCTGTTCGCCACCCACTACCATGAATTGACCCAGCTTGGGGCCAGGCTGCCGCATCTGGCCTGCCATACCATGCGCATCCGGGAATGGCACGGCGACGTGGTGTTCCTGCACGAAGTTGCCGCGGGTGCCGCCGATCGCAGCTACGGCATTCACGTCGCCCGTCTGGCCGGCCTGCCGCCGGCGGTGATCGCCCGGGCCGAGGAGGTGTTGCGGACGCTTGAAACCGGCGATCACGCCACCGCCCTGACCCGGTTGGTGGACGACCTGCCGCTGTTTACCGCCGCGGTGCGCCGCCCGCCGGCACCGGCGGCAGCGGCGCCGTCGGCGGTGGAACAGGCCCTGCGCCAGTTGAACCCCGACGAACTGACCCCGCGCGAGGCGCTGGAGACCCTGTACCGGTTGCGGAGGATGCTGGAATGACAGACCCGCGCATCCCGCCATCAGGGGTTCCAAGGGCCGCCGGCCTTTGGTGGGGTCAAGGGGCAACGCCCCTGGTCCTTGCCGCAGCCATCGCGCTGCTGGTCTTCCCGGGCGGCGCGGGCATCGCGCTTGATACCGTCTCGGCGCGTCGGCAACGCCTTCGGACCCTCGCTGACCTGGGGTGGCGCTCCCGGACTTCAGAATGCCGCGACATCCAGCCCGTGATCGAGGGCATGGCGGACCGCCTGGGTGCGGTTATGCACGCCAAGCTTGCGGAAAATGCCGCGCAGATGGAGTCTGACCGTGACCTCTTCGATGGTCAGGCGGCGGGCGATTTCCTTGTTGCTGAGACCGAGGGAGAGATGGGACAGCACTTCCCGCTCTCTCCGGGTCAGCGGCCGGGCCTCGGCCCCCCCCTCGGAATCGCCGGCGGCCGGTTCGCCGCTGGTCGGCGGCGGGTAGATTTCGCCGTCCATCACCTCGACCAGCATCGAGACCAGGGCCTCGCCACTGAGCGTCTTGGGCAGGAAGCTGACATGCAACCGGGCAAGGACCGTGGCCAGTTCGGGCGGGCAAGGGTAGCCCGAGAGGATCGCCAGCGGCACCCCGGGCAGCGCCGCCCGCATGCGCTCGACGCCGGCCGCGCCCTCCATGCCCGGCATGCGCAGGTCGAGCATCGCCACATCGACGCCGGGCCCGGCCGCAGCCAGCGCCAGGGCGCCCTGAAAGTTTGACGCGGTCACCACCGTAACCGACGGCAACCGGGCTTCCAGATACGCCCGAATTCCATCCCGTACCAGATCGTGGTCGTCAGCCAGCAGGACACGCATGGATAGGACCACCTAGGCTGCCAACGGCCGCGACATGCCCGGCCGGACGGCACGGGCAGATTGGTTCCGAAGGTCAATGGCATCAGCGTCGGCTGGCAACATCCGCTCTCGTCTTCCTTAGCGCCTGCCGCTTGCCGGCACCCTGCTCCTGACCCGGGCGGCCGGACGCGGACGCAGACTATCGAAAAAGTCAGGGTCATGTAAGGGCGTAAAGTGAATGCGGCGTCGGGATACCGGCGTGGCCGCTTTCCCGCTGTGTGACCGCCCGGCCACAACCCCGACAGCAATTGAAAATACTCCTTTGCGCGGGACACGCAATATCTTACTCTTTCTTCTTAGCGATGGAGTGTAAAAGATTGATTTCATGGAAATCGTCCGCTGGACGGTTTCGGTTGGAGCGGGGACAGGGAACCGGAACGCCCGCGGTGACGATCGGCTTTTTCCAGGAACGAAGGGGAAGAGCATGGGTATCCACGAGGAAATCCGGCGCCACCGGAGCATTGGAATGCGATCGTACCGTGGCGACAGTCACGACGATGCCGACGCCGAGGCGGCCGAGGCTGCGGTCTATGAGATGGCCCGAACCCTGGGCCGACTGACCACCGACGCCGCCCGGATCGCGGCGGTCTATGGACGGTCGCTCAATCTGTAACACCCGATCAGCACCGACCGGTCATGGGGGCGGGCAGACGGGGCACCTCGGAGCGGGCGCGGCGCGGGTCGCCCCCCCGGAACGCAAGGGTGCCCGCCGTTCCTGGGGGCTGCGACCTTGCCCGGTCGGTTGTACCTTCTGACCTTCAAGCGGAGCCACGCGCGGAGGTCACCCTCATGGATACTGTTACCCTTGGCCGGTCGGGTCTCAAGGTTTCCCGTCTTTGTCTCGGCTGCATGAGCTACGGTTCGCCCGGCTGGCAGAACTGGGTGCTGGCGGAAGAGGATTCGCGGCCGTTTATCCGGCAGGCACTGGAGTTGGGAATCAACTTCTTCGATACCGCCGATGTCTACTCGCTGGGCCGCAGCGAGGAGATTCTCGGCCGGGCACTGCGGGATTTCGGCCCGCCGCGGGACGAACTGGTGATCGCCACCAAGGTCTTCAACCCGATGGGCACCGGACCCAACCAGCGGGGCCTGTCGCGCAAGCACATCATGGAGGCCGTCGACGCCAGCCTGCGCCGCCTGCAACTGGATTACGTTGACCTTTATCAGATTCATCGGTTCGACCCGGCGACCCCCATCGAAGAGACGCTGGAGGCGCTGACCGACGTGGTTCGGGCCGGCAAGGCGCTCTATATCGGCGCCAGCAGCATGTACGCCTGGCAATTCGCCCGGTATCTGGCGCTGGCCGAGCGGCGCGGGCTGGCCCGATTCGTCGCCATGCAGAACCACTACAATCTGATNNTCTACCGCGAGGAAGAGCGGGAAATGATCCCGCTGTGCCGGGCCGAAGGCATCGGGCTTATTCCCTGGAGTCCGCTGGCCCGGGGTTTTCTGGCCGGCAACCGCAGTCGCGACCGCAGCGGCGAAACCCTGCGGGCGCAAAACGACCGCTTCGCCCAGGGCATGTACTATCGCGAGGACGATTTCGCGGTGGTCGACCGGGTCAGCGAGGTGGCGGCGCGGCGCGGCGCCTCCAACGCCGAGGTGGCGCTGGCCTGGCTGCTGCATCAACCGGGCGTCACCGCCCCGATCATCGGCGCCACCAAGCCCCGTCACCTGGAGGACGCCGTGCGGGCGCTCGAACTCCGGCTCGACGCCGAGGAGCTGGCGCAACTGGCCGAACCCTACCGGCCGCACCCGGTGCTGGGTCACGGCTACGATCACCCCAGCGGCGGCATCGCGGTCGCGGTGCTCGCGCCCCCGGCCCCGGTCCGGTAAAGTCGCCGCCGGCCGCGATCGGGCGGACGGCAGGCGACGGGACCGGATGATGGTGGAACAGGATATGGCGTTGCGGCTGGGAACCGCCCTGGTTCTGGGATCGGTGATCGGCGCCGAACGGCAGTGGCGACACCACATGGCCGGGCTTCAGACCAACGCCCTGGTTGGGGTGGGAGCGGCGACCTTCGTCCTGATCGCCGCCGCGGCGGCAGGCGACGCCACCGGTCTCAACCGGGTCGCGGCGCAGGTGGCGTCGGGGATCGGCTTCCTTGGCGCAGGCGTGATCATGCGCCAGGGGCTCAACGTCCACGGCCTCAATACCGCGGCGACTCTGTGGTGTTCCGCGGCGGTGGGGGCCTTCGCCGGCGCCGGACAGACGGTCGCGGCGGCAATGGCGGCGGGACTGGTGGTCGCCGCCAATCTGTTGCTGCACCCGTTGGCCGACCTGATCAACCGGCTCGGGCAGCCCTTCACCACAGAACCGGAGGTGGAGTATCTGATCAGCACCACCTGCGACTGCGGCGACGAAACCCGCATTCGGGCATTGCTGCTCCAGAGCGGCGACCTTGGGCTGCGTCAGCTCGACAGCCAGCGGCTGTCACCCGGCGGGCAGGTCGCGGTGGTCGCGACCTTTGTTTCCGCCAGCCGCGACGATCCGGCCGTGGAGCGGATGGTGGCGCGGCTGAGCCTGGAGTCCGGCGTTTCGGCGACGAAATGGCAGGTTCTTTCGCGCCAGGATTAGCCGGAACCCTTTGCCGGCCGTCCGCCCTCCATGCCAGTTCACCGGGGCAATGGTGCCGTTCCGGTATCCGGGCGCCGCGCCGCGCCCCCCCGATGCCGCGACCTTGACATCGGGCCCGTCCCGGTGTGGTGTTGGACTCTCTCGTCAAAGGTTCTCCCAGGCCATGCATCCTTATCGTACCCATACCTGCGGCGCCCTGCGCCTCGAAGACGCCGGCCGGACGGTTCGCCTTTCCGGCTGGATTCACCGCAAGCGCGATCACGGCAATCTGCTGTTCATCGATTTGCGCGACCACTACGGTCTGACCCAGATCGTCGCCGATTCGTCCCAGGCGCTGTTCACGACCCTCGAAGGCTTGCGGCTGGAATCGGTGATCACCGTTACCGGTCCGGTGGTGGCGCGCAGCGCCGAGACGGTCAACGACAAGTTGCCGACCGGCCGGATCGAGGTTCAGGCCGGCGCGGTCGCGGTGGAGAGTGTGGCGGAGATGCTGCCGCTCCAGGTCAACAGCGACGCCGATGCCGGCGAGGAAACGCGCCTGCGTTACCGCTTCCTGGACCTGCGGCGGGACAAGATGCATCGCAACATCCTGTTGCGCAGTCAGGTGATCTCGTCGATCCGGCGCCGGATGATCGAGGGCGGCTTCGTCGAATTCCAGACCCCGATCCTGACCGCGTCCAGTCCCGAGGGCGCCCGCGACTTTCTGGTCCCGAGCCGGCTGCATCCCGGCCAGTTCTACGCCCTGCCCCAGGCGCCGCAGCAATTCAAGCAGTTGCTGATGATGGCGGGATTCGACCGTTACTTTCAGATCGCGCCGTGTTTCCGCGACGAGGACAGCCGGGCCGACCGCTCGCCGGGCGAGTTCTATCAGCTTGACTTCGAGATGGCGTTCGTCACCCAGGACGACGTGTTCGCCGCCATCGAGCCGGTGCTGCACGGGGTGTTCGCCGAATTCGGCGGCTTCCGCCGGCCGGTGCCGCCGGCCCTCACCGCGCCGCCGTTTCCCCGGCTGACCTATGCCGACGCCCTGCTCCGTTACGGCAGCGACAAGCCGGATCTGCGCAACCCGCTGGTCATCACCGATCTGACCGCGGTGTTCCAGCGCGCCGATGTGGAGTTCCGCGCCTTCCGGGACGTCATCGCCAAGGGCGGGGTGGTCCGCGGCATCCGGGCGCCGGCGGTGGGCGGACGCCCGCGCAGCTTCTTCGACAAGCTCAACGACTGGGCCAAGGGCCTCGGCGCCCCCGGGCTCGGCTACATCCTGTTCGAGGCCGGCGCCGGCAAGGGACCCATCGCCAAGTTCGTGCCGCCCGAGGCCCAGCAGGTGCTGCGGGCCGCAGTCGGGCTCGAGGATGGCGACGCGGTGTTCTTCGTGTGCGACCAGACCGCCGCCGCCAACAAGCTCGCGGGCCAGGCGCGGATGAAGATCGCCGCGGAGCTGGATCTCTGCGAAAAGAACGCCTTCCGCTTTTGCTGGATCACCGACTTTCCGATGTTCGAATTGAACGAGGAGACCGGCCGGATCGACTTCAGCCACAACCCGTTCTCGATGCCCCAAGGCGGGCTGGAGGCGCTGGAGACCCGGGACCCGCTGACCATTAACGCCTATCAGTATGATATCGTGTGCAATGGCGTGGAACTGTCGTCGGGCGCGATTCGGAACCATCTGCCCGAGGTGATGTACAAAGCCTTTGCCATCGCCGGCTATCCGCGGGAGGAGTTGGAACTGCGCTTTGGCGGCATGCTGTCGGCGTTCAAGCTGGGTGCGCCGCCCCACGGCGGTTCGGCCCCGGGCATCGACCGCATCGTCATGCTGCTGGCCGACGAGCCGAACATCCGCGAGGTGATCTGCTTCCCGCTCAATCAGCAGGCCCAGGACCTGATGATGCAGGCCCCGGCCCCGGTGCCCCCGGAGCGGCTCAGGGAACTGCACATCAAGCCGGACCTGCCCAAACCCAAAAAGCCCGCCTGACGGGTCAAAAAGGGGGTCCGGGGGCGAAGCCCCATAGGCGCCAGGTTACGATGAATCGTTGANNGGGTGCAGGGCAGAGCCCTGCAAAATCAAGATGATAGTGATATCCTGGCGCCTATGGGGCCAAGCCCCCAATGGGCCATCCTTTCCGCTCGCCGGTCTTACGATCGCCAGCGGCCACCGGCCGGAGGTTGGGTCGATGCCAGCCCTCCCCCGGTCATCCCGGTACGGTGTCCCGCTGGCCGGTGCGGTGTCCCGCTGGTATAACTTGCCAAGGGGGGGCGAAACCCTTCAAATGTGAACCACGGCCCCGGTGCAGCGGCAGGTCCGGGCTGTTTCGGCAGATGCCTGTCAGGACTCGGGCGGATCATGAACGGAATACGGGCGCCATTGGCCGAAACGATACACCGAATGGTGGTATTGGGTGTGCTGGCGGGTATGTGCGCCGGTTGCTGGACCACCGACGGTCAGGCGCAGAACCTGACCTGGCCCCAGTCCGGCTCCGACCTGCCCGGCGCCGGCACCGATACCGGCCCGGACGTGCCGCCCGACGTTTTGCGGATTCCGCAGTTTCCGGTGCCGCCCAACAGTACGGTGGTGCTGGGCGACACGGTGATCATCGGCGATGACGAGGACTGGTCGGGGCAGGTGTTCCTCACCGCCCCTTACACCGTACTGCAAATCACCCAGTTCTATCGCGCCGAGATGCCCAAGGTGGGATGGGTTGAAACGGCGATCGTGCGCTCGCGCCGGACTTCGATTTCCTACACAAGGGGCAACCGGGTGGCAACCCTGCGCCTTGCGCCCCAACGGGACGACAGCAAGGGGACCGAGATCGATCTGGTGATCTCGCCGATCCAGGCGCCGGCCGGCCGCGGTCAACGGCCGCCGCAGCCGCCGCCGCATCAACGTCAACCCTGACCGCCCCCGGGATGTGGGGCCGGACGACTCGAGAGCGCCGGCCGGGCTCAACCGCCGGCCGGTGAACAAGGGGGGGGCCGAATGCCGGGTTCAGGATCGCAGACGCCGCCACGCCGGCCCCAACGGCCGGTGGCGGTGGCGCTGACCCATGAACCGGGTCGGGAGGGGTTGCCCCGGGTGGTGGCCACCGGTCGCGGCGCGGTGGCCGAGCAGATTCTCGAACTGGCCTTTGCCAACGGCGTCAAGGTCCGGGAAGATGCCGATCTTGCCCAGATTCTGGCGGCGGTGGAGGTGGATTCGGAAATCCCGATGGAGGCCATCGTTGCGGTGGCCGAGATCCTGGCCCATGTCTATCTGGCCAACGGCCAAAGCCCTGAGGCGGGAGCACCGGCATGACCACACCGACCAACAGTGCCATCCCCGACCCGGAACTGCCGGTCGATCGCGACGCCATCGCCCGGGCCATCGAAGAACTGGCGGCGGTGATCGGCGGCGCCCGCAGCCGGGCCGACGCCGGCGATCCGATCGATCTCACCGGGCTTGACCGGCGGGTCCGCACCCTGTGCGCCGCGGTCGCCGCCCTCGAGAGCGGCGCCGCTCGCGCCCTGGTGCCGCAGTTGGTCGGACTGACCGGCGCCCTCGACGCCCTGGAAGGCCAGTTAAGACGCCGGAACCGCCCGACCGGGGATCCAGTCCGGCGCCGCCCGGCGGAGCCGGCACCGGCACCGGCACGGGCCGCCGAAGCCTATCGCGCCGCCACCGGCCGCGAGCTGTGACCGGACGCGACCTGTGACCGGACGTGCCCCATGACCGGCGCCCCTCCCGACGACCTGACTCTCGAGACCCTGATGCGTTTTGCCGTGGCCCTGGCCGCGGTCCTGGCGCTGATCTGGTGTACCGGCTGGGTGCTGCGGCGACTGGCGGCAAGCGGCGTGATCACCGGCACCCCGATTCCGCGGGGGACCGGACGCCGGCCGCGCCTCGGCATCGTCGAAGTCCGCCAGTTGGATGTCCGGCGGCGGCTGGTGCTGGTCCGCCGGGACGATGTGGAACATCTGCTGCTGCTGGGGGCGACCGGCGAAATCGTGATCGAAACCGGAATCGCGCCACCGGCTCCCGAACCGCCCGCGGCCTCTCGCGTCAAGGACAGCCCGTCATGACTCCTTCGCCGCTTTCCGCCCGCCTCGCCTGCCCCGCGCCGGCCCGCACCGCCACCGCCAGCGGAGGTGCCGTACTGGCCGGAACCGTGCTGGTGGCGATCCCTGGTCTTTTCCTGCTGTCCCCGGCCACGGCCTGGGCACAGAGCATGACTCTCGACCTTGGCGGCGGTGGCGGCGGCACCATGACCGGCCGCATCCTGGAACTGCTGGCGTTGATGACGGTGCTGTCACTGGCGCCGTCGATTCTGGTCATGATGACCTGTTTCACGCGGATCATCATCGTGCTGTCGTTTCTGCGCACCGCCATGGGCATCCAGCAGGTGCCGCCCAACACCGTGATGATCAGCCTGGCGCTGTTCATGACCTTCTTCATCATGGCGCCGGTGTTCCAGCGATCGTATGATGACGGCATCAAGCCGTTGATCAACGAGGAGATCGACGAGGTCGAGGCGTTCAAGCGAACCGTCAAGCCGCTCCATGCCTTCATGCTGCGCCAGACCGGGGAGCATGATCTTCAGTTGTTCCTCGACATGTCGCGCAGCGGCCCCGTGACCGACCCGACCGCGATTCCGCTTCAGGTCCTGATTCCGGCCTTCATGATTTCCGAGATCAAGCGGGCGTTCGAGATCGGTTTTCTGTTGTTCCTGCCGTTTTTGATCATCGANNCATGGGTATGATGATGCTGCCGCCGACCATGGTTTCGATGCCGTTCAAGATCATTTTCTTTGTGGTGGTCGACGGCTGGTATCTGGTCGCGGGCAGCCTTGCGAAAAGTTTCGGAACCTACGATTAGTGGCCCGGCACTCCTTACCGTAACATCATGGGTTCAAAGGGCCGGCCGGC
>PLTC01000125.1:0-26179 GCA_003165295.1 Rhodospirillales bacterium | reverse complement strand
ACCGGTCGCCCTCAACCAGCACCTCGGGCACCAGCGGCCGGGTGTTGTAGGTCGAGGCCATCACCGCGCCGTAAGCCCCGGCAGAGAGGACCGCCATCACGTCGCCGGACCGGGGCGGGACCAGCGGCCGTTGCAGGGCGAAGGTATCGCCGGTCTCGCACACCGGTCCGACCACGTCGAACGGCTCGGTCGGGGTCCCGGGCACCGGCAGCGCCACCGGCACGATGCCGTGCCAGGCGTCGTACAGGCTCGGCCTGATCAGGTCGTTCATGGCGGCATCGACGATCACGAAGCGCCGGTGCTGGCCGGCTTTGACGTACAGCACCCGGGTCAGCAACACTCCGGCATTGCCGACCAGGGCGCGGCCCGGCTCGAGCAGGACCCGACAGCCCAGATCACCGGTGGTCTCGGCCACCAGCGCGGCGTAATCGGCCGGCGACGGCGGGGTTTCCTCCCGGTAAACGATGCCCAGCCCGCCCCCCAGATCGATCCGGTCGATGGCGTGACCATCGGCACGCAGGACCCGAACCAGTTGCGCCGCCTTCTTGAAGGCGGCGCGAAACGGCGCGAGGCTGGTCAGTTGCGAGCCGATATGGACCGCGACCCCGGCCACCCGCAGCCCGGGCAGCGCGGCCGCCCGGGCGTAGACGGCCCGGGCGTGGTCGAAATCGATCCCGAACTTGTTCTCCTTGCGGCCGGTGGCAATCTTGTGGTGGGTGCCGGCGTCAATGTCGGGATTGACCCGCAGCGCCACCGGTGCGACCGCACCCAGGCCGGTGGCCACCGCGCTGAGCGCCTCGAGTTCAGGCAGCGACTCGACGTTCAACTGGTAAATGCCGGCGCCGAGCGCCGCCCGCATCTCCTCGGGGCTCTTACCGACGCCCGAAAACACGATGCGCTCCGGCGGAATGCCGGCGGCCAGCGCCCGCATCAGTTCGCCTTCCGAAACCACATCGGCACCGGCCCCCAGCCGCGCCAGCGTCCGCACCACCGCCTGGTTGGAATTGGCCTTGAGGGCGTAGCAAACCGCCACGTCCTGACCGGCAAAGGCCGTGGCGAAGCTCCGGTAGGCGTCGGCCAGGGCGGAGCCGACGTAACAATAGACCGGCGTCCCCACCGCCCCGGCCACCTCGGCCAGGGACACCGCCCCGGCGTGCAGCACGCCGTCCCGATAGTCAAAGGCGGTCATGGCTTGTCCGGCCATGTGCCGGAGCCTCCCAGAGACCCGTTCGGCTGCAAATCCTGCGGTGTGATGATCTTGGGATAGCTTTGCTGCGGTGGCAACGGCCGCGGCGGTGGTGACGCGGTCGCAGGAGTCTGGGTCGCGGGGGTCTGGGTCGCGGGCGCCGGCGTCGTGCCGGGCGGCACCACGGCCTGGGACGGCGGGACCGTCCCGTGCGGATCCGAGTTCTTGTTGGGATAGGCCCACGGATAGCGGAGGGCGTCGGGACCGGCGTCCTCGGGCGGATCGACGCGGCTGGGCTTGCGACCGCAGCCGGCCAGCAGAGTTGCGGCGCCGGCCAGCGCCATGCCGACGAACCGGCGCCGGCCCGGCCGGGCGTCCATCGACCGGGCGCTCACAGGAAACGCTCCCGGGCCGACGCTGCCGCGGCGCGAACCCGGTCGGGCGCGGTGCCGCCGAAGCTGCGGCGGCTGGCCACCGAGGCGTCGAGGCTCAACGCCCGATAGACCTCCGCGGTGATCCGCGGCTCCACCCCTTGCAGCGTCGGCAGGTCCAGCTCGGCCAGGCCCTTGCCCCGGTCCTCGGCCAGCCTGACCAGCCGGCCCGTGACATGATGGGCCTCGCGGAACGGCAACCCCAACTCCTGGACCAGCCAGTCGGCAAGGTCGGTGGCGGTCAGGAAGCCGCGCTCGGCGGCCCGGCGCATGGCGGCGGGATCGGCCACCATGTCGCGCACCATGCCGGCAGTTGCCGCCAGACACAGCGCCAGTGTTTCATCGGTCTCGAACACCGGTTCCTTGTCCTCCTGCATATCCTTGGAATAGGCGAGCGGCAACCCCTTAAGCGCAACCAACAAGCCGGTCAAGGCCCCGATCACCCGCCCGGACTTGGCCCGAACCAGCTCCGCGGCATCCGGGTTGCGTTTCTGGGGCATGATCGAACTACCGGTCGTGAAGGCGTCCGAAAGCCGGATGAAACCGAATTGGGCGGTACACCAGATCACGATCTCTTCGGCAAAGCGCGACAGATGAACCGAGGTGATGGCGGCACCGGCCAGGTAATCGAGGGCGAAGTCGCGGTCGGACACCGCGTCCAGCGAGTTGGCGGTGGGTCGGTCGAAGCCCAGCGCCGCTGCGGTATGGTCGCGATCGATGGGGTATGGGGTACCGGCCAGCGCCGCCGAGCCCAGCGGGCACTCGTTCAGTCGGACCCGGGCGGCGGCGACCCGGCTGCGGTCGCGGCCGAACATCTCGACATAGGCCAGCAGGTGATGACCGAACGTCACCGGTTGCGCCGGTTGCAGATGGGTGAACCCGGGCATCACGGTGGCGGCATGGCGCTCGGCCTGCCCGATCAGCGCCGCCTGGAGATCCCGAAGGCCGGCGTCGAGCCGGTCCAGGGCGTCGCGCACCCACAGCTTGAAGTCGGTCGCCACCTGATCGTTGCGCGAGCGCGCGGTGTGCAGGCGCTTGGCCGGTTCGCCGATCAGCTCGGCCAGCCGGGCCTCGACGTTCATGTGAATGTCTTCGAGGGCGGTCTTGAACGGGAAGACCCCCGAGTCGATTTCCTGGTACACCTGGGTCAGGCCGGTCTGGATGCGCCGGGCGTCGTCTTGGGACAGCAGGCCGGCGCGGGCCAGCATCGCGGCGTGGGCCTGGGAACCGGCGATGTCCTGGGCGGCGAGCTTGCGGTCGAAGCCGATGGAGGCGTTAATCCGCTCCATGATTGCCGCCGGGCCGGCGGCAAAGCGGCCGCCCCACAGGGCGTTGGCACCCGTCCCGGCGGACGGCCCGGAGGCGGCGGTATCGGAGAGGGGATCGGTCATGGGCGGTCGGGATTCTGACAGGGGGGCCACGGGCTCGGAGGCTACTATGCGCGTTTTGCGCGCCGTCGCAATGGCGCTGTTGCTGCCGGTGCTGTTGATGACGGTGCCGGCGATGCCCGGGCCGGCGGCCGCGGCCGACGCACACCCGTTCGCCCCCGCCCCGACCCTGGAGCCGGCGCCGGGCATGAGCTTCACCGACGGCGCCGGTCGCCGGCTGGGATTGGAGGCGTTCTCCGGTACGCTGGTGCTGCTGAATCTGTGGGCGACGTGGTGCCCGCCCTGCGTCGAGGAAATGCCCGCCCTGGATCGCCTGGAGGCCGAATTCGGCGGCGACGGCTTCCAGGTGGTGGCGGTCTCGGTGGACCGGGGCGGTCGCGCGACCGTCGAGCCGTTCCTGCGACGGCACGGCCTCGACCATCTGGCACTCTACCTCGATCCCGACGCCGCGGCGCTCAATGCCTGGGGCAGCCACAGCCTGCCGACCTCGGTACTGATCGACCGGCAAGGCCGGGTGCTCGGCCGTATCGAAGGCGCGGCCGACTGGGACTCGCCCGAAGCCCGGACCCTGATCCGCCGCTTCCTCGCCCGACCGGCGCCGACACCGTCGCGACCGCAGGGAGACCTGATCAGGACCAGCGACTAAACGTCACCGGGGTCCGCGGGGTCTGCGGCCCCGGCGGGTGCGGGCAGAGCCCGCTTTATTTCCATCCGAAACCGCCGGCGCCCGCTTGAGCGCCGGACGCCAAGGCCGCGCGCCGTCCCTCCCCGGGACGGCGTGCCCTGAACCGGCTGCGGCCAAAATGCCCGGCCGCCCGGACGGCTATTCCACCGCCGTATGGTCGCCGGCGCCGGCCGCGGCCTTGGTCAGCTCGAACAGGCGCCGACGGACCAGCGGATCGCCGATCTTGTAGTAGGCGCGAACCAGCTCCAGGGTCTCCCGCTTGGCCATGGGATCGAGGGCCAGGGTATCGCCGCTGCTGGGCTCGCCGCTCGACAGGGCCGGGGTCTGACCGTCCTCATCGACGCCCAGGTCGTCGAAGAAATACGATACCGGCACATCCAGCACGTTCGACAACTTCCACAGCTTGGACGCGCTGATGCGGTTCATGCCGCGCTCGTACTTCTGGACCTGCTGGAAGGTAAGGCCGATGGCCTCTCCCAACTTTTCCTGGCTCATTCCCAGCAGGGTACGGCGCAACCGGACCCGCGAACCGACATGAACATCGATCGGGCTCGGGCCATCCTTGGCAATGGACCGCTTGGCCTTGCGCACCGGCCTCACACTCTCTTCCGCTTTCTTGATCATACCACCCTCTTGCGTGAACGGCCGGCCGTTCCAGGCCCGCCGAGCCCAACCTGCCTCCCTCCCCGGGACAATCCTTACCCGGGAAGGGCGACCTTGACATTTAATGTGAGACGATTAGCACAAAAAAACAAGGATCACGCGCTCTTTTTTTTTGGAATCATCTCTTACTGGCTACCGATACCACTCGCACTATCATTCGCCGCTGACCGTGGGCCGCCATTGATCCCGCTGCCCAACCCGGCCCCTGTTGATCCGGGAGACCGGTATCAAAACAGTGGGGGCCACGCCGGCACCCCGGTCGGAAGCGATGTCCCGGTACCAATGTATGCGAGGTCGGCAGTACAAGCAACCCGCTATCTCAATCTGACGGCGGCGATGGATTGTTTTACGGAAACGACGTCCGCTCCCGGGGATGCCCGGGCGAACCGCGGGCACCGCCAAGAACCGGCCCCGATCGGCCGGCGACGGACCGCAGCCCGGGCGGGAGGTCCGCCCGGGTCGATCCAGCTTTCCGGGAAATCTTTGGAAATTGAATAGGTTAACCCCGGCGTCAGGGCGTGCCGAGGCGGCTCCGGGGGATGCGGTCGGCACCGCTCGGCAGGGGCGCCAAGGGCTTGAGAAGCCAGGACACGATGTCGTCGACCACCACGTCGCCCTGCCGGTCACGCAGCAGCATGTGCCAGCCATCGGGGTAAATCGCCACCCGTTGCCGGCCGGCGGGCAGGCTGGCAAGCATGCGCTCAATGGCCGGATGCGGCAAAATCTGGTCATGAACGCCATATAAAATCAAGGCCGGCGCCTGGAATTGGGGGGCGAGGGCGAGTGCGTCGCCCATCAGCGCCACCAGCCCGTTCATCGCGTCGACTCGAGTCGCTTTGATCACCAGCGGATCGCGGCTGTAAGCGCGCAGCATCTCGTCATTGTCCGACGGACGGATGTGCAAGGCGGCCGGCGCGGTCAGAGAGATCCCCGGTACCAGGGTATTGGTCACGGCCAGCGCCAGCCGCGGCAACAGCGCCATGGTTTCGCGCCCCCATACCGCCGGCGCCACCAGCACCGCGCCGGCGACCCGGGCCAGGGGCCGGTCCGGCGACCGGGGTTCGGCCAGCGCGGTCATCACCACCGCGCCGCCCATGCTCTCGCCCAGGAGGTAAAGGGGCACCCCGGGATGGCGTCGGAGCAGCAGCCCGACCACGGTTTGCAGGTCCGAAATCAGGGTCGCGGTGCCCGGCCAGATGCCGGGATGCCCGGTGGCGCCAAAGCCCCGCTGGTCGTAGGCATAAGTCAGGATGCCGTGACGGGCGAAGACCGGCCCGGCGTTGGCGTAGGCGTTGGCGTAATCGTTAAAACCATGCACCGCCAACAGCACCGCTGCGGTCCCGCCTTCCGGGCGCCACACCTTCAGCGGCAAACGGTAGCCATCGGCGGTGGTCACCGCATCGTCGCCAAGTCGGGGGGCGGAGACCGGCGGCCCCATCGGCTGACTCAGCGACTGGACGGTCGAGGCGCAACCGACCAGCGCCAGCAGCCCCAGCCACCAGCCGGCCCGCGCGCCCCGACCGCTGCTTCCGGTCCTAACCGGACCCATGGCTGCCGTCCTCCTCCGGGTTCCGGCCCCGGTGGTTGCGGGTCAGCTCCAGAAAGATGTCCTCCAGATCGGCTTCTCTGGTGCTGAGATCGACGATTCCCAGGCCGGCGGCCCGAACCGCCGCCAACACCTCATCGACCCGGACCTGGCTGGGGCGGTAACGAACCACCAGCCGTCGCCCCTCAACCAGTTCGACGGGCCAGCCGGCCAGCGCCACCGGCACCGCCTCGAGGCTCCGGTCAACGGTGATGGCAATTTCCTTGCGGTCGAGCCGGCCCACCAGGGTCCGGGTCGGCTCGCACGCGATCAGGTCACCACTGTCGATGATGGCGATGGTGTCGCACAGTTGCTGGGCCTCCTCGAGGTAATGGGTGGTCAGCAGGATGGTGACGCCGCGCCGGTTCAGCTCCCGGATATGGTCCCAAAGGTGGCGGCGCAGATCAACATCGACCCCCGCGGTCGGTTCGTCCAGCACCAGCACCGGCGGCGCGTGAACCATGGCCTTGGCCACCATCAGGCGTCGGCGCATGCCCCCCGAAAGGCTGCGGGCGTAGGCGTCGGCGTGGTCCGCCAGCCCCACCGCTTCCAGCAGTTCGGCGGTCCGACGCTCCCGTCGGGGCACCCCGTAGAGTCCGGCTTGGAGGTCGAGCAACTCGCGTGGTGTGAAGAACGGATCGAAATTAATCTCCTGGGGCACCACGCCGATGGCCTGCCGCGCCTGCCGCGGCTGGCGGTCGATATCGAAGCCCCACACGGTTACGGCGCCGGCGGTTTTGATCACCAGCCCGGCCAGAATATTGATCAGCGTNNCCGGCGCCGTTGGGGCCGAGCAGGCCGAACCGCGACCCCCGAGGAATGGTCAGATCGATGGCCCGCAACGCCACCCGGGGCGACGCATCGTTGCCGCTGGCCCGATAAACCTTGTTCAGGCCTCGGATCGCCACGGCATCGCCGGGCGGCAGGTCGGGGCCTGGGGCCACCGCCCGGGAAAGCAGCCGGCCAAACACTCCGGTTCCCCCGTTCGCCTTTGCCACGACTCCGTAAAGTCGTTGATTGCACCGCGCCATTGGGTATCATCCCGCCTGTCCGCCGGTCAACCGGACCGTCGGGAACCAACGCAAGGGAGCCATGCGATGCAGCCGATCGAGACCATCACCGTGGAGTCAACGACCGTCGGCTGTGACGGCGGGGGTGGCCCGCTGGGTCATCCCAAGGTCTATATTGCCGTGGAAAAGGACCATCAGGGGACCTGTCCTTATTGCGGCCGGCAGTTCGTGCTTCGGGCCGGCGCCCGGACCGGGGCCGGCGGCCACTAGGCGGGATTCCGAAAGCGAGACCACGTCTGCCCGCCGTGCCGGATCGGTGCGCCGTCGATTTGGCTGCGGTCGGTGCGCGGACCGGCGGGGCGTGGCTCCGGGGTGCTGCCACCACACCGGGCCCGGCGGCCTGAACACCCGTGCCAAAAACACCCGTGCCAAAGGCGGCGCCCTGGCGCCGGCCTGCTCTTTTTCCCTTCGATCACAGGAGTCCCGATGGCCATTCTGGTCACAGGTGCCGCTGGCTTTATTGGCTCTCACGTTGCCGGGCGGCTCTTGTCCCGCGGCGACACCGTCATCGGTGTCGATAATCTCAATGCCTATTATGACGTCCGCCTGAAGGAGGCGCGGCTGGCCCGGCTGACCGGCCATCCGCGCTTTTCTTTCCACCGGGTCGATATCGCCGACCGCGAGGGCTTCAACGCCGCGCTGGCGCCCCACGCCGGGGACATCACCGCCGCCATCCATCTGGCGGCCCAGGCCGGCGTCCGGCATTCCATCGACCATCCCTTTGACTATATCAGCGCCAATATTCTCGGCCATCTGGTGGTGCTGGAGTGGTGCCGGCACCGGCCGGGCTTCGGCCATCTGGTGTATGCCAGTTCCAGTTCGGTCTATGGCGGCAACACCAAACTGCCGTTTTCGGTGGAGGACCGGGTCGACCAGCCGATTTCGCTCTACGCCGCGACCAAGAAGGCCGACGAGCTGATGAGCCACACCTACAGTCACCTCTATCGGATTCCCCAGACCGGTCTGCGCTTTTTCACGGTCTATGGACCGTGGGGACGACCCGACATGGCGCTGTTCAAGTTTTGCCGGGCGATTCTGGACAACCAGCCGATCACCATCTTCAACGATGGCCATATGCGGCGCGACTTCACCTTCATCGACGACATCGTCACCGGGGTCGTCGCGGCCCTCGACCGGCCGCCGCCTGACCCGGGCGCCGCCGGCGCGCCCCATCGGGTGTTCAACATCGGCAACAATCAGTCCGAATCGCTGATGAAGCTGATCGGACTGCTGGAGCAGGCGTTAGGCCGGACGGCGATCAAAGAATATGCGCCGATGCAGCCGGGAGACGTGGAGCAGACATTTGCTGATATCACAGCGACGCGCGAACTCCTGGGCTTCGCGCCAACCACACCGATTGAAGTTGGGGTGCCGCGGTTCGTCGCCTGGTACCGCGAGCATTACGCGGTCTGACGGCACGGGAATCCGGGGGCCATAGTGGGTTCCGCGACACCCGCAAAGGGAGTGGGCTCTGCCCAGACCCGCAAAGGGCCGGTCGGCCCTTTGAACCTTTAACGTTTGGAGGTCAAGGAGGCGCGCCTCNNGCCTCCTTGCGGGTGCAGGGCAGAGTCCTGCAAAGTCAGGACCGGAGCCCGACCCCGACGCCTATGGGACGCCCCCCGGACGCGGACACTACCGCGTCACCGAGTCCAGCGGCACGAAAGCCCGGCCGGGCGGGGTCGGCGCACAGTGCTGAAACACCTTGAACAGCCCGGCCTGCTGAGGGTCCACGGTCTGAGCATCGGCATAGGCCGCCGCCAGCGCCCGGGCATAGGTCTCGGACTGGGCGGCATCGTCGAGACCGGTCAGGTCCAGGGCGGCCAGCTTTTCATGAAAATGCTTGAGAATGTGCAAACGTTTCACGTGAAGCACACGCTGCTCGAAGGGGACGCCGAGAGCGGTGAAAAAATCCTCCGCGGAGGCCAGCGCCGCCATCCGGTCCAAAAACGCACTCATGCCCGACCTCCCGTTTCCGAATGGGTCATGACCTCGCCGAGGAAACGCCGAAGATCCTCCACCGTTGGCTCGGCCTTGGCAAGGGTGGCGTGGCGGCGGATATGGGCCAGCACCGCCCGGGCCTGAACCGGCCCCACGGTCAGGCCGTGGCCGCGCATCACCTCCATGACCGCGGTAATCCCGGAATGCTTGCCCAGCACGATCCGGTGGTGACGGCCCAAGGCCGCCGGGTCCACCGCCTGATAGTTCAGGCGATCACTGAGCAGGCCGTGAACGTGGATCCCCGATTCGTGGGTAAAGGCCGCGGCGCCGACCACACTCTTGCTGGCCGGCACCGGACGCCGGGCGGCGTCGGCCACCAGCGCCGACAGCCCGGGAAGATGGCGGGGATCGATGCCGGTCTCGCGCTGATGCAGGTAGGACAGCGCCACCACCACCTCTTCCAACGCGGCGTTGCCGGCGCGCTCGCCCAGGCCATTGACCGTGACGCTGACCGCAGTGGCCCCGCCCAGCACCGCCGCCAACGAGTTGGCGGTGGCCATGCCCAAATCGTCGTGGGCATGAATCTCCAGCACCAGATCGGTCTCGCGACTCAACTTTCGGAACAATTCCCGTGTCGTAAAGGGATCCAGGATGCCCAGGGTGTCGGCGAAGCGGTAACGCACCGCGCCGGCGCGTTGTGCCACCTCCATCACCCGCAGGACGAAGTCGGGATCGGCGCGCGAGGAGTCCTCACCGCCCACCGCGACCATCAACCCCTGGTCCTGGGCCAGCGCCACCATCGCCGGGACATGGGCCAGCACCCAGTTCCGATCACGGTTCAACTTTTTCGCGATCTGCTGATCCGAAACCGGGATTGACAGGTTAATCATCGGTACGCCGCAACCAGCGGCGGCAACGATATCGTCCCGTCTCATCCGGCACCAGGCAATCGGGCGGGCACGCAACCCCAGGCCGACGATGGCCCGGATATCGTCCTGCTCGGCCTCACCCATCGCCGGCACGCCCACCTCCAACTCGGGCACTCCGGCGCCGTCCAGCGCGCGGGCGATGGCCAGACGCTCCTCGGTGGTAAAGGCCACCCCTGGCGCCTGTTCACCGTCGCGGAGCGTGGTGTCGTTGATGCTGGCTCGAAGCATGGGTGTTCTCCTCCGTTGCCTTCGGTGACCGGGAGCCTTGCCCCCGGTCACCGACAGTCCTCAGGCAGCGACCAGGGGTCTTGCCCCTGGTCGCCGACGGTCATCAAGCATAGGCCGGCTCAAAAGTCTTGGTGGTTCCTTCGGCGGCGTTCCAGTACGGTGACAGACTGCGCAGGCGTTCGACGATCCCCGGCAGCACCGCGACCACCCGGTCGATCTCGGCCTCGGTGGTTTCCCGGGACAGCGAGAAGCGGGTGGCGCCGTGGGCCGCGGTATAGGGAATGCCCATCGCCCGCATGACGTGTGACGGCTCCAGCGAGCCCGAGGTGCAGGCCGAACCCGACGACGCCGCAACGCCCTCACGGTTGAGCAACAGCAGGATCGCCTCGCCCTCAATGAATTCGAAGGCCAGATTGGCGGTGTTGGGCAGCCGGTTATCCACGTCGCCGGTGACGAAGCAATGGTCGATCCGGGCCAGCAGCCCCTGCTCCAACCGGTCGCGCAGTGCCCGGACCCGGGTGTTCTCGTCCGTCAGCCCGGCCAGCGCCAGCTCCGCCGCCCGTCCCAGGCCGACGATGCCCGGAACATTCTCGGTGCCGGCGCGCCGGCCGCGTTCCTGGTGACCGCCCCGGATCAGCGGCCGGAACCGGGTCCCACGCTTGATGTAGAGCGCGCCAATGCCTTTCGGCCCGTGTAGCTTGTGCCCCGACAGCGACAGCATATCGATGGCGCTGTCGGCCAGCTTCAAGGGAAGCTTGCCCACCACCTGGACCGCATCGGTATGGAACGGAATGTCCAGGGCGTGGGCCATCTCCGCCAGTTGCTCCACCGGAAACAGGGTCCCGGTTTCGTTGTTGGCCCACATGATCGAAACCACCGCAACCCGCTCGGACAGGGCCTCCCGGTAAGCCTCGAGATCCAGCCGGCCCCGCTCATCCACCGGGATGACATGGAGCCGATACCCCTCCTGCTTGGCCAGATACTGGCAGAGCGACAGCACCGCCGGGTGCTCCACCGCCGAGGTGACGATCTCGCGCCGCTCGGGATACGCCGCCAGCGCCGACAGGATCGCCGCGGTATCGGATTCCGAACCGCCCGAGGTGAACACCACCTCGTGGTCGTGGGCGGCGCCGAGCAGCGCCTGGATCTGGGTCCGCGCCCGGGCCAGCCCGGCCCCGGCCGCGGTGCCGAAGCCGTGCATGGACGAGGCGTTGCCGAAATGCTCGGTAAAGAAGGGCAGCATCGCCGCCACCACCTCGGGATCGACCCGGGTGGTGGCATTATTATCGAGGTAGATCGCAGGTTCCATAACCGTGGGTTCCTTCCCGATTCAAGACCGGCTCTGTTCAGGCCGCCAGACTGTCGTCGGCCGGGACCACCCGGACCGGCCGGCCCAGCGCCTCGCTCAACTTTTCCTGGACCATGTGCAGGGTAAAGGACGACATGCTACAGTCGACGCAGGTGCCGAACAACTGAACCGACACGGTATCGCCGTCCACATCCACCAGTTCCACGTCGCCGCCATCCCTTTGAAAGGTCGGCCGCACCGCCTCCAGGGCCTCCTGGATCAGCGCAATCTTCCTGACCAGGGTCAGCGCCCCACCGGCCGGCCGGGCCGCGGCCGGCTTTGCGGCGGCCGCGTGGGACGGCCGGACCTGGGCCGGTCGGGCCGGCGCCGTCGGTCGGGCCGGAGCCGGCGTGGTGACGGGCGCGGCCTCGGCCAGACCACGGCCGCGGTAACGGAAGGCCCGGGCGGAGTCCAACAGCCCCTCGCTCACCATGTCCGCGTTGACGTCGCCCAGCACCATCTCGATCTTGTCCCGGCAGGTGGCGCAACTGCCGCCGGCCTTGGTGTAGGCCGTCACCGTCTCGACGGTGGTCAGGGCGTTGGTGCGGATCGCCCGGGTCAGCAGACCCTCGGTGATGCCGAAGCACTTGCAGACCAGCGCGCCATCCTCGTCATCCTCGGCCTCCAGGGCCTCGCCGCGGTAGTTGGCGATGGCGGCCCGCAGCGCCTCGGCGCCCATCACCGAACAGTGCATCTTTTCCGGGGGCAGGCCGCCCAGATAACCGGCAATGTCCTGGTTGGTGACGGTCAGCGCCTCGTCGATGGTCTTGCCGATGATCATCTCGGTCAGGGCCGAAGAGGACGCGATCGCCGAGCCGCAGCCGAAGGTCTGGAACCGGGCGTCGAGAATCCGGCTGTCGGCCGGCGACACCTTGATCATCAGCTTCAGCGCATCGCCGCAGGCGATGGACCCAACCTCGCCGACCCCGTCGGGCTGCTCGAGCACGCCCGCATTGCGCGGGTTGAAAAAGTGATCCTTGACCTTCTCGGAATAATTCCACATGACTTGGCGTCCGTTCAGCAGTTCGGTCAGCAGGTGTGGGAATGGCACGACCCGCAGCCGGGCTTGGCCTTGGGATTCTCGATCACGAAGCCGGCGCCCTCGGGACCGTCGACGAAATCGACCTCGACACCGTCCAGGATCGGCTGGCTTCCGGCATCCACCAGCACGGTGATATCGTGGACCCGGTACACCGCGTCACTGTCCAGCACCTGGAAATCAAGCCCCATTTTGTAGCGGTAGCCGGAGCAGCCGCCCTCCTCGACCATGATCCGCAGACCGGCGGGTGGCGTCTCCGCGGTCTCGAAGACGCGGCGAATGGCATTCACGGCATTTTCGGTCAGAGCCACCATGGTCTCTCTCCCTCCTTCGAAGCACCGCCGACGGACAGCGGACTGATTCCGTCTTTAACCTGCCTCTGGTAATGCAAACACCATGCCGGACCACCCGGGGACCGCGCCGGCGGCGGCGGCGGACCGGATTCGCCGCTTTCCCGCCGGCGACGCCGGTCTTCCGGCCGGGCGAGGCTGGCGGAAGTCCAACAGAGACCAAGGCCAGGTGTCGGCTTTGCGACAGGTTGGGGGCGTGCCGGGGCCGGGCGGGTTCGGCCGCGATTCCGGCTTGATTTCGGGATTCCGGTTCGATCCCGGGGCATCGGCCTTGGCGCGGACCTCGATCGCGCCGATTTTACAAAGTGACAGGGTCCGAAACCAGGGACGCTGCGACAAGGGGGGGAAGACGATGGATGACGCAAGCGCAACCGGGTCGAGGTATCCCTGGCTTCGCCATTATCCGGCCGATGTCGACTGGCATGCCGCGCTGCCGGTCCAACCCCTGGGGGCACTGTTCGACGAGGCGGTGGCCCGGTTTGGCGACCGGCCGTTTCTCGACTTCATGGACAGGCGCACCAGCTACCGCGAGGTCGGGCGGCAGGTAGACCACCTGACCTGCGGCCTGCAACGGCTGGGTCTCGGCAAGGGCGACCACGTCGGTCTGTTCCTGCCCAACACCCCGTACTACGTGATCGCCTATTATGCGGTGCTCAAGACCGGCGCCACCGTGGTCAACTTCAACCCGCTCTATGCCGAATGCGAACTGGTGCACCAGATCGACGACAGCGGCACCACGATCATGATCACCCTGGATCTCGCGGCGCTCTACAACAAGCTGGCGCCGCTGCTGGAGCGAACCGGGCTCCGCCGCATCGTGGTCTGCCGGCTGGCCGACTGCCTGCCCTTTCCCAAGAGCATCCTGTTCCCCCTCGCGCGCCGCGCCGAACTGGCCACCATCCCGCTGGACAACCGCCATCTGAGCTTTTCCAGCCTGACCGCCAACCCGGGCCGGCCCGGGCCGGTGGCCATCGACCCGGACCGGGACGTGGCGGTGCTGCAATACACCGGCGGCACCACCGGCCTGCCCAAGGGCGCGATGCTGACCCACGCCAATCTCGGCGCCAACGCCCGGCAGTGCCTGCTGTGCTTCCCCGGCGCAAGGCCGGGGCGGGAGCGGATGCTGGCGATGCTGCCGTTTTTTCACGTCTTCGCCATGACCGTGGCCCTGAACGTTTCGGTGGCGATGGGAGCCGAGATCGTGCTGGTGCCGCGCTTTGAACTGGAAGAGTTGCTCGGGCTGATCGACACCAAGCGACCGACGCTGTTTCCCGCGGTGCCGACAATCTACGCCGCGATCAACGCCCATCCCCGGCGCACCGAACACGACCTCTCCTCCATCCGTTTCTGCCTGTCGGGTGGCGCGCCACTGCCCCTCGAGGTCAAGCGGCAGTTCGAACGCAACACCGGCTGCGTCCTGGTCGAAGGCTACGGCCTGTCGGAGTCGTCGCCGGTGGCCACCGTCAACCCGCTTTCGGGTGACTACCGGGACGGCTCGGTGGGGCTGCCGGTGCCGGGCACCGTGATCGAGATTCTGAGCCTGGACGATGACCGGACCGTGCTGCCGCCGGGCCGGCGCGGGCAGATCTGCGTCCGCGGTCCCCAGGTGATGAAGGGCTACTGGAACCGCGCCGATGACACCGCCTTCGTGCTGCGCGACGGCCGGCTGCTCACCGGCGATATCGGCATCATGGACGAGGACGGCTATGTCTTCGTCGTCGACCGCCTGAAGGACCTGATCCTGTGCGGCGGCTACAACGTCTATCCGCGCACCGTCGAAGAAGCGATCTACCAGCACCCGCTGGTTGAGGAGGTGGTGGCCGCCGGCCTGCCCGACCCCTACCGCGGGCAGACGGTCAAAGCCTATATCAAACTCACCGACGGCAGCACGCTCGCCACCGAAGACCTGCTGGCGTTTCTCAAGGACAAGCTGTCGCCCATCGAGATGCCGAAACTCATCGAATTTCGCGACCAGCTTCCCAAGACCCTGATCGGCAAGCTCTCGCGCAAGGATCTGCTGGAGGAGGAACGGCGGCGGGCCGACGGCCCGGGGGCTCCGGCGCAGCCCTGACCTCGGGAGGTCACGGGGACAAAGGGCCGGCAGGACGACGGCCGCCACGGTCGGCGCCGGCGCCTTTGCGCGCCGAAGCCAGGGCCGTGTTGAACTTCGCGGCCGGTCACTGTTATCCTCGACAGGTGAGGTGTGATGGGAAAACCGTATACTCCCCGGGCTTGCGGCGGGGTGGCGGCGAAAACAATCGGGCGTTTTTCCGGCTTCTCATGCCATGACCCCGGGCGTGTCGGGCCGGAAGGCGCCCGTGGCCCCGGACCTTTATTGAATTTGTCGGATTTTCGGAGGGTTGATGATGGGTAGAATTCTGGTTGTTTGCTGCCTGCTGCTGGCATCGGGAGCGGCCTTCGCGCAGACGCCGCCGGCGGCCCAGGCCGCCGATCAGCCGGCGGCGGCGGAGTCGTCGGGGCTCCAGACGCCACTGCTGATTACCGCGGGCGTGGTCGCCGGCGTGGTTGCGGCCGACCTGCTGACCGGCGGCGCGCTGACCGGGTCGCTGTTCGGTGTCACCCGGGCAGCGACGCAGCCGATGTTCACGGTGGCGCAAACCCGCGAGATGACGGCCTCCGGGGCACTGATCGGCGAGGCCATCGCGCCGGCCACGGCGTGGCGCGACGTTCCGGCGCGGGCCGAAATGTGGCGGCTGGTGGCGTTGGCCGCCGGGGGTGTCGCGGGCTGGCTCGGCGTCAGCAAACTTCTGGCCGATTGATTCGGTGCCGACCCCGCCGGGCCAAACCGCAGTATCCGGCCCGGCGGGGGCGAGGTTGCTCCGCTGCACTTTATAGGTGCGCAGGCTGTCTGTGCCTCATAAAGACCATGCAGATTCGGTGCGGGCATCGCCGGTCCGGGGCGGATGTGCCGCAACCTGACACCGACGCGATAGCGTACCCTCCGGTTCCGGCCGGTGCGGCAACTTACCGCAAAGCCAATGGCACCGATGCCGGCCGGGGCACCGGGCCACAGTTGACATTGGGATGAATTTCGGCTGCAAATCCCGCAGGCGGCCGAGCGGTGTGCTCCTGAGAGCCCCGCGGCCGGCCAGGATTTCCAGGGGGAACGGCGCGCGTCATGTTTTCAAAAATCCTGATTGCCAACCGGGGCGAGATCGCCTGCCGAATCATCAAGACCGCCCGCCGGATGGACATCAAGTCGGTTGCCGTCTATTCCGAGGCGGACGCGGCCGCGCTCCATGTGGAGATTGCGGATGAACGGGTGTTCATCGGGCCACCGCCTTCGGCCCAAAGCTATCTGATCGCCGACCGGATCATCGAGGCGTGCAGGAAGACCGGCGCCGAGGCGGTGCATCCGGGCTATGGCTTCCTTTCGGAAAAGGCGCCGTTCTGCAAGGCGTTGACCGCCGCCGGAATCGCCTTCATCGGTCCCGATGTCCACGCCATCGGCGCCATGGGCGACAAGATCGAGTCGAAGAAGCTGGCCAAGGCGGCCGGTGTCAACACCGTTCCGGGCTATCTTGGCGTGATCGCCGACGACGAGGAAGCGGTCACCATCGCCCGCGAGGTCGGCTACCCGGTGATGATCAAGGCCTCGGCCGGCGGCGGCGGCAAGGGCATGCGGGTGGCTCACAACGACGCCCAGGTGCGCGAAGGTTTCAAGTCGGCCCGAAACGAAGCGCGCTCCAGCTTTGCCGATGACCGGGTGTTCATCGAAAAGTACATTGTCGAGCCGCGCCACATCGAAATCCAGGTACTTGCCGACGCTTACGGCAACACCGTGTATCTGGGCGAACGGGAATGTTCGATCCAACGTCGGCACCAGAAGGTGATTGAAGAGGCGCCCAGTCCGTTCCTGGATGGCAAGACCCGCCGCGCCATGGGCGAGCAGGCGGTGGCGCTGGCCAAAGCGGTCAACTACAAGTCGGCGGGTACCGTCGAATTCATCGTCGATGCCCAGCGCAATTTCTACTTCCTGGAAATGAATACCCGGCTTCAGGTCGAGCATCCCGTGACCGAGATGATTACGGGCGTCGATCTGGTCGAACTGATGATCCGCATCGCCGCCGGGGAAAGGCTGCCCTTCACCCAGGACGACGTGAAGCTCCGGGGCTGGTCGCTGGAGGCGCGCATCTACGCCGAGGATCCGACCCGCAACTTCCTGCCTTCCACCGGGCGGGTGACGCGCTACCGGCCGCCGGTGGAGAGCCAGTTCGTCCGCGTCGACACCGGCGTCTACGAAGGCGGCGAGATCAGCATGTTCTATGATCCGATGGTCGCCAAGCTGATCACCCGCGGCCTGGACCGCGAAACCGCGATCGGCCACATGCGCGAGGCCCTGGACGCCTTCCAGATTCGCGGCGTCGGCCACAACATCGGCTTCCTTGCCGCGGTCATGAAGAAGGAGCGGTTCCTGTCCGGCCGCTTGAGCACCAACTTCATCGCCGAAGAGTTTCCCGAAGGCTTTTCCGGCGTCGAGTTGGAAACCGACACCAGCGATCGCCTGATCGCAGTGGTGGCCTTCGTCCACGACCGCATCGCCGAGCGCAACCGCACCCTGAGCGGCCAGATGCCCGGCTACCAGCCGCCCCGCGAGAATTTCTGGATGGTGCGGATCAACCGTCAGAATACGCCGGTGTTCGTGGACGAAACCGACCGCGGTGCCGACGTTCGGGTCGGCGGCCAGGTTTTCTCCCTCGTGACCGGCTGGGCTCTCGGCGACCTGCTGTGGGTCGGCACCGTCGAAGGCCGCAAGATGGTGGTCCAGATCGACCTGCGCGGCGACGGCTACCGACTGTTCCACGGTGGCGCCGACATCTTCTGTCAGGTGCTGACGCCCCGGGCGGCGGAACTGGCCGACCTGATGCCGGTGCGGGTGCCGCCCGACCGGTCAAAGCTGCTGCTGTCGCCCATGCCCGGCCTGCTGGTCCATCTGGCGGTCAAGGTCGGCCAGGAGGTCAAGGTCGGCGAGGAACTGGCGGTGGTCGAAGCCATGAAGATGGAAAACATCCTGCGTGCCGAACGCGACGGGATCATCGCCAAAACCAACGTCGAAGCCGGCAGCAGCCTTGCCGTCGATCAGGTGATTCTGGAATTTGAATGAGCGCGGAAGAAGACGGCAGGGCCGTCCGGGTGGTCATCGAGGGCCGGGTCCAGGGGGTGGGGTTCCGCGCCTGGGTGGTGCGGCGGGCCACCGGGCTTGGCCTTGCCGGCTGGGTACGGAACCGTTCCGACGGCGCGGTGGAGGCGGCGCTGGCCGGTCCGGCCGCCGCGGTCGAGGCCATGCTGGCCGACTGCCGGAAGGGACCGCCCGCGGCCGAGGTCAGCCGGCTTTCCTCCGAGGCCACCGGCTGGCCGGTCGGGAACGGCTTTGAGCAACGCCCGACGGCTTGACCGAACCCGGGTTGGGGGCCGGGAGCTGCCGGTCCGGGTGCTCCGGCGGGTGTTGCCGGGGCTGGCGTTGGGGTTCTGCCTGGTCGCCGGCCCGGGCGGCGTGGGCGCCGACCCGCTGCTGCGCACCAACCCCCAGCACCTGGCGCCGCCGCCCGAAGGCGACTCCGCCACCGATCATCCGCCGGTGGTCCGATGGCCGAGCCCGCCCCAGGTGGTGGTACGCGCCAAGACCGGGTGGCGCCAGGGCGGCACACTCGACAAGGCGGCGACGGCGGCGTGCCGGGCCGGACGGTTCGGCGAAAGAACCTCCATGCTGTACCGGGCGGTGTTCGACGATGACGTGCTGGGGGTCGCCTTCGGCTACGGCCTGAACCTCTACGATCCCGACCACAAGGCCGACGCCAAAACCATCTACCTGTTCCGCTTCGGCGGCCTCACCAGTTGCCAGGTACTGACCATGCCCAACCCGGATCCCCGGGTTTCGGGCGCGGCGCGATGACCGCGGGGCGAGGCTGTAGCGGAATGCCGTCCGGCACGCCGGGCCTCTCACCAGACCTTGGGCTGGAACCTGTCATCGTTGAGAATCGTCACGGCATCGCCGCTCTGGCCAATGACGAACAGCCCCCTTTGATAAGCGTAGCGCGCAACGTTGGTGTCGAAGACGATGCCGGCGATCGCTCCCAGCAGCTTCCGTTCGCCGTGTCGCCTTAATCTTCTCGCCGGTCTCCTTGATCCGTTGCTCGGTTTCCTTGAACCGTTCAGCGGTTTCCTTGAACCCTCCGTCGGTTTCCTTGAACAACTGCCAGACTTCGCCCAACGTCACCGTCGCCGTCATCGCTTCACCCGGTTCCCCACCCTTGGCCGTCGCACGAGTATATCGTCTGCCGGCGTTGGTTGTCACCGGCCAGGCGGGGCACTACGGTCTCCTCCCGAGGGCGCCGGCAAACGACCGGCATTTTGCCCATGACGTCGGCTGCGACGGGTTCCCCTTGCGGATCAGGCGATCACCGCCTGATGGCCGGTGCTTCTGGCCGCCGTGGCGGGTTTGACCCAGCCCCGGGCGCCGGCCTGGAAACCCAGGGTGCCGACGTAGCGTACCGCCTCCAGGCTTTTGCCGAAGACGTCGCGCAGTTCGGTGCGCAGGGGCTCGGGCAGAGGCTGGAGGCTGCGCAGAATCAGATCGAACCGCTTGGATTTGGACCGGACCAGACCATCAAGCTGAAGGGCGCCCAACCGGCTGAGGTCGAGGTCAACCAGGAACCGCTGGCTGCGCCCGCCGCCACCGTCACCGGTCCCGGGGTCGTCGCCATCAACCGCGCGGACGAACAACTCGATTTGCCGGATCACCCCGCCGTCGAGCATCGGGATGGCCAGCGGCCGCCAGCCGCCGGGCGGAGTGTCGTCGGCCTCGCGGGCCAGCGTTCGAAACTCCTTGTCGAGTTGCGCCAGCAGGTCGCGGCGGCCGGCCTTTTCCAGGGCCGCGGCCGGCTCGGCGCCGAACCAGCCGCGGGCATCACCCCGCCGCACGGCATCCAGGGCGAAGGTCAGGGCCGCGGCCAGCCGGCGATTCGGCTGGGGCAGGGTGGCGGTCAGCACGGCCTGGGCCAGACCGCCCTCCTGCCCGGTCACGATCTCCAGCGCCTCGCGCAGCGGCGTCCAGGTCTGGGCGCCGGGGCCGACGGCGGCTGCGACCGGGGCCGGCCGGTCAACGAACAGCGGGCTGGGATCGCTGAGTTGGACGGTCAGGGTCCGGCCCGGGGCCAGGACCGCGGTGGTGGTCAGGGCCAGGGCACCCGCGGACGTGGTCAGAATCGGTTGCCCGCCGGCGGTCGTCCCCGTGATGGTGCCGGTCACGACCAGCGATACGCCCCTGCCCAGGCCCAGGCCCAGGCCCAGGCTCGGGACCGGGACCGGCCCCGCCGGCCGGGCGAATGCCGCAGCCGGCGCCGCACCGGGCGCCGCGGGCGGCGGGAGCCGATCTGGCTGGTCCGGGGTCTGCGCGGCGTCAACGACCGCGGTGCCGGGGACTCCGCTGGGGCTGGCGTGAACCGCGGCGGCGGGCAGGACGCGCACCGCAACCGTGGTGCCGGGCACCAGCACCGGCGGACCGGCGGGGGCTCCGGCGTTGGCGGCACTGCCGGGCGGCGGCACGGCGGCGGCGGTCCCGCGACCCTGGGCCGGCGGCAGCACCTGTCCCGGCACCACACTTCCCGGCGGTAATGACGGAGGCGGGACGCGGTCGCCCCGGCCCTCGGCGCCGGCAAGGGCGGCCTGGGCCAGGGTCCCCAGGGTGGTGGTCACAGCAGGGCCGGCGGCAGCCGTTGCGGTGGGCAACGGCAACGCCGTTGCCGTGATCCCGGCGGCGGTCGGGGTGGCGACCACGAAGGCGTTGGCGGTGGTCGGCGGCTGACCGGCATTGATCTGGAGCGTGACCGGGGTATCGGCGGCCAATGGCGTGGTGGTGGTGAACGCCACCGGCCCGGCCTGAGTCCGCAGAACCGTGGTGCCATCGCTGCCCTGAGCAGTGACGGTTCCCGAGAGCAACACCGGCCGGGTGAGCAGGCTCAGGCGATCGGGAACCTGGCTGAGCGCCACCTGCCCCAGCGCGATGGCGGTGGTCCCGGCCGCAACCGCGACCGGCCCCGCGGCAGCCGGCGGCGCCCCAATATCAGACATGCCCCTCTCTCCCAAAAAACGTCACGGGGTCTGGGGCCGATGGCCCCAGTGGGGTCAAGGGGCAACGCCCCTTACCTTTTCTCATGACATCACCCCGCCGCCAGCAACCCCTGCGCCACCGCTTCCACATCCCGGGCGGCGTCACACGAGGGCGAACGGACCAGCAGCGGCATCTGATGGCGGATGGCTTCCCGGACCTTGAGGTCGCGGCGGACGATGCCGGCCAGTGGCGGCGCGAACCGAAGGAAGTTCTGGCACGCCTTCAGGATGGTGCCATAGGTCCGCTCGCCCTCGCGGGTGTTCTGGGCGAGGTTGACCACGATGCGGATATCGGCGCCGGGATTGGCGGCGCGCGTGACCTTGATGAAGGCGTAAGCATCGGTGATCGAGGTCGGCTCGTCGGTCGTGACCACCAGGGTCACGCGGGCGTGTCCGGCAAGCTGGCGGACGATGCGATCGATGCCGGCGCCCATGTCCATCACCACGCAATCGTAGTTGCCGGCCATGTCGAGCAGTTCGTTGCGCAGACCGGTCAACTGCTGGCTGGCCAGGGTGGCAAGGCTGCCCGAGCCGGAACGTCCGGCGATGATGTCGAAGCCGCCCTCCTCGAAGCGTTCGGCGGCACGGGTGAGCGTGATTGCCCCCGCGATGACCTCGCCCAGATCGTGCTCGGGGGTGAGCCCGAGCTGGATATCGACGTTGGCGAGACCCAGGTCGCCGTCGAACAACAGGGTCCGCCGGCCCATCCGGGCCATGGCATGGCTCAGGGTAATGGAAAACCAGGTCTTGCCCACGCCCCCCTTGCCGCTGGCCACCGCCACCACATTGTGGCCGCGCAACGGCTTGGTGTCGGTGGAGACCGCGGATAACGGCTGTTCGGTCATGTCGGTTCACTCGCGTTTGGTGCCCGCCGGGCCCCGGCTCGGGCATCGGAAGGCGGTCCGGTCCCCGATGTCGGGTTCCTGATCATGAATGGGTTCCGGTGTTCCGGGTTGTCCGGGACGCCGCCGCCCGCGGCTCGCCCGGCAGCAGCATCCGGGCCAACAGCACCGGATTGAGCGGCGTCAGGCCGTCGGCAACCTTGGGCGTATTGCTGACCTCGGAAAAGTTCAGTCGCGATTCGTGGACCGCTGCCAGCATGCTGCCGAACCGCCGGCTGAGGTCGAGCCGCGTGATCAAAATCCGCCGGACCCCCATGGCGCGGAACAGCGTGCTCATCTCGGTGGCCTCGGCGGCATCGATGCCGGCGGGCAGAACCAGCACCGGTTCGACCGGATTGGCCGCCAGCAGACGGCGCAATTCCGCCATGTCCTCGGCGTTGAACGGGTTGCGGCCGGCACTGTCGATGACGATCTGCTCGGCGCCGTGGTTCACGTCAATGGCGTCGGCCAGCGCCGCCGGATCTTCCACCGTGAACAGACGCAGCTTCATCAGGCGGGTAAAAGCCGCAAGTTGCTCGACCCCGCCCGCGCGCACGGTGTCGGTGGTGATGATGCCGATGGAGCGGTTGCCGAACACCGCCCGCGCCGCCAGCTTGGCCACCGCCAGGGTCTTGCCGACCCCCGGGGGGCCGACCAGCATCAGCGGCCGTTCGAACCGGCCTTCGCCCAGCGGGTGAAAAGTGAAGACCGAATCGAGGGCGGCACCAAGGGCCTTGACCGGATCGTCGGTGTCCAGACCGGCGATGGCGTTCACCAGCTTTTCGGCAATGGCCGCCGGGGTGCCGTGCCGGTACAGGGCATCCGTCACCTCCTGCGCCACGTCCACCGGTTCTTCGGCCGGAGACAGCGCCCGCCCGCGCCCGCCCCGGGCCGACGGGGTACGGACCGTGTCGTCGTCCTCAATGGCCGCGGTGAGGCGGACCCCGCCCTCCTCCTCCCGGGTGGCCACGATGATCGCGTCGCCGCCCAGCGACTGGCGGACCATCCGCATGGCCTCGGCGACGGTCCGGGCATAAAAGGACTTCAGGCGCACGGCGGCCGATCCCCGGTGAGGTCGCCCCCGACCGGCCGGCACCCGCGGTCAGCACCGGCCGACGGACCGATGGACCGGCCGGGCGGAACCGGGGGCGAGGCGATCAGCACACCATCCATCATAGCCGTCATATCTGGCCCAAGGTCTTGATCTTGGCCTTGGGGTGGATTTCGTTCTGGGACATCACCGTGGTTGTCGGGCGGAAACGCTCGACGATCGAGCGGACGTAGGGCCGGATGGCCGGGCTGGTCAGCAGGACCGGCGCCTCCCCCATCATGGCGTGCCGTTCGAAGGTCTGGCGGACCACCGTGATGAATTGTTGCAGTTGTGAGGGGGCCATGGCAAGCTGCCGATCGTCGCCTTCTCCGACCAACGACTCGGCAAAGGCGTGTTCCCAGTCCGGCGACAGCGTGATCAGCGGGATGAAACCCAGCTCGTTGGTGTTGGAGTCGGAAATCTGGCGCGCCAGCCGCGAGCGTACATGCTCGGTGATCTGGGTAATGTTGCGGGTCTGGGTACAGGCTTCGGACACGCCCTCCAGGATGCCGGCCATGTCGCGCACCGACACCCGCTCGGCCAGCAAATTCTGGATCACCCGCTGGAGCCCGCCGAGGGTGATCTGAGTCGGGATCACGTCGGCGACCAGCTTCTGGTGGCTGCGGTCCATCTCGTCCAGCAGCTTCTGGGTTTCGGTATAGGACAACAGTTCGGCCATGTTGTCCTTGATGACCTCGGTCAGATGGGTGGTGACCACCGTCGACGGGTCAACCACGGTATAGCCGCGGAACAGCGCCTCCTCCCGGTAGGTCGGCTCGACCCAGATCGCCGGCAGGCCGAAGGTCGGCTCCACCGTCTGTTCGCCGGGCAGGCTCATGGCATCGCCGCGCGGGTCCATCACCAGCAGCATGGCGGGACGGATGTCGCCCCGGCCGGCTTCGATCTCCTTGACCCGGATGACGTAGGTGTTTGGCGCCAACTGAAGGTTGTCCTGTATCCGCACCGCCGGCATGATGAAGCCGATCTCGTTGGCGATCTGGCGTCGAAGGCCGCGAATCTGGTCGGTCAGCCGATGGCTGCCGGGCGGCGGCTGGTTGATCAGCACCAGCAGACCGTAGCCCAGCTCCAGCCGGATCAGGTCGAGGGCGAGCGCGGTGGAAATCGGCTCGTCGGCCACCGGAGCGGCCTCGGCCTGCTGGGCCTCGGCGGCGACGCGCGCCGCCTCTTCGGCCTTGCGCTTGCGCGGCAGAGACCAGGCGGCATAGCCGGCGGCGGCGGCCATACCCAGGAACGGCGCCATCGGCATGCCGGGCAACAGCGACAACGCCACCAGCAGGGTGGCGGTCAGGCCGAAGGCGGCGGGATAGGCGCCGATCTGCTGGGCCAGAACCTTGTCGGTGGCGCCCGAAACGCCGGCCTTGGTCACCAGCAGACCCGCCGAGATCGAGATGATCAGCGCGGGAATCTGCGAGACCAGGCCGTCGCCGACGGTCAGCTTGACGAAGGTGTCGGCGGCATCCATGAACGGCATGTCGTGGCGGACGCTGCCGATGATGATGCCGCCAACGATATTGATGGCGGTGATGGCGAGGCCGGCGACGGCATCGCCTTTGACGAACTTGGAGGCACCGTCCATCGAGCCATAGAACGAGGCCTCGTCCTCCAGCTCCTTGCGCCGTTTCTTGGCGGTCTGTTCGTCGATCAGGCCCGACGACAGATCGGCGTCGATGGCCATCTNNTGAAGCGCGCCGCGACCTCGGCGATACGGCCCGAGCCGGCCAGGATCACCTTGAAATTCACCAGGGTAATGATGCCAAAGACGATCACCCCGATCACGAAGTCGCCGCTCATGACGAAGCTGGCGAAGGCCTGGATGACGTGGCCGGCGGCGTNNTCAGCCGGGTCGAGGCCAGATTGAGGGACAGCCGGAGGAGCGTGGTGATCAGCAGGACGGTGGGATAGGAACTGAAATCCGTCGGCTTCTGCATGAACAGCACGACCATCAGAATCATCACCGCGCAGGTGATCGACAGCGACAGCGAGATATCCAGCATCCAGGTCGGCATCGGCAGGATGAGGACGACGATGATCGTCACCACCCCCAGCGACAGCGCGATGTCGCCCCGTTTGAGCAGACCTTGGGCAGTGGCCAGCAGGTCGGCGACGAAGTCCGGTCCCAGACCGGGATCCCCCTTCGGTGTCTGTTCCGTCAACGCCATGGCTGCCGCCCGTCCATTCCTTTGCCGGTCCGTTCACCCGCCGCGCCGGGGCAGCGTCGGTCAACCGGTTCGAAGTCACCCGGAGAGTAAAATAGCTTAGAACCGACGGCGGCGGAGCGAAATTACCTTGCGCCGTGGCAGCTCGCTTCTCGCCGGGGGGGGCCGCTCACCCGCCGGTGGGCATTGCCGTACTGGACTCATACCGGCGGGCATTAAGAGCGACCCATAGGCCGTTAGGGGGCTTTGCCCCCGGGACCCCCNNACGTCATGCGGGTCCAGGGGCGTCATGCTCCCTGGTGGGGGGCGTGGAGGGCAGACACCATCGGCTCCGTCGCGGTGCCGCCGCCACGGAGCAAAACAGTCATACTTTTCGAACGGATTACCGGAGTTCGCTAATCCTTTTCCGCCTGTATTTGCAGCCGCCCCGCGGCGATGCGGGCAAATCGGGAGGCGGCATCTGCCGATTCCACGGTGGCGCCGGGCTGGGCAAAATCCCCAGGTATCATGGCCCGCGCCAGATAGACCACCCGGAAGCCGGGATGGGCTTCGCTGAGATCGAGGACGGCGGAGAACCGGTCACGGCGGTAGTCCACATGGCGGGCCGGACTGAGTTCGCCCAGCCAGGACAGATCGCCGAGTTGGGCACTGTCGGCCAACCGGACATTTTCGATGTCGAGGCCGGCCGGCAGCGGGTCGGTGACCACCACCTGTTGCTGTTGCTGTTGCTGTGGCGACACCTGACCGTGCCCCTCAAGAATCACCACCAGCAGGTCGTTGAGGCGGATCGATTCGGGCCGGACCGGCTTGCCGGCCATGTCAAACATGGTCCGGGTCAGGGTGAAGCCCTGTTCCACCGCCGGCGGCGGTTCGGCGGGCAGGCCAACGGCACTGGCGGTCACGGCCAGGGGAATGGCGCCGGTGTTCCGAACCGCCGGCGGCGCCGTCGGGTCCAACCGCTGGTAAAGGGTACGGCTCACCTCGACCGCACGGTCGAGAATCGTGACCCGGCCCGGCGCCGGCGCCGCGATGTGGCCGGCCAGGGCGCGGGCGGCCAGCGC
>PLTC01000017.1 GCA_003165295.1 Rhodospirillales bacterium | reverse complement strand
CGAGGCGGCCAGCCGGATGATGGGCTATCTGAAGTCTTCCGCCTTCTAGTGGGCTCTGCCCACACCCGCAAAGGGCCGCTCGGCCCTTTGAACCCATGACGTGAATGAGGTCAAGGAGGCGAGCCTCCTTCGCGGGTGCAGGGCAGAGCCCTGCCTTCACCCGATCGCCCCGGTGGTCAGTGCTGGGCGAGCCAGTTGCCGATCAGCCCGCCGCCCACCGTGCCCACGAACACCACCGCGCCCTTGCCGATGTTGGCCAGCGCCGAAGAGTTGATGAAATTGGCGCTGAACACGCTGATCACCACGGTACCGGCGATGGCGGCAAGCCCGATGGTCAGCAGACGGCGGGAATCGTCAAAGACCGTTGGTGCCGTCTCCTCGCCGCTTTTCACCGGTTGCGCCTCGGCCGCCCGGGCCGGCGGTTGCGGCGCGGCCTTGGCCGATGGCGTTTGAGCATAACCCGCAACCGGCATCAGCCCGAGCAGGACGATCATGACCAAGAAAACCAGTCTGCGCACGGTTCCCCCCTCTGACCGGAAACCCCGGTCCCAAGCCGTTTGGCGGCAGCCGAGGCGCCATCGCCTTCGTGCGCCACGCCTTCGAAAACTATACGCCTTTGGCGACAGGCTCAAGAGTGCGTGATCCCCGGGGCGGTTGCCGGAGGCTCATGACGGACCCTCAAGCGGCAGGTGCAGGGTGAACACCGAACCGTGGCCCGGTTGGCTGGTCACGGAAACCCGGCCGCCGTGCAGGCGGGCAACGCAACGGACGATGTAGAGGCCGACACCGCTGCCACGAAGGCTGCCGACATTGCTCGCGCGAAAGTACGGCTCGAACAGTTTGGGCAGGTCCTCGGTGGGAATGCCGATGCCGGAATCCTCAACGGCGATGACCGCAAAGTCATCCTGGCTCGTCCCGGTCACGGTGACGGTGGACCCCTCGGGGGAATACTTGACCCCGTTGGCAATCAGGTTATCGAAGGCATAGGTCAAAAGATTGCGGTCGCCCTCGATCCTCGAGGGCAGCCCGGCCAGGCGGGGCTCGATGACATGAGCCGCCGCGGCCTGTGCCTGTTGCCGGCACACCTCTGCGATCAGGGCGCAAAGATCGATCGACTCGAGGTGGAGCACGATCTTGTTGTCCTGCGCCCGCGACGAATAAAGAACCGCCTCGATCAACGCCACCATCCGCGCCACGGATTCCCGAATGGCGGTGGCGCGCCTCGCGATCCCCTCGGGCGAAATCGAGTCCCGGCTCTCGATCAGGCGGTAGGCTTCGCCATCGATCACGGCCAGCGGCATACGGAATTCGTGGGAAATCATCGAGACGAAGGCGCGCTGGGTGGCCGCGGCATCCTTTTCGGCCACCAGCGCCTCGGCCAGCGTCTGGGCCAGGGTCACCCGAAGGTAAACCATGATCCCGGTAATCAGCACCGTCACCACCGAAAGGAAGCGATTGGTCGCAAATACCGCGAGGTTGGTATGCAGCGGCGGTGGAATAAAGCATCCGATGATAATCAAAGTGATCGATATTCCGACAATCGTCGCCTGCAAGACCCGGTCCTTGACGAAAAAACCCATCAGAGTTGGCAAAGTATACAGAAATCCTATCGATACATCGTCTTCAATGATGAAAACATCAAGAAGAAAAATTGCAATCTGGACCAGGACGATCGCAAAAAACCAAGGCAAACCGAGTCCGGCTTTCATCATTTCACCCCTCGCGCCCCGGCCATCGGCGCCGCTCACCAGCCACTACCCGGAGGTCGCCCGGACTCCCGATCCGACAGAAACCGGCGAACGACAACCCAAACCAAGCCCCGCCGATGTTCAAGTCCCGATCCGTAACCGATAGGGGGACATCGCTGTTATCTCCCGGCGTCTTCGACCGTTTGCGCCGGACCACAAAGTAACCGCAAGCCGGATACAGCATAAGTGAGTGGTCACGGCCCCGGCAAGACCGCTCTCGATTTTGGCGCGGTCCTCCTCCCGGCCACCGGGGACCGTTGCCCCAATTTTGCCAGGATTTCTTGCCAGGGTCGATTGCCCGGCCAACGTGACCACCCTTGGGACGAACGGCCGGTGCGGGGGTGAGAAAACACATCGGGCTCGGACCTTCGCCCCCGGCAACCCGAAAAGGGAATTCGCGGACGATGCATACAATTTTTGCAACACATAATGGTTTCGTCAGAAACAACGCCGTTGTCGATACCACGGCCGCCACAATGGCCGCCCTTGCCCGTTCTCCAGAGCCGCACACCCCCGCCCCGCCGCCCGCCCCGCCCAAGGACGATGCCGTCAGCGTGCCCGAGAGCGGCCTTGGCGGCGAGATCGGGGAGTTGGCGGCGGCCATCAACGCCGTCGGCTGGAACCACAATCAGGTGCCGCCCGACGAACGCCTGCCGCCCGAGGAACGGCTGTTCGAACCGCCACACCCCGCCGACCCCGAACCCACCGGCCTTGGCGGCCAGATCGGCGAGTTGGCAGCGGCCATCAACGCCGTCGGCTGGAACCACAATCAGGTGCCGTCCGACGAACGCCTGCCGCCGCAAGAGCGGCTCTAGCCGGCCCCTCCGCCCGGCCCCTCCCGCCCGGGGTGGCACCGATGGCTCCCAGGTTCCGGCCCGGGGCTCGCGGATGCGGCCCCGGGGAGGGGCCGGCCGGTTCATGTCGGCAGCCCCCGCCACCGGGTCATGCCCGACCGACCCGGCCCATGGCGCGGCGCCCCCATTTGTCGAAGTAAAAAATACTTTGATGCGAAACGCTCTTCTTAACTGACGACCGCTCCGGCCCGATCCTTTCCTGATTTGTGGCAACCCGCATTTCCAAATGCGACTCCTGAGGCACTCCACGCCACGATTATTGACTCTGCCGCCCGCTGGTCGCACCGCGCGGCCGAAGCTGGACACATCGCCCGATTTTCTTGTCGAACTTTCACGGAAAGCCTTGACAGCAAGGAGGCTCGTCCGCTTTTTTTGGCCGCGGGCCGCTTTTGTTGGCCGACGCACCGGGGGGTGACCGAGCGTGGATGCAGCGACCAGGCGCATGATCGAGGATGCCTATCACGAGGCCATCGGCGAGGCCATCGGACGCGGCATCACCTTGCTGAACGCCCACAAGGAAGCGGTGACCGCCGCCGGCATGCTGCTCTCCGCCCTCTCCGGCCTGGAGGACGAGAAGGCCAAGGTTGCGGTGGTGGCCCTGAACCTGCGTCCGCAAACCGGCGACAGTTGAACGCCGCCGACCTGAGCACGGGTCACGGCCTCAGGGTGTGGTTCCGATGGTGACCGCGCGGGCGACACGGAAACCGTCGTCGTCGCCGCGATAACCCGATGAACTGCCGCCGCGGCAGGCCGAACGCAGGCGGCTCGGGCTGTTGAACCAGGAGCCGCCCCGCAGCATCCGATAATTGCACTCTCCCAAGGTCCAGGCGCTGCCGTCGGCGGGAGCGGCTTCGTAATTGTCATGGTAACAATCCGCGACCCACTGCCAGACATTGCCCAGCATGTCGAACAGCCCGAAACGGTTGGGCGGAAAGCTGCCCACCGGCGCCGTCTGCCTGCCGTCCCAGGCACTGCCGCAACCATGACAGTTGGCGAGCTTGTGACCGGGCTGGTTGCCCCAATAGCGGGCCTTGACGGTTCCGGCCCGCGCCGCGTACTCCCATTCGGCCTCGCTGAGCAGACGATAGGGCTCGCCGGTACGCTGGCTCAGCCACACCACATAGTGCTGGACATCGTCCCAGGAGACATTGATCACCGGCCGCCGCCCGCGACCCCAGCCCTTGTCGGCGGGCCGGCGACCGCCACAGCCGCCGTCGGCCACGCAGGCGTCCCATTCCTCGAACGTTACCGCAAAGCGACCAACCGCCAGCGGGGCGGCAATCGACACCGTGTGCTGCGGCCCCTCGTTGCCGTGCCGGCCGTCCTCGGACTCCGGTGACCCCATCCGAAAGCTGCCGGCCGGAATCACCACCATCTGCGGACACAACACGGTACCGGTGGGATCGGTGTCGGTACAATCACGGAACACATCCCCCGGCTGCAAAGATTCCGGTTCCGTCTCGGCCACCGCCTCGGGTCCCGACAGGATGGTGGTCGTGGCCGGAACCGGCCGCGGTTGTGCGCGCAACCACAGTCCCGCCGCCACGCCCAGCCCGGTCGCCACCACCACCAGCCCCACCGCGCCCGCCAGGACCAGGGTCCAGCGCCGGGTCCGGGCCGTCGGTGGCGGCGGCGACACGCCCCCGTTTTCCCCACCGACCGCATCCACCGTCGATTGCCGGTCCGCCAACGTCGCCCGCCACTCCGCCGCCGTCTGCGGTCGCCGGTCCAGTTCCGGGGTCAGCGCCCGGTCGATGGCCGCCAGCAACGCCGGCGAATAGTCGCCGGCCGCCGCCACCGCCGCCGGGACGCCCGAGTCCGGCTCCAACCGCCGCCTCAGGCCATCGGGCGGCGGCGCCCCCGTCACCATCCGGTAGGCGACCGCGGCCAGGGCATAAAGGTCGGTCCACGGCCCCTGCCGGCCCTCGCGATAATATTGCTCATAAGGCCGATAGCCCTCGTCCGGCTCCGGGATGGCGGCGCCGGTGGGAGGCCCGTAACCGCCGGCGAGGCGCGCCACGCCGAAATCAACCAACACCGGGCTGCCGTCCGGGCGCACCACAATGGTCCGGGGGGCAATGCTCCGGTGAAGGACACCCCCGGCATGCAGCACCGCCAGATCATCGAGCAGCGGCAGCAGCAGCGCCAGCACCTCGCCCTCTCCCGGCCGGCGACCCAAGGCGGGCAGATGACCGGCCAGAGCGACGCCGGGAACCATGGCCGCCACCCGATAGCCGGTGCCGTTGGCGCAAAAGGAGCCGATCACCGGTTCGATATGGTCCAACCCGCCAAGTCGTTGAAGGCCCGCACCTTCGTCCAGGAAGTCCCGAAGCCGCCGGTCGAACTCCGCTTTGAAGGACCGGGTCCGCGCGCACACCTCGCCCCCTGCCCGCACCGCCAGGCGATCGGGCAGGAATTCCTTGATCGTAACCGCACCACCCCCGGTCACGGCCTCGCCCCGATAGGTGATCCCGAAACCGCCCCGTCCCAGCACCCCGAGCAAACAGTAGTCCTGAAGCCGGTAGCCGGCCGGCAGGGCATCGGGATCCTGGTCGCTGTCCGGCAGCATCGGTTTCAGACTCCCCCTCGGACGTCGTCCGAAGCCGGCCGGTCACCCCATGGCCTCGGACGACGTCCGAAGCCGGCCGGTCACCACACCGCCTCGGACGGCGTGCGGTAAACAACCGCCTCCGACAAAGAATACCCCATGGAAACACTGGACTTATTCCCGCAAAACCGGGCATTCCCGGTCAGCCTCTCAGGGCGTCCGGTCCCGGGCCTCATGCAATAAGGCCCCGCTGAGCAAACGCGCCAGGCAATCATAGCTGGCATCGGTCATATGCAGGGCATCGCGGGACAGCATGTCGGCAAAGCGGAACCGGCCGCCGACGATCCACTGTTCCATAATGTCAAAGCGATGGAACAATGCCACCCGCTGCGTCTGGGCCACCTCGACCAGGCGCGATTCCATGGCCGTGACCTGGGGGTGGACCAGCAGGCTGGGGGCAAACTGCATGTCCATCAGCACCACCTCGATCCCGGCGGCGCGCAAACGCCCGATGCCGCCGGTCACCGCGGCAATATAAGCCTCGAGGTCCTCGCCCCGGAGGATATCGTTGCTGCCAACCTGCCAGATCACCAGATTCGGCCGGTAGACCAACACGTCACGGTCAAAGCGGGCCAAAGTCTGGTCCACGGTTTCGCCGCCCACGCCCTTGTTGATCACGGTGATGACGCAGGTCAGGCAATGCCGGCGCAACCGCGCCTGAAGCCGGGCGGGATAGCTGCTCGCGGGGGAACTGGCCCCGATACCCTCGGTGGACGAAGAGCCGATGGCCACCACCACCACCGGAGCACCCTGGGCCAGCCGGGCCTCGGTGTGCAGCGGTGCCGGGCTCAGTTGCTCCAGCGCCGCCGAAGCGGCACAACGCCGTTGCGCCTCCGGGTGCGCCGCCCGGGCCGGCCCGATCCCCGGCGCGCCGCAGACCAGCAACCCCACCAGCGCCGCCACCACCGCCCGGGTGTTCCGCCGCCGCCGGGTCCTCAGCAAACCTCTTGAGGTTTGCGCACACAGAGACTCTAAGCAGGCTTGCGGTGGCTCTGCTTCCGGCACAACGGCATGTGTGGCAGAGCCACCGCAAGCCTGCTTAGGGTCGCGGGGCAACGATGGTGTCGGCAAGGCGGCGGGCGAGGCACTCGTAAACCTGCACCGCCAGTTCCCGTCGTTCCGCCTTTGGCCCGTCAAATTCAAAGGCACCGCTCTCGCTCCAGTATTTCATGATGGCATAGCGCCCGAACATCCGGGCATCGCCCACCGCAGCAATACCTTGCATGGTCTTTTGATATCGTTCAAAGTTAATCACCTCAACCGATTCGCGCGAGTATTGCATATCCATCATCAGCACGTCAACGCCTGCCCCCTTCAGCAGCGCCAGCCCTTCCTTGAGCGCCTGGGCAAAGTCGTCGAGGATGACCCCCGAGACGGCGTCGTTGGTCCCGGTTTCCCAAATCACCAGTTGGGGTTTGAGCGGCAGCACCTCGACCGGCAGGCGGCGGAGCATCTCGACCGCGGTCTCGCGCGCCACCCCCAGGTTGAAGACCTTGATGGGGCTCCCGGGATAGCGGCCGGACAGTTCGGCCTGAAGCCGGGCCGGATAGGATTGCTCCAGCGGACAGGCGCCGCGGGTCGAGGCGCCGCCGATGGCCACGATCACCACCGGCTGCCCCAGGCGCAGCCGGTCGGCAAGGTCGGGAAATCCGGCCTCATCGCCCACCAGTTCGGTCGGCGCGGCACAACGGTCGGCGGCGGCCGGTGCCGCGGTTTCGGCGGCAGCCGGCCGGACCACCGCGACCGGCGGCCATGAGCCGACGACCAGCGCCGCCACCGCCAGCGCCCGCGCCACCCCCACCACGAACCCGAACGGCAACCGGAACGTCATGAGCGGTTACTCCTGTGAGTCGCGGGCGGCTGAGTCGCGGGCGGCTGAGTCGCGGGCGGCGCCCCGGGGCGCAGGGGATGGCGGCCGCTCCACCCGCCGGAACCACAGAATAAAGCAGGCGGCAAGCACCATGGCGCCGATGCCGGCACCGTTGACCGCCGCCTGCATGGCGAAGCCGCTGCCCAATTCCACCAGCATGAAATGGCCTATCACCGAGAGCAGAATACCAAGGCAGAAGATGTTCAGCGAAAGCCGCCCGCAGGCGATCATGGCCCGTGCCGGGATCGTTTCCAGCAGCCGCGCCTTGGGCGTCATCACTCCCGCCACCACCAGCGCCAGCGCCAGAAAGTTGATCAGCCGCAGCGGCGCGAGGTTGGTCTTGCTGATCGGCTCCAGCCAGCCGATCAGCAGGGCCGGAACCTCGTCGAAATGCCAGTGGAGAGTCCAGCTCAGCTTGATCACCGCCGAAACCGCCACCACCGCCGCCGCCATCCCGACCAACCGGCGACCGTGGGGAAACAGCCGGCGACCGGCCAGCCGGCCCAGCCCCAGCGCCACCCCCAGGCAGAACAGCACCTGCCAGGCAAACGGATTGAAGTACCAGGTCCGATCCTCGGGATAGGCCGGCAGATTCGGCCAGCCCCAGACCTGAACCACCAGATAGACCGCCACCGACGGCACCAGCAACAGCAGCGGGCGCCGGCGGGCGAGCGGCATCAGCACCAGTTGCAGTGCCAGCAAGGCGATGTAGAGCGGCAGGATATCGAGATAGGCCGGCTGGAACTGCAACAGCAGGGCCTTGACGATCACCACATGGGTCGAGGTGAGAAACTCGCCGACCTGGAGTTCCTCCGTATACATCGGATTGTGGAAGGTCTCGACGGTATAGGAGACCGTCGCCGCGTAGATCATAAAGACGAAAATATGCGCGATGTACAGCGTCCAGATCCGCCGCAGCAACAGCGCCTCGCCATGCACAAAGTCGGTACGGCGGAACGCCGCTCCATAATAAAGCCCGGCCGAATAACCCGAAAGAAAGATGAAGACCTCGGCAGCATCGCAGAACGCCACCGCATGCAGCGTGAAGTCGTTCAGCACGTCCTCCGGAATGTGGTCGATGAAGATGAACACCAGGGCCAGTCCCCGGAAAAAATCGACGCGGGGATCGCGTGCCACCGCTATCGTCTGGGACATCGTTCACCACCCGCCGCCGCCCAATCCGCCACGCGATCCGCCACGCGATCCGCCACGCCCGCCCTGCGGTTCAGCCTGCCGAAAACCCCAACCCGGCGCAATTGGTTTCTCTTATTGTGCCGGGCCATGGGCCGGGTCTCCCCAGATCGGTGACGTCGACGGGTCCGCCGATTTCGCGGCTAGGTTCCTCACGCCGAGGAAAAGCAACCAAAACGCGAATATCAGCCCCAGCGCCGCCGCCGGCCCGCACACCGCCGGCAACCGGTAATGCGCGTCGATCGGCCCGGCGAGATCGGCGGTGACCACCACCGCCCGGCCGGTCCGATCGGGAGCAGCCGGCAGCGGCCGGCCGTCCTGGGTGATCGCGAAGAAGGGGCTGAAGGCCAGCGGCAGCGTCACCGGAACCGCCTTGGCCAACCGGCCGTCGGGACGCGGCCAGACCGGAGAGGCCACCACGAACCGGCGATCATAGGCCCCGGTCGCCGTCCGCGCCACCGCGTCGGCGGGGATCGCCGTGGACGGAACCGGCTGACCGGCGGGCGACACCGCTTCGACCTCGGCCCGGTCGAGGCGGACACTCAGTCGCCGCGGGTCTCCCGACTCCGGCTGCCGCTGCGCCGGCACCTGGAACCGCGACGGCACCAGCACATAGTCGCCGGGCCGGTCGGGCAGCGGCAGCACCACATCGAAGGCGCCCGGGCCGACATCGATCCGGGTGGTCAGCGGCCGGTCCGGAGCCTCGGGCGCGGCCAGCCATAACCCGGTGGGGCCATCGGCGAGCAGGGTGTGGCCGACCAGATGCAGCACCGCCGGAACCGGAGTCCCGGGACGATGCCAGACCCGGGCCGGACCGGCCTCGATGGCGGTCAGGCGAAGGCCCGGCCCGACGCCGCCGGCCGCATGCCGCCGCGCGGCCGACGGCGGGTCGGTCACCAGGCGGAACGGCCCCGGTCCGGGCGGCAGATCCAGGCTCGCCGCGAACCGGCCGGGGGCGATCCGGCGGACCTCGCTCACCGGCCATTCCGGGCGATCGGCGGCGGCCAGCCATAATCGGGCGTCGGAGCCGGTAAAACCGGACCAGCCCTCGATCCGCAGCCGTGACGGCAGGCCATCGACCCGGCGCACCGTCCAACGGTTGTCATGACGCAACCAGCCATCGGAATCCGCAATGGTCCCGACGCCACTGCCATCGTCGTCGGGCGCGGCCCCGGGCCGGCTTTCCCGCGACGGCGGCGGCGGATAAAGCGGAACCGCGTGGTAGACCAGCCAACCGTCGGGGGTGGTCAGGCCGCTGCGGTCCCGGATCAGGTAGTCCGTGGAAGCGTAGGTCGACGCCGGAACCGCCAGCGGCGTCCGATAGGTCGGGTGCAGCAGCACCGGGGCGCTTTGGGCCACCGTGACCGCCAGCAGCACCGCCGCCGCAACCGGACCAAGCCGGGGCCGCACCAGCGGCAGCGCCAGCGCCGTGAACAGCGCCGAAAAGGCCAGCAGCCGGTACGGCATCTGCAAGGCCCAGGTCTGTTGGGGCAGGAACTGGAAGACGTCCACCGGACAATAGGCCAGGAACAGGAACACCGCTCCCGATATCAGCATCACCCGCAACCAGCGCGCCCGCCCGGAGGGGGACCGGCGTGACAGCAGCACCGTCAGCGCCACCAGCACCGGCAGGGTCAGCCATCCCGGAGTATGGAACACAAACGGCGCCTCGGCCGTGGTCCAGCCGCGGTCGGCCATACTCAGGGGCGGACCATAGAGGCCGCTGGCCGAGGTCAGTGCCGCGGCATGAAACGGCGAGTATTTAAGGAAATGACCCGACAGCAGATCGTCGCTGAGCATCGCCGGGTACCACTGGAACGCCGACAGCAGCAGCCCGGTCACGCCACCGGCCACCGCCGCCACCCAGCCCCGGCGGCTGCCGCAGACCAGTACCATCAGCCCCAGCCCGAACGCGCCATACAGCAGGAAAATCGGGTGGGTCAAGGCAAGGCACACAATCGTGCCGGCAATCACCACGGCGCCCGCCGGCACCGACCGGGACACGGCCAGCACCAACCCCAGCGCCAGAAACGGCAGCTCACAGTGGGCCAGACTCTCGGCGACATCGATCCGGCCGTAAAGATTCGAGAGCAAATAGGGGGTGAAGCCGTAAACCAGCGCCGCCAGGAACGCCACCGGCCGGCCGCCGCCCAGCAGGCGGCCGGTGGCATAGACCCCGAACAAGCCAAGCATCCGCAGTCCCAGCAGCCCGATCATCAGCGCCTGGAACGCCGGGAGACCGACCAACACCCCCGGCAGACCGACCAGGCCGGTGACGAAGCCGTAATATTGAAACACCGGAATGTCGGGCACATGGCCCGGAGCGCCAAGCAACCGCGGCAGCCATTGCCCCGACGACAGCGCGTCCAGGAAACCGTCGACCATCGCCGTGTGCATGGCGAGGTCGTTGGCCGGAGTCTCGGGCAGGGCATCCAGCCACAGGAATTGCGCCGTCATGGCCACCGCCGCCGCCGCCAGCCCAAGCCCGATCGCCAGTCGCGCGCCCACCAATCTGATGACGCGCTGCCGCAGGGCAGACGCCTGGGGCGTCGGACCGTCACTGCCGGGCATCTTCACGAGTCCTTTCCTTCTTTCGGTTTGTTTCGGTCCGGTGTATCGTTATCGCTGGCGTGTCTCTCCGCTCCCCGCCGGCGTGCCGGCGGCCTTTGTCGTCCATCGGACCAGGATCGGCAAGGCCGCTGTTGCGGGCTTTTCGGTTTCGGGCGCGCCATACAACTTCGTGTTGCAGATGCGGCGCCAAGAAGGGTGACGGATTGGTGCGTTGCCAAAACCGGGGGCCGTGAGGTAAGGTTTTGTGCGGGGTACGGGCCGGGGACGGGGTGTTTGGATTTTGCCGGGGAAGTCCAGAACGCCTCTGGGTGGATGCACGGGAGATGTCATGCAAAACGACGATGAAGTCGGTGTTACGCGCGACCGCGGCGCTGGAATCGTTCTTGATGATGAGGTGAGTCGTTACCTCAATGATGACAGCACCAGCGTACTGCGGGAGTTGATGGTCCACCGAAACTGGCTGAACGGCAAAGGTGGGCGACCGGCGGACCTCGATTTCAAAGACATGTCCGGGATGAACCTGGAGCGCGCCCGCCTGGGCTCGGCATCGCTGGCCGGGGTCAATCTCTCGAGAAGCAATCTGCGTCGCGCCGACCTGTCCAAGGCCAGCCTGATCGGTGCCGACCTGGAGGAGGCCGACCTCCTTGATGCCGACCTCACCGACGCCGACCTGCGGGGCGCCAACCTGCACCGCGCCTCTCTGACCGGCGCCAACCTGCGGGGCGCCGACCTGGGTGCCAATACCGGGGTCAATGCCGATGCCCGGGACGGCCTGCGCAAGGATTCCGGCGCGGCCGTTCTGACCGAAGCCCGGCTGGAACGGGCGGTGTTGTGCCAGGCCAATCTGGCGGGATGCGACTTCTCGGGCGCGGAGCTGGTCGAGGCCGACCTCCGCGGCGCCAACATGACCGGATCGGTGATGATCGGGGTCGATCTGTCCGGCGCCAACATGACCGGGGCCATCGTGACCGGCATGGTCGTCGACCTGACCGCCATCGATTCCACCACGGCCAAACAGATTTCCGAACTCGGCGGCACGGTCGAACCCTATGTCGCGACCGTGGATGGGGACCGGTTTCTCCAAGCCATTGCCGATCATGAAAAGTGGATCGACAGCGGCGGCGCCAGCGGACGGCGCCTCGACTTCAACCAGATCAAGATCCCGCTTATCAAAGTCAGCAACCGCAATCTGGCCGGATGCCGGTTGCGGCGCTGTCGCATCGATGGTGGCGACTGGACCGGGATCAATTTCAGCATGGCTGATCTGTCCTATACCAGCATGCCCGGGATTCGCCTGGATGGTGGTGATTTGCGCGGCACCAATCTTCGTAAGGCCAATCTTTCCGAAGCCAGTCTGGTCAAGACGAACTTCGCGCCGCTGCCGCTGGCCAGCGGCAGTCGCCTGTGGCCCGCCAATCTGGACGGGGCGATCCTGCGCGGCGCCAATCTGACCCACGCTTCCCTGAACGGGGCGATCCTGCGCAACGCCAATCTCAAGGGCTGTGTGCTGGAGGGAACGTCTTTTCGCGGCGCCGATCTGGAAGGGGCGTGGCGTTGAGCCGCGGGCCGTCACGGTCCCTGGTGGGGGGCAACGGCGGCAAAGCCCCATAGGCGCCGGAATACGACAGATCGTTGAAATAAAAAGGGTTTTGTGGGCTCTGCCCACACCCGCAAAGGGCCTGCCCGCCCTTTGAACCCATGACGTCACGAGGTCAGGGAGGCGGGTCGTGTCTCAATTTGGCTTTCGCCTTAGCGGCAATCCTCGTAAGCAGTCATTGCGAAGGCGCGCTTTGGCCAATGACTCGAGGCTCCCGCACATAGCCGAAGTCGGTCCCGCCCGACCAAGCCCGTCCGTCAGGGTAACGAAGTTCGATTCCGACGAGATCGCTTTCATCTGCCAGCGACATATTAACGCCCGTCTGGACATTACCGAATTTCGATATGGCGCTCTCCGTCAGCGTGAAATGCGTAGTCGAACCACATCGGCCACAGAAGTGGATTTCTGCGGCCGGGTCGTCTTTGTCTTCCCGGCTATATTTTCCGGTCGCGCCCTCTATGCTGACTTCGGAGGGGTGGAAATAGGACCAGCGAGCGCCAGACTTGCTGCATAGCGTGCAATTGCACTCGTTGATGAAGTCCGGTCGCTTTGCCACTTCGATGCGGACTTGACCGCAGAGACAGGTAAGTTTTAGCATTATCGTCCTATATCGGGAGGTCCGCTCGGCCGATAGCTGCCGTTGGCTCCCACGTAGAGCTGAAGTTCAAACTGAGACACTGCCGGGAGGCGAGCCTCCTTCGCGGGTGCAGGACAGAGCCCTGCAAAATCAGGACAAGTGCGCTACTCCCGATCATTCCGAAGCCTCGGCGGCGGGTCGGACATACCTCGCCCCGGTCAGATCGGCCCCCTTGAGCAGCGCCAGATTGAGTTGGGCGCCGATCAGATCCGAATAGCCGAGCAACACGCCCTCGGCGACCCGGCAACGCACGTCGGCATTGACCAGCCGGGCCGACTGGAGGTTGGTCGGCCACGGCCGCTCGGGGTCGCCGACAATCGGCACCGATTTCAGCACGGCGTCTTTCAGGCTGGCGCCACTCAGGTTGACCCGGCGCAGGGCGCAGCCCGAAAGATCGGCCCCCGAAAGGTCGGCACCGGCCATGGAGCAATAGGCAAGATCGGCCATCACCAGCACCGCATCCCGAAGATTCGCCCCGTCGAGGTTGGAGCGCCGGATCAAGGCCCCCGAAAGGTCGTAGCCGGCAAGGTTGGCCCCCTCCAGATCGGCCATATCCAGTTCCAGCCGCTGCCCCTCGCTGCCGTGGGACTCCATCCAGTGCCGGTGTTGCTCGATCAGCGCCGGCAACCGGTCGGCCACCGACGCCAGTTTGGCCCGTCGTTCGACCCCCAACTCCACCAGTTGGGCCAGCACCGTCTCGTCGATTCGCGCCCCCGACAGCACCGCCCCCTTCAACTCGGCACTGGTCAAGGTGGCACCGCTCAGGTCGGTGGCCACCAGGATCGCCCCCCGAAGATCGGCGCAGGTCAGATCGGCATCCACCAGTTCGGCCCCGGTCAGGTCGCAATCGGCCAGCTTGGCCCCCCGCATCAAGGCCCGCGACAGGTCGGCGTCCCGCAGTTCGGTGCGCCGGGCCGGGGTGGGTGTCCCGGTAAAGCGGACCATCGGGTTGGCGGTGGCGATGGAGCCCACCCCGAAGTCGGTTCCGGCCAGATTGGCATCGGCCAGATTGGCCCCGTTGAGGCAGGCGCCGCGCAGGTCCGCCCCCATCAGGTCGGCGCCGCGCAGATCGCTCCGGCTCAGATCGGCCATGATCAGAATCGCCGCCCCCAGATCGGCGCCTGAAAGATCGATGTGGGTCAGGCAGGCGCCGGTCAGTCGGGCCTTGCGCAGGACCGCCTTGGGCAGCGACAGGCCGGACAGGTCGGCCTGCCCGAGATCCGCCGGACGACCGCCGCGCAGGCCCTGGACCCATTTGCGGTGGGCGTCCAGTTGCTTCATCAGGTCTTCGACGTATTCGGCCTTGTGCCCCGACGATTCACCGACCATGATCGCTCTCCAACCGCCGCCGGCGGCCGCCACCAGACTGCGCGCTATGACACCCAGCCTTGCGGCATGCGAGCCTCTTGCCCCTGGACTATATCCGCCGACCGCGGCATCCGATCAATCGTAATCGGTGACCGCCCCCCATCAGGCCCGGGACGGCACAGCCGCTCAACCGCCGCGGGCCTCGACAAACAGGTGCGTCACCTCGGGGAACGCGGCCTTGATCACCCGCTCCAGCCCGGCCACGGTCCGTTCGACCGCACCCGCGGTTTCGGAGTCCGCGAAATCCAGGCTGAGCGCCACCAGCACCTCGGTCGGACCCAGATGCTGGGTCAGGATGGCGTTGACCGCATCAACATTGGGCGCCGCCAGAGCCAACCGCCGCACGCCGGCAACCAGGGTGTCGGCAGCGGCCTCGCCGATCAGCAGGCTCTTGCATTCGACGGCAAGGAAGCCGGCCACCCCGATCAGCACGGCGCCGATCACCACGCTGGCGGCGCCGTCCAACCAGGGCGCGCCCAGCACCTGGGCGGCCACGATCCCGGCCAGGGCCACCGCCAGACCGACCAAGGCCGCCAGATCTTCCAACAGGACCGCGAACACCGTCGGATCCTTGCTCCGACGCATCGCTTCCAGCACTCCCAGCGTGCCGGTCTGGTTACGGAATTCCCGGAACGCCACCCGGCAACTGCCGAACTCCAGGATTAACGACACCCCCAGCACCAGATAGTTGATCCACGCCGCTTCGATGGGCGCCGGGTCCAGCATCCGGGCAAAGCCGCGGCCGAGGCTGACCGCGCCACCGCCGGCAAACACCATCAGCGCCACCACGAACACCCAGAAGTACAATTCGCGGCCGTAACCGAAAGGATGGCGGGCGTCGGCGGGACGCGCGGCACGGGCCAGACCGTGAAGCATCAGCCACTGGTTGCCGGTATCCACCAGCGAATGAACCGCCTCGCTGAACATGGCGGCGCTGCCGGTCCAGGCGGCGGCGGCCTTGATCGCAGCGATACCAAGATTGGTCGCCAACGCCGCGTAAATCGTGTGCTTCGCGCCCCCTGATCCACACTCGCGGGAACTCACGGCCCGGCCCGTCAGCTCGACCCGGCCACCGCACCGTCAGGCGCGCGGGGAATCGCTTGTTGCTGCTCTTGCAGACTTTGCAGGACGCTCAACGGGATGTCGCGCTTGTCGGCAACCACCCGGTTGCGGCCGGATCGCTTGGCCTCATAGAGCGCCTCGTCGGAACGCTTGATCAGGGTCTCGACGGTGTCACCGACCCGCCCGCCGACCGCCACCCCGACGCTGACCGTGACCACGATCTCCCCCACCGGCGCGCTGATCCTGAATACCGTATCGCCGATGCGATTGCGCAACCTTTCCGCGACCATCAGCGCCGATTCCCCATCGGTATCGGGCATGATCACCACGAATTCTTCGCCGCCCAACCGGGCCACCAGATCAAAGTTGCGCAGGTTGCGGGAAGCCCGCTCCGCCACTTCCTTCAAGACCTCGTCGCCGATATCATGGCCGAAGGTATCGTTCACCCGCTTGAAGTGATCGATATCGAACATCAGGATCGAAACCGGCTTGTTGCTGTCGGCGGCCCGATCCAGCAGACGCGGCAGATGGGCACTGACGTAACGGCGGTTGAAGACGCCGGTCAGAGAATCGGTCAGCGCCAGCGACAGACTTTGCTCGTAGTTGGCGCGCAACCGGTCCTGGTAACGCTTGCGCCGGATCTGGGTGCGCACCCGTGCCTGCAACTCGTTGCGATCGATGGGCTTGATCACATAATCGTTGGCGCCGAGTTCCAGCCCCTTCGCCACCCGGTTCATGTCGCCTTCGTCGATCATCAGCAGGATCGGCACCTGACGGGTGCGCTCGTGGGAGCGCAACTGGGAACACAGGCGCAGGCCGTCCTCGTTCAGCAGGGTCAGGCTGACGATGACCAGCTCGAAATCGTTGGTCAATGCCCGCTCCAGGGCATCGCCGACGGTGGTCGCGGAATAGACCACGCTGCCATCCCGCTTCAGGGTCTCGGTAATCTTGTCCAGGTCCAGCGGACTGTCTTCCAGCACCAGCACCCGGGCTTCGTCGGTCGACTCGGACAGCAGGCTTATGCCGTTGTTAAGCATGCCGAAATGGCCCGAGGTGCTTTCCCGCAGCCGCCACTCGTCCATCATCATCTTGAGCCGGACCAGCGAGCGCACCCGGGCGAACAGCGCAATGTCGTTGACCGGCTTGGTCAGAAAATCGTCGGCGCCCGCCTCCAGGCCGCGCACCCGATCGGAAATGTCCGACAGCGCCGTAACCATCACCACCGGAATGTGCATGGTCATGGGGTCCGAGCGAATCCGCTGACAGACCTCAAAACCGTCCATCCCGGGCATCATCACGTCCAGGAGAACGATATCCGGGCTTTCTTTTTTGACCAACTCCAATGCTTGCTGCCCATTATAGGCAGTGATCACGTCAAAATACTCGCGAGTCAGCTTGGCCGCGAGCAATTTGACATTCGGCATGACGTCGTCAACAACGAGCACTCGTGCGGACATCGGGAGTCAGTTTCCCACCGTCTGGATTTATTCCCATTCAACTCAGATAACGTTGAACGGCCTGAAGAAATTTCGTCACCGAAATCGGCTTGGCAAGGTAATCCTCGCAGCCGCCCTCACGAATTTTCTCTTCGTCGCCCTTCATCGCAAAGGCTGTTACGGCAATGATCGGGATGGTCTTCAGCTCCTCATCTTCCTTGATCCACTTGGTCACCTCCAGCCCCGACACCTCCGGGAGCTGGATATCCATCAGAATCAGATCCGGCCGATGCTCCCGCGCCAGCTTTAAAGCCTCCATGCCGTCCTTGGTTTGGAGCGTCGCGTAGCCGTGTGCCTCAAGCAGATCGTGGAACAACTTCATGTTCAATTCATTGTCCTCCACGATCAGGACACACTTACCGGTTGAATTTCCGCTTGGCCTCGGCACGGAGTCATTCACATCGGCGGACATCTCGACCTCCCCTGACCTGCAAACGGCACCAGTGCCTCGCAACGCCTCCGGCAAGATAACGCGGTGGGAGCGGACATGCACTCATAATCGGTCGATATGCATAGCGAGGTTAACAGTTCATGACAATCCGCATTGCTGGTGCCGGCATCACCCGGAGCTTCACGGGACCATTTCCGGCGCCGGCAGTTCGATGCGAAAAACCGAGCCGCCGCCCGGCCGGTCCTGCACTGAAACCGTACCGCCATGGACCGCGACGGTTTCGGCGACGATGGCGAGGCCGAGACCACTGCCCTTGCCGTGCTGGTCCCGGCCGCGCCAGAACGGTTCAAAAAGTTGTATCCGATCGGCGGCGGCGATACCCGGTCCGCGATCTCTGACCTCCAGCGCTACCACCGGTAAGGCCCGGCCGTCGCCAGCCCCCGCCGCCTCCACCGCCACTTCGACCGTGCCGCCTTCCGGGCTGTGGCGCAGGGCGTTGTCGATCAGGTTCATCAGCGCGTCACCCAGCGCCAGCGCATTGCCCGGCACCATCACCGCCCGCCCGGGCGCCACCAATTCCACCGCGCGCCCCTGGGCCATGGCCAGCGGCGCGGCGTCGGCCAGCACCTCGCGGGTGACGCGAACCAGATCGATGGTGCCGTCCACCGCCACCTGCCCGGCCTCGAGCCGCGACACCGTCATCAACTGCTCGACCAGCCGGCTAAGACGGCGCACGTCGCGGTCAAGACCGTCCCGGCCGGTCCCCGCGGGCAGCCCGTCCAGACGGGCACGCAAAATGGCCAGTGGTGTCCGCAACTCGTGGGCGGCGTTGGCGGTCATGCGTCGCTGCTGCTGCAAGGCCAGTTCGATGCGTCCGATCGCCCGGTTCATGGCCTGAACCAGCGGCAGCACCTCCCGCGGGACGGCGTCTTCGGCCAGCCGCACCCCGGCCTGCCGCGGATCGATGGCCCCGGCGGCGGCCGACAGCCGTTTCAACGGCGCCATCGCCCGCCGCACCGTAACCGCGCCGATCAACAGGGTCAGCACCATGGCCGGCAGCACCACCGGCAGCACCTCGAAGGCCACCTCGTCGTAAACCCAGCCAAGAATATCCGGCAGGCTCGGCCGGCCCCGGACCATGGCCACCCGGATCATGCCGGCGGGTGCCGCCACGGTCTCGACAATGCCCTGAACCGGCCGGCCGTTCCCCCGCCGGAAGAACTGTGCCGAAGTCCACAAGGCCGGCGCCCCCGAAACCAGCGGCACCAGCGCCGGGGACGACCCCACGGCGGGCGCCCCGCCGGCGTCGTCGGCCACCGCCATCTCGAAGTCGGGAATTCCGGCCACCCGTTGCCGAAACGCCGACGGCAGCACCAACCGCAGCGTGCCGTCGGCATCGCGGACAACGTCGCCGCACAGTTCGTCGGCAAGCGACTCCAGTTGGTACGACGCCTCGATCCGATGGCTGGCCCAGGCCCCGATCAGATAGACCACTGCCGCCACCAGAATGGTGCCGACATACAGCAGTGACAGCCGGAAAATCAAACTGGCTTCCAGGGACGGCCGCCGGCCCGGGGCCGCCGCCGGCGGTCCGGGAGTCGTCTTCCGGCATCCCTGGAATGCCCACGTTACGCCCTCTTCGGTCATGCCCTGTGCTTCCCTCCGTCAGGCCCCGGCGGACTGGAACATATACCCAACACCCCGAACGCCCAGGATGGCCACCCCGGCCCCGGCTTCGCGCAACCGCTTGCGCAGGCGCGACAGGTGAGACTCGATGGCGTTCGATTCGGTCTCCTCGCCATTGGAATAGACCGCGTTTTCCAGGGCATCCTTGGTCACCACCCGACCCGCGCGCCGCATCAGCAGTTCCAGCGCCGCCAGTTCGCGCCGGGGCACCACCAGCGGCTGCCCGCCCACCGCCACCTCGCGGGTTGTGGTGTCGAACGCCAGGTTGGCAATTTCCAGGCGCAGGCCCAGCGCCGCGCCGGGCCGGCGCAGCACCGCGGCGATGCGCGCCACCAGTTCTTCGAGGGCAAACGGCTTCACCAGATAGTCGTCGGCCCCGGCATTGAGGCCGCGCACCCGGTCGTTGACGGAGTCCCGTGCCGTCACCACAATGACCGGCGTCTGATTCCGGCAATTGCGCACCTCGCGCAAAACCTCGATGCCGTCGCCGTCGGGCAGGCGCAGATCCAGGATCACCGCGTCGTAACCCGTGGTCTCCATCGCCGCCCGGGCGTCCTCGGCCGAACCGGCAATGTCCACGGCAAAGCCCTCCCCGGTCAATTTGGTCCTGACCAGATCGGCCAGTTCGCCCTCGTCCTCAACCAGGAGCAAACGCATGGACGTCCCCTCTTCGAATCATTTTTTCGAATCATCCGTCGAGGATTACACCGGCAAAAAGGTTACGTTGAGGTTACCAGGGGCCGACGCCGGAGCTTTTATCCGTCGGCCGGGGCCAATCCGGCCCGCCCCTGATCCGGCCGGCCTATGACGCCGGCCCACCGGAACCCGTCCGCGCCCGCAACTTTGCCCAGTAATCAAGTCGCCGCCGGATTTCCCGTTCAAAGCCACGTTCCACCGGCTGATAGAACTGTTGCCGGGCCAGCTCGTCGGGAAAGCAATTCTGCCCCGAGAATCCTTCGGCAGTATCGTGATCATAGGTGTAGCCGGCGCCATAGCCCATGGTTTTCATCAATCGGGTCGGGGCGTTGAGAATATGTTTCGGCGGCATCAGCGAGCCGCTGGCCTGCGCGGCAGCCATGGCTGCATTGAACGCACGGTAGATCGCGTTGGATTTGGGGGCCGTGCCCAGATAGATCACGCATTGGGCCAACGCCAGTTCACCCTCGGGACTGCCCAGCCGTTCGTAGGTTTCCCAGGCCGCCAGCGCCTGGACCAGGGCATCGGGATCGGCCAGCCCGACATCCTCGCTGGCGAAACGGACCAGCCGGCGGGCCACAAAGCGGGGATCTTCGCCCCCCGCCAGCATCCGCGCGAGCCAGTACAACGCGGCATCGGTGTCCGATGAGCGCAAAGCCTTGTGCAGGGCGCTGATCAGGTTGTAGTGGCCGTCCTGGGCCTTGTCGTAAAGCGGGGCACGACGCTGGACGGTGGCCGCCAGCCGGTTGGTGTCGAGCACCGGCCCCGGCGGCAGCGCCAGCAGGTCTTCGACCAGATTGAGCAGAAAGCGGCCGTCGCCGTCGGCCATCGCCTTCAGCGCCTGCCGGGCGTCGGCGGCCAGCGGCAGCCCCCGGCCGGTGGCGGTCTCGGCCCGGACCAGCAGCCGTTCCAGCGCCGCCTCGTCCAACCGGTGCAGCACGAACACCTGGGTCCGCGACAGCAACGCGGCGTTCAGTTCGAAAGAAGGATTCTCGGTGGTGGCGCCCACCAGCGTCACCGTACCATCTTCGACATAGGGCAGGAAACCGTCCTGCTGACTGCGGTTGAAACGGTGAATTTCGTCGATGAACAGCAAGGTGCCGCGCCCCACCGCCCGGCGCTGGCGGGCGGCTTCGAACACCTTGCGCAAATCCGCCACCCCGGAAAACACCGCAGAGAGCGGCGCGAACTCCAGGTCGACCCGCTCCGCCAGCAGCCGGGCAATGGTCGTCTTGCCGCAACCGGGCGGCCCCCACAGCACCATCGAGACCAGCCGGCCAGCCGCCACCATCCGGCCGAGCGGCGCCTCGGGCGCCAGCAGGTGCTCCTGCCCGACCACCTCGGCAAGGGTCTGCGGCCGCAACCGGTCGGCCAGCGGGCGCGGCGCCTGGGACTCGAACAGGGTCATGGGGTTCCCGTTACCAACGAATGTCCTCTGTCAATGAATGCCCCCTGTCAATGAATGCCCCTACCAGCGAATGGTGGTGTCGATAACCTGATCGTCGCGCCTGATGCTGATCCGCCACTGGCCGACGCCGCCGCCGGCTCCGGCGCCCAGCGCCGCCTTGAGGTCGCGAACCTCGGCGATGTCGCGGCTGTCCACCCGCAACACCACATCCCCCGGCTGGAACCCGACCTGGGACGCCGGGCTGCCGCTGGCCACCGCGGTGATCACCACCCCTTGGGGTGGGCCGGTAAAGTCGATCTCCTCGGCAAAGGCCGGCGACAGATTGGCGACGGTGGCGCCCGACAGCGGATAGCGCCCGGACAACGCCGTCACCTGACGGGGCGGGTCCTCGGGCGGCGCGGTCAGCGTGAAGGTGATGGTGCTGTCGGTGCCATGGCGCACCACCCCCAGGGTGACGCGGTCGCCCACCGGCTGGGTGGCGGCCCGGAACAGCAACGCCTCGGGGTCGTCCACGGCGCGACCGTTCAGGCTGGTGACCACGTCTCCGACCTTGAGGCCGCTCTGGGCGGCCGGGCTGCGCGGATCGACGCTCCGGACCAGCACGCCGGCCGGACGCGCCAGCCCCAGCGATGCCGCAAGGTCGGCGGTCACCGCCTGCCCGGTCAGGCCCAGCCACGGCCGCACCGGCTTGCCGCCGCTGTTCACCGCCGCCAGCACCGCCCGCACCATGTTGGCGGGAATGGCAAAGCCGATGCCGATGCTGCCACCAGTCGGTGACAGGATGGCGGTGTTGATGCCGATCACGTGGCCGTCCTGGGTGAACAGCGGGCCGCCGGAATTGCCCTGGTTGATCGGCGCGTCGATCTGGATGTAGTCGTCATAAGGACCCGAGCCGATGTCGCGGCCAAGTGCCGAAACGATGCCGGCGGTCACGGTGCCGCCGAGGCCGAACGGGTTGCCCATCGCCACCACCCACTCACCGGGCTTCACCGCCGCCGAATCGCCAAGCGAGATGAACGGCAGCTTGCGCGTGGTGGCGATCTTCAGCACGGCAATATCGGTGCGCGGATCGGTGCCGATCAATTTCGCCGGCAGTTCGGTGCCGTCAGACAACGTGACGCTGATCGACTTTGCATTGTGGATCACGTGGTTGTTGGTCACCACCGTGCCGTCAGCGTCGATGATGAAGCCAGAGCCGCGCGCCTCCATGGTGCTATGAGCGGAGTGGCCGGGCTTCTGGCCACGGCCGAACGGCACCTGCGGCGCGTCTTCGGTATCGGCGGCCGGTTCCACCATCATCTTCGAGGTGATCGAGACAACGGCTGGGCGAACCTTGGCGACCAGGTCAGTAAAGTCGGGCAGTCGGGCGCCGGTCTGCACCGTATCGACGGCGGCGGCGTGGGCGGACTGAAAGGGGATCGGCGCAATCGCCACCAAGGCAGATGCCGCCAACAGGCCCGCCATCAGCGAACGTGCGCCCAATTTGCGCAGTCGGTTCACGGCGAAAGGGATTTTAACCGAATCGGTCATGCGCTATCTCCGTTGCATGGTTGCTGTCGATGCGTCGGAAAGGCGCATCATCACCGCGGCACCATGACCATACGCACCACACACAGCGGTGGCGCGGCGGTGAAAGCCGCGTCATATGGTGGGATTGAACATTCGCCGGAACGTTTATGGCTGCATCGCGATCAAGATTTCTGTGGCTCAGCCGTCGCACACTGCGGCAACGCATCGGTGCGGCAATGGCGCTGGTGGTGGTGCTGGTTTCGATCCTGCTGGGCGGTCTTGTCAGTTGGTCCTCGGAGATTGAGGCCCGCGCCAGGATCGGCCAGTCACTGGCGCTCGATGCCCAACGTCTGGCCGAGCGGCTCAACATCGAAATGGCCACTCGCGCGCGTGAACTGAACCTGCTCGCCGGCATCGACGCCTTGCGCGAACTGCCAGACACCGTCGAACAAGCTCCGGGAATCGGCGTCGCCCCGGCCCTCACGCAGTCGCTGGCGCGCACCCAGGCGCTGCTCGACGATTTGAAAGGCAGCGTTCCCGCCTATACCTGGATCGCGGTTGCCGATGCGCGTGGCCGGGTGCTGGCAGCGACCGATCCCGCCAGCCTCGGCACCGACATCTCCACCCGCGGCGGCAGGCATGCCGGGCTGCGCGGCCCCGGCGTCGGCGCCCTGCCCCAGCCGGTGGACGACACCCGGGTGATGGATCTGGTCCAGCCGATCCGCAACGCCAATGGCGACGTGGTCGGGCTGATCGCCGCACAGCTTTCGTGGAAATGGGTGCGCGGCATCGAACGTTCGCTGATCACCAGCGACTCCGACGGCGTGATCCGCCGCGAAAGCTTCCTGGTGAGCAACCAGGACGCCGTGCTGCTCGGCCCGGTCGGCACGATCGGGCTTGCGGTCAATCAGGATGCGGTGTCACGCGCCCGCGCCGGGTTCTATGGCTGGACGGTGGAGCGTTGGCAGGGATTCCAGGACGCCAGTGCAGGCGGCGATTTCCTGACCGGGATCTCCTTCGCGGGCGGTGTGGGCCCGGCCCCGGCGCCGGGTTCGCAGGAAATGCGCTGGGCTGTGCTGGTGCGCGAAGCCGTCGACATCGCCTTTGCGCCGGCCACCATGCTGCGCCACGAGATCTGGCTGGCGGGCCTGTGGGTGGCGCTGTGCTTCGCCGGCATCGGCTGGCTGCTGGCGGGCATGGCCACGGCACCCTTGGCCCGCATCGCTGCCGCCGCCGAGCGGCTGCGCCAGGGCGACGATGTGCAGATCCCCCGCCTGCGCGGTCCCGCCGAGATCGAAAGCCTGTCACTGTCGCTGCGCGCGATGGTGGCAACGCTTACCCGCAAGCAACTGGCGCTTGAAGATATGGAGGAACTGGCCCTGCGCGACCCGCTGACAGGCCTGCTCAACCGCCAGGGCCTGCGCACCCAGCTGGCCGCCATCCTCGAGCGGGTGCGGGCGGAACGTGGCGCGCTGATGTTGTTCGTCTGCGATCTCGACAGCTTCAAATGGGTGAACGACACGCTCGGCCATGCCGCCGGCGATCGCCTGCTGTGCGAAGTCGCCAGCCGGCTGGCCAGCACGGTGCGCAAGGAAGATCTGGTGGCACGCATCGGCGGGGACGAATTCTTGTTGGCCCTGCCAGCCCCGGGCGGGGTGAGCGACACGCAGGCGATGGACGTGGCGCTGCGGGCCCAAGCCGCGGTTTCGATGGCCTTCGTTCTCGGCGGCCGCGCCGTACATGTCGGCTGCAGCCTCGGCGGCGCCTGTTGGCCAGACCATTTGCCGGTGGAGGCCAGAGGACTTTCAGAGCCCGAGCAACTCGATCTGGTGATCCAGCTCGCCGACGCAGCACTCTATATGGTCAAGCGCTCCGGCAAGGGGCATGTGCAGCTACATAACCGCCCTGCCGGCATCTCTGGATAAATGCGAGTTGACAGCACTGTGGTGAATGCGGAGAAACCAGGGCAGCGGGCCGGGTTAGCACAGTGGTAGTGCAGCGGTTTTGTAAACCGAAGGTCGCGGGTTCAAATCCTGCACCCGGCACCAGCCCCTCTCGATGGTCGCAATCGTTTAATCTCGGCAAGTTCGAAATAAAATTCCGTATAATGATGATTGGCATTTTGGCAGAACGCCTAGCAATAACGGGCGGATGTTATTAGCGTTACAGCCAATGGGCGGCGCCTCCCGTGCTGACGAAATCAGCGGCAGATATTGAAAACATTCTGCAACAAATGACCCGGCGCTGCGGGTGGAGCCAACATGATGGAAACAACCATCCCGCCGGTTGATCTTAATATTTGCGATAGCGAGCCCATCCACATCCCGGGCTCCATCCAGCCGCATGGCGCGCTCCTCGCTTTGGCGCCGGTTTCATTGCGGATCGAGCAGGTGGCTGGCGACACTTTGGGCCTGCTCGGAACCGCGGCCGAGGATCTGCTCGGGCAACCCATCGACGTGCTGCTCAATGAGGAGCAGGTGGCGCGGTTGCGTGATACCTTGCAGACTCAACGGCAATTGAACCGTTCGCTGCCGGCGTTTGAAATGCTGCCGCAAGAAGGCGAACGCCCGGTCGATGCGATCGTGTATGAGAGCGACGGCGTCGCGGTGTTGGAGTTCGAGCCGCCTTACGGGGGCGATCGCGACAACACGCTGACCATGCTGCACACCATGGAACTGCAGCTNNACCGGATTTGACCGGGTTATGGTCTATCGTTTCCTGGCGGATGGCAGTGGCCTGGTGGATGCGGAGGCACGAGACCCCGAGGCCGAAGGCTTCCTGGGGCTGCGTTTCCCCGCCTCTGACATTCCCCGGCAGGCGCGGGCGCTATACCTGCGCAACTGGCTGCGGCTGATCCCGAATGCGCGCTACAGGCCCGCGCCGTTGCAGCCCGTTCTGAACCCCACCACCGCTCGCCCACTCGATATGAGCCAAAGCGTGCTGCGTAGCGTGTCGCCCATTCACCTTGAATACCTCGGCAACATGGGCGTTGCGGCGTCGATGTCGATCTCGTTGGTTCGCCAGGGCCAATTATGGGGTTTGATCGCGTGCCACCACCGCGCGCCGCTGTTCGTGCCCACCCGGCTGCGGGTGGCCTGCGAGTTGTTCGCCGAAATGGCGTCGCTGCGGTTGGAAACCCAGTTGACCACCCAGGAGTTGGAGGGAAAGCTCGGCGCCAAGCAGATTCTGGAAGATCTGATGCTCGGACTGGCCAACGAGTCGGATTTGCCAAGCGGGTTGCGACGTTTGCTGCCGAAGCTGCTGGAGTTTATTCCCAGCGGTGCTGTTGCCTTGTGGTTCAACGGGCAGGCAACCAGCCTCGGCCCCACGCCTGCCGCCGCTGAGATCGCCGGGCTCGTCGATTGGCTGCACAGCCGCGACGAGGGCATTTTTGCCACCGAAAATCTGGCGGCGTTGTATCCGCTGGCCGCGGACTTTGCCGATCTGGGCAGTGGCCTGCTCGCGCTGTCGCTGTCCAATCCACCGCGAGACTACGTGCTGTGGTTCCTGCCCGAGCAGACGCGGACCGTCACCTGGGCCGGCAATCCCGACAAGGCGATGCAAGGCGGCGAACACGGCGGGAGATTGTCGCCGCGCGGCAGTTTCGCGGCGTGGCAGCAGGAGGTTCACCAGCAATCACGCCCCTGGTTGCAGGTGGAGATCGGTGCCGCCCGCTCGCTGCGGATGGCTCTGCTGGAAGTGGTGTTGCGGCGGATCGACCTGGTCGCGCGCGAACAGGCAGAGGCAAAGCGGCGGGAGGATTTTCTGATGGCCGAGCTGGACCATCGGGTGAAAAACATGCTCGCCACCATCCACGCGCTGGTCGGCCAGAGCCAGATCAGCGGCGACAAGGTTGCGGGCTTCCTGGCAACCTTCGAGGGTCGATTGCAGGCGATGAGCCGGGCGCACAGCCTGCTGACAAAAAGCCGTTGGGACGGGGTCAACCTGCTCGCGTTGATCAACGCGGAAATGGCCCCCTATATCGAGCATTCCAACGCCATGGTGGCGATTGCCGCCGGGCCTACAGTGGTGCTGCGGCCGAAAGCGGCATTGGCACTCAGCCTCGGGCTGCACGAACTCGCCACCAACGCCACCAAATATGGCGCGCTGTCCAGGCCGGGTGGGCATGTGCAGATTGAATGGCACACCGAGCAGCGGCCCGAATCACCGATTTTGGTGCTGCAGTGGCGTGAAACCGGCGGGCCGCCGGTAACGGCGCCGGAGACCCCGGGTTTCGGCCTCACTCTGATTGAGAGTAGCCTGTCGTATGAGCTTGGCGGCACGATGCAATTCGGTTTCCCGGCCGAGGGACTGACCTGCAGCGTTGAGATGCCGTGGGATCAGATCGCCTCGGTGGCCGAACTGCCACCCCCGCCCCCGCCCCCGGTGCCGCGGCCCCCCACAGCTCTGGGAAGCTTGTCGGCCGAGCTTATGGGGGCACGCATCCTGCTTGTGGAGGATAACGCGTTGCTCGCCAACAGCATGGTTCGCAGCCTCAAAATGTGGGGGGCGGTGTTGGTGGGGCCTGCGCCACGCCTATGCGCCGCGATCCAACTGGCCGAAGCGGCGGAGATCGATGCCGCCATTCTTGACATCGATCTCGACGGCACCCTGGTTTGGCCGGCCGCCGAAGTGCTCGTGGCGCGCGGCATCCCGTTCGTGCTCGCCTCCGGCTATGAGGCGAGCCTGGTGGTGCCGCCCTCGTTGCTGGATCGCCCGGTGCTGAACAAGCCGTTCACGCTGGTGGAACTGCGAACGGCACTGGAGGGGTTGTTGACCAGTTCGCGACGCGAGACATCCCACCGCCCCTGAACTGTCACTTGCCTTACGCAACCGTGCCATGCGGAATGCGAAAGCCGGCGAGCGCGCGATGATCTGGATCAACGCGCCCCCATATCGTGCGGTGCGATATGATTTTGCATAAGACCTGCGGGAACCACTGTGATGAACAGTCCTGGCCAGCCCACTGCCGTTGCCGCCACGCCGTCATCAGCCGCCGCCTCAGCCGGCCCGCCGTCGCTTGGCGAATTGCTGCGCCCGTCGGTCAGTTTCGAAAACCTTGATGCGCAGTTGCACGCCCAGCAGGCCCGGCTGACCGCCGGATTGTCGCCGGCGGCGCTTTGGCTGGCGTTCACCGATTGGGGGCTGCATCTCGCCAATGCGCCCGGCCGCCGGGCCGATCTGGCCAGTTTCGCAATTGCGCAATGGGGCCGCTGGATCGATGCACTGGCGGGACGCGAGGTTATTGCCACTCCGCCCGGCGATCATCGTTTCACCAGCCCCGACTGGCAGCAGCAGCCGTTCCATACCG
>PLTC01000085.1 GCA_003165295.1 Rhodospirillales bacterium | reverse complement strand
ACATGATCGTGAATGGCTTCTGCAAGGAAGTGTTCCGCGAGTTGCCGATGGAGTTCGCCGTCGAGGCGCAGAAACTGTTGAGCGTCAGCCTGGAAGGCAGCGTCGGTTAGGTCGACCCCACGCGCCGCGACCGTAAGGGAGCGGTCCCGCTTAAAAGGATCACTCATGCCCCTGCTCGAAATCCACAACCTCCACGCCAGCATCCAAGGCCGCGAGATCCTCCGCGGCATCGACCTGTCCATCGACGCCGGCCAGGTCCATTCCATCATGGGTCCCAACGGCTCGGGCAAGAGCACCCTCTCCTACATCCTGGCCGGGCGCGAGGGCTATACCGTCACCGAGGGCTCGGTGACCTTCAACGGCCAGGACCTGCTGGCCCTGGCCCCCGAGGAGCGCGCCGCGGCCGGGGTGTTCCTGGCCTTCCAGTACCCGGTGGAAATCCCCGGCGTCTCCAACGCCACCTTCCTCAAGACGGCGCTCAACGGCGTCCGCCGCCGGCGGGGGGAAAAGGAACTGGACGCCATGGAGTTCCTCAAGCTGACCCGCGCCCGCTGCCGGCAACTCGGCATGACCGACGAGATGCTCAAGCGCGCGGTCAATGTCGGCTTCTCCGGGGGAGAAAAGAAGCGCAACGAGGTGCTTCAGATGGCGCTGCTCGACCCGCGGCTGGCGGTGCTGGACGAAACCGACAGCGGCCTCGACATCGACGCCCTCAGGATCGTTGCCGACGGCGTCAACGCCCTGCGCGGCCCGGACCGGGCGATGCTGGTGATCACTCATTACCAGCGGTTGCTCAGCTACATCGTGCCCGACCGGGTCCATGTGCTGGCCCATGGCCGCATCCAGCGTTCGGGCGGCAAGGAACTGGCGCTGGAACTGGAAGCCCGCGGTTACGCCGAGTTCGGCATCGACGAGGCGGCATGACCCGCCCGACATCCGGCCCGGTGTGCCGATCGCCTTATGCGGAGGGCAGAGCCCCATGAAACCCGATGCCGAAGACTATGGCCACCTACCTCCGGGCCTGCCCTGGCTGGAGGCGTTGCGGACCGAAGGCCGCCGTCGCTTTGCCGGCCTCGGCCTGCCGACCCCGCGCGAGGAAGCCTGGCGCTTTACCAATCTCGGCGCGCTCGACCGGTTGCCCTGGCGCACCGCGCCGCCCGATCCGGTAACCGTCATCCCCCCCGACTTCCTGCCCTCGGTGGTGCCGGCCGGAGAGGCGCCGGGTCCGCGCCTGGTGTTCGTCAACGGCACCTGGCGGCCCGACCTGTCCACCCCCGGCCCCCTGCCCCATGGCGTGGTGCTGACCGGGTTGGGGTCGGCGCTCAGCGACCATCCGGCGGTGGTCGAAGCCCATCTCGGCCGGCTGGCCGCGGTTGACGGTCATGCCCTGATCGCGCTCAACACCGGCTTGCTGGCCTCGGGGGCGTTGCTGGTGCTGCCGGCCGGCGCGGTGCTGGAACGGCCGGTGGAACTCGTGATGATCGGGGCGGGCTCCGGGGCCGACCGGCCGCTGGCCTGGCATCCCCGGCTGCTGGTGGTGGCCGGCGCCGGCAGCCGGGCGACACTGGTCGAACACCATCTCAGCCTGGGCGGGGATCCGGCCTGCGTCAATCTGGTGGCGGAACTGTTTCTCGGCGCCGGCGCCCGGTTCGCCCATTACAAGGTCCAGAGGGAGAATCCGGCGAGTTTTCACCTGGCCACGGTGACCGGACGGCTGGAGCGGGACGCCGGCTATGAGGGCTTTCTGCTGACCACCGGCGGCCGGCTCAGCCGCAATGAGATCCGGCTGGTGCTGGACGGTCCCGGCGCCACCGCCCGGCTGAACGGCGCCTATCTGGTGCGCGGCCGGCAGCATTGCGACACCACCACCCTGATCGACCATGCCCATCCCCGGGGGACCAGCCGCCAGATGTTCAAGGGGGTGCTGGACGGCGAGGCCCGCGGCGTGTTCCAGGGACAGGTGCTGGTGCGCCCGGGCGCCCAACAGACCGATGGCCATCAGCTCCACCGGGCCTTGCTGCTGTCGGACCACGCCCAGATCGACGCCAAGCCCGAACTGGAAATCCACGCCGATGACGTGAAGTGCAGCCATGGCGCCACCGTCGGCGACCTGGACGAGGACGCCCTGTTCTATCTGCGCGCCCGGGGTATCGATCGCGACCGCGCCCGGTCCTTGCTGGTGGCGGCCTTCATCAACGAAGCCATCGCCGAAATCACCAATCCCACCGTCGCCGCGGCGTTCGAATCGCTGGCCGACGGCTGGCTCACCACCGGTTAAGAGGCCGACCCCATGCCCGACGCCCATCGCAACCGCGGACACAGCCCCAATGCCCAGGGGCAGCACCGGCCGGCGCTGCCGCCGGAGCCCTACGACGTGGAACGGGTGCGCGCGGATTTCCCGATCCTGCAACGGCTGGTCCACGAACGGCCCGGTCGGCTGGGCAAGCCGCTGGTCTATCTGGACAATGCCGCCAGCGCGCAAAAGCCGCGGGCGGTGATCGACGCCATGGTCCGCTGCATGGAGCTGGAATACGCCAACGTCCACCGCGGCATCCACTATCTCAGCCAGCAGACCACCGACGCCTACGAGGCGGTGCGCGGTAAAATCGCCTGCTTCCTCAATGCCCCGTCGCGCGACAACATCGTGATCACGCGCAACGCCACCGAAGCCATCAATCTGGTGGCGGCGAGCTGGGGCCGGACCTTTCTGGAACGCGGCGACGAGGTGGTGCTGTCGGTTCTGGAACACCACGCCAATATCGTACCCTGGCAGTTGCTCCAGGCCGAGAAGGGCATCGTGATCAAGGTGGTGCCGTGCGACGAGCGCGGCGTGCTCGACCTTGACGCCTATGCCGACCTGCTGGGACCCCGGACCAAACTGGTGGCGATCACCCACGGCTCGAACGTGGTCGGCACGGTGACGCCGGCCGCCGAGATCGCCCGGATCGCCCACCGACACGGCATCCTGGTGCTGTTCGACGGCTCCCAGACCGCCGTCCACATGCCGGTGGACGTTCAGGCCATCGACGCCGATTTCTACGTCTTCACCGGCCACAAGCTGTACGGGCCGACCGGTATCGGCGTGCTCTACGGCCGCCGGAGCGTGCTCCACCGGATGCCGCCCTATCAGGGCGGCGGCGACATGATCGCGGCGGTGAGCTTTGCCGGCACCACCTACCGCGATCCCCCCTATCGTTTCGAGGCCGGCACCCCGCCGATCATCGAGGGTATCGGCCTGGGTGCCGCCATCGACTATGTCGAGGCGCTGGGCCGGGACGCCATCGCGCTGCACGAGCACAGCCTGCTGGAGCGCGCCACCACCCGGCTGGAGCGGGTCGATGGCGTGCGCATCGTCGGCACCGCGCCGGGCAAGGCCGCCATCCTGTCCTTTGTCCTGGACGGCGTTCATCCCCATGATCTGGGCATGCTGGCCGACCAGATGGGGGTGGCGGTGCGGGTCGGCCGCCATTGCGCCGAGCCGCTGCTGGCACGTTTCGGTCTGGAAGCCACCGCCCGCGCCTCTTTCGGGCTTTACAACACCATCGCCGAGGCCGACGCCCTGGTCGACGCGGTGATGGCCGTTAAGGAGTTCTTCCGCTGATGGTTAACGATCCGTTCGGCGACCTGCGCGACCTGTACCAGGAGGTGATCCTGGATCACGGCAAGCACCCGCGCAACCACCGCCACCCGCCCGATGCCAACCACGAGGCGCGCGGCGACAACCCCCTGTGCGGCGACCGCATCACCGTCTATCTGACCATGGGCGAGGACGGCGTGATCCACGACGTGGCGTTCGAGGGCCGCGGCTGCGCCATCTCCACCGCTTCGGCCTCGCTCATGACCGAAGTCATCCGGGGCAAGAGCGAACGGGACGCCCGCGCCCTGTTCGACTGCTTCCACGATCTCTGTACCAAAGACGACGCCGACATCGACGCCCACGGCCCGGTGGACGAGGACGCGCTGGACCGGCTGCGGGTGCTGTCCGGGGTGCGCGAGTTCCCGGTGCGGGTCAAGTGTGCGACCCTGGCCTGGCACACTCTGGCCGCCGCCATGGCCGGCGCCGGCAAGATTTCAACGGAATAACCACCGCGGCCTTGACCGAAAGGAGCCTGGCCCATGCCCGACACAAACTCCAGCCGCACCCCCGACGAAACGCTGTTCGACCGGGTGGTCGAGGCCCTGCGGACGGTCTACGACCCGGAAATCCCGGTGAACATCTGGGAACTGGGCCTGATCTACGGCGTCAAAACCGACGACGCCGGCGCCATCGCCATCGAAATGACCCTGACCGCACCGTCCTGCCCGGTGGCCGGCGAGATGCCCGGCATCGTCCAGCGCACGGTCGCCGCCGTCGCGGGCGTCACCGACTGCACCGTAGACCTGGTCTGGGAACCACCCTGGGACCCCAGTCGGATGACCGACGAGGCAAAGGTGCAACTGGATATGTTTTACTGAAGCCGGACGCGAGGCTTATTGCACAGCCCTCGCCCCAGACCCCGCAAAGAGGCCCCCCTTGACCGTAAAACGTCGCGGGTTCAAAGGGCCGACCGGCCCTTTGCGGGTGTGGGCAGAGCCCACAAAATCGCTTTGGCTTCAACGGCCGATAGTAATTTAGCGCCTATAACGCATCGCCCCGCCGCCCGCTATCTCTGATAGGTGGTGGTCGCGGCAACCGCGCCGGCCCGGAAGAGCTGGCCGCGGATCAACCGGACGCCGCACCAGTCGCCACCCCCGACCCCCAGACCGCGCAAGCGGTCCTGGTCCATCACCACCTCCACCGGATGGCCGGAAAGGTCCAGTTCAATTCGGGCGGTGGGGCCGATGGCAAAGATGTGGCGGACCCGGGCGCGGGCCACCTCCGGGGTCGGGGCGCCGTCGCCATTGGCCGGCAGGTCAAGACGGGTGATTTCCACATCATGGGGCCGGAAAAATGCCACCGCCGGCCCCGGAGCCATGCCGACCGCGGGAATCGCCAGCGGCAGCCCGGCAACCCGGGCCACCCCGGCATCGATCACGCAGTCGAAACGGTTGACGTTGCCCAGGAAGTCGTACACGAACGGCGACGCAGGGTTGTTGTAAACGTGGGACGGAATGCCCACCTGCTCGACCCGGCCGCGGTTCATCACCACCACCCGGTCGGCCAGTTCCAGCGCCTCTTCCTGGTCATGGGTGACGAACACGCTGGTAATATGCATCTCGTCGTGCAGGCGACGCAGCCAGCGGCGCAGTTCCTTGCGCACCTTGGCGTCCAGGGCGCCGAACGGCTCGTCCAGCAACAGCACCCGCGGCTCGATGGCCAGCGCCCGGGCCAGCGCCACCCGCTGGCGCTGGCCACCGGAGAGCTGGCTGGGATAGCGGTCGGCCAGCGGCTCCAACTGAACCAGGGCCAGCAGCGTCCTTACCTTCTCGGTAATGACCGCCCGTGACGGACGAACCTTGCGCGACTGCACGTCCAGGCCAAAGGCGACGTTGTCGAACACCGTCATGTGCCGGAACAGCGAGTAATGCTGGAACACGAAGCCGACCCGGCGATCGCGCGGGGTCAACCCCAGCGCCGCCTCGCCGAAGAAGGTCAGCGATCCCTGATCCGGCCGTTCCAACCCGCCCAGGATGCGCAGCAGCGTGGTCTTGCCCGAGCCCGATGGCCCCAGCAGCGCCAGCAACTCCCCGGAACGAACGTCAAGCTCAACCCTGTCGAGCGCCACGAAGGAGCCGAACCGTTTGCAAATTCCCGAAACCTTAATCGTCATGGCCCACCTTCCCTCGCGCCGCCCGCGTGATCAATGCCTGGTCCCGGCGAGGCTGTCGCCCCAGCGCCACTCCACCACCGACTTGGCCACCAGCGTCACCAGGGCCAGCAAGGCCAGCAGCGACGCCACCGCGAAAGCACCGACGAAATTATATTCGTTGTAGAGAATTTCCACATGGAGTGGCATGGTATTGGTCAGGCCGCGAATGTGCCCCGATACCACAGAAACTGCTCCGAACTCTCCCATCGCCCGTGCGTTGCACAACAATATGCCATACAACAGACCCCAGCGAATGTTGGGCAGCGTCACCCGCCAGAAAATCTGCCAGCCGCGGGCGCCCAACGAAACCGCTGCCTCTTCCTCTTCAACCCCCTGTTCCTGCATCAACGGGATCAGTTCCCGGGCCACGAACGGGAACGTCACGAACATGGTTGCGAGCACCAGCCCGGGCAGCGCGAACACCACCTGGAGATCGTGGGCCCGCAACCAGGGGCCGAACCAGCCATGCAGGCCGAACAGCAGGACATAGACCATCCCGGCGATCACCGGCGACACCGAAAACGGCAGGTCGATCAAGGTGATCAGCAGGCTTTTGCCGCGAAACTCGAACTTGCTGATCGCCCAGGCCGCCGAGACCCCGAACACCAGATTGACCGGCACCGCGATGGCCGCCACCAGCAGGGTAAGACGAATTGCCGAGAGGGCATCAGGTTCGGCCAGGGCGTCGAAATAGGGCCCAAAGCCGCTGTGCAGGGCCTGAGCGAACACCGTAACCAGCGGCAGGACCACGAACAGCCCGAGAAACCCCAGCGCCAGCCCGATCAGGCTCCAGCGTACCCACGGCGGATCCCGCAGCATCGGACGCCCGGCCACGGGCGCGGTAGCTTTAATGGGCATGACGCGCCCTCATCCAGGCTTGCAGCAGGTTGATCACCAGCAACAGCACGAAGGACAGCAGCAGCATCAGCGTGCCGATGGCCGTGGCCCCGTGATAGTCGAACTGTTCCAGCTTGATGATAATCAGCAGCGGCACGATTTCCGAAATCTCGGGCATATTGCCGGCAATGAAGATCACCGANNGGGCGAAGGCCAGCGCGAAACCGGTCAGCAAGGCCGGCATCAACGCCGGCAGAATCACCCGGACGAAGGTCTGCCTGCGGCTGGCCCCCAGGCTGACCGCCGCCTCTTCCTCTTCGGGCGGCAATTCCTGGAGCACCGGTTCCACCGTGCGCACCACGAACGGCAGTCCGATGAAGGTCAGTGCCACCACGATTCCCAGCGGCGTGAACGCCACCGGAATTCCGAGGGGCGCCAGAATCGAGCCGATCCAGCCATTGGCGCTGTAAAGCGCCGAAAGCGCGATGCCGGCAACCGCGGTGGGCAGCGCGAAGGGCAGGTCCACCAGCGCATCCACCAGCTTCTGGCCGACGAAGCGATAACGGACCAGCACCCAGGCCACCAGCAGGCCAAAGACCAGATTGATCAGGGCCGCGGCCAGCGCGGTGGTAAAGCTGACCCGGAATGCCGCCATCACGCGCGGCGTCAGCACCTCGGCCCAAAAACCGTTCCAGCCAAGACCGGCGGCGTCGATGGCCAGTCCGGCCAGCGGCAGCAACACGATCAGGCCAAGCCAGCTCAGGGTCAGGCCGAGAGTCAGGTTAAAGCCGGGAAGCACCGAATACCGGATCAGCATGCCCCCCCGTTCCCTGGCTTTGAAGGCGGTGAAGGCTTCGGTCCACGACGACACCCGGCGTATCACGTCCCGGACGCTGCCAACCCAGCCGCGCCCGGCCGCCACCGCACCCGCATGACCCCCACCAGCACCCGTAAGACCAGGGTATATGTTAGCATCCGGCGTCACCATGGCAACCTCGTCAATGGTCCCCCAGTCGATGGCTCCCGGCCAGACCAGCCCGGCGGTGGCGGTTCGAGAATGCCGCCGGCCACCGACAGGCCGAGACTGGCATTAAGGATGTGGACGGAATATCTGGTCAAAAACCCCGCCATCGGCAAAATGTTTCTTCTGGGCAACGCTCCAACCGCCGAACACTTCGTCGATGGTAAAGAGTTTGAGGGCAGGAAAGCGGTCTTTATACTTTGCCGCAACTTCGGGCAGGCGCGGCCGATGAAAATTCTCGGCGGCGATGGTCTGTGCCTCGGGGGTATAGAGGAAATTTAGATAGGCTTCCGCAACCTTACGGGTGTTATGGTGATCGACCACCCGATCGACCACCGCCACCGGCGGCTCGGCCAGGATGCTGACCGAGGGGTAGATGATTTCGAGATCTGGTCCCAACGCCTGCCGCGCGAGGAAGGCGTCATTCTCCCAGGCCAGCAGCACGTCGCCGATGCCGCGCTGGGCGAAGGTGATGGTGGCGCCCCGGGCGCCGCTGTCGAGCACCGGCACATTCCCGTAAAGCCTGGTCACAAAGTCCCGGGCCGCCGCCTCGTCGCCGTGATTCGCGGTGAGTGCATAGCCCCATGCCGCCAGATAATTCCAGCGCGCCCCACCCGAAGTCTTGGGATTGGGGGTGATCACCTGAATCCCCGGCTGAACCAGATCGCCCCAGTCATGAATATGCCTGGGGTTATCCTTGCGCACCAGAAATACCACGGTTGACGTGAACGGCGTGCTGTTGTTGGGCAGCCGTTGCTGCCAGTTGGCGGCAATCAGTCCCGATTCGGCGATGGCATCGATATCGTAGGCCAGGGCCAGCGTCACCACGTCGGCCTCGAGGCCGTCGATCACCGCCCGGGCCTGCTTGCCCGAACCGCCGTGGGACTGATTGATCCGCACCGTATCCCCGGTCGCGGCCTGCCACTTCGCGGCGAAAGCCTTGTTGATGGCCACGTAAAGCTCACGGGTGGGGTCGTAGGAAACATTCAGCAGCGTCGTCTCGGCTGCCTTCGCCCCCGCTGCCCAACCCAACCCGACCACCAGCGCCAACACCAGCCGCGCCAGGGTCCGCCGCCATCCACCCGTTACCATGCCCATCCTCCTCCCGCTTATTGAACATAATAGTTTAGTTCAATTGGTCAATTTCACAAACCTGACCAACATTAGCGATGAGGCATTACCCTGGCCAGTGTTTTTTCGCGATGCGACGTAACCCTTGGAACCCCGGACGTCATGCGGGTCCGGGTCCAGGGGCGTCACGCCCCTGNNCTTACGCTCCCCGGTATCAGCCGTGGTGGTGCGATACCGCAGGCTCGGCGCCCCCCGGTAGAAGCCCCGACATCGGGACCTGCCGCGTCCGGCAAGGGGTCAACCCCGGTTCGACCGCCCCGACCAGCCCATCCAGCGCCCCCGGCACCAGTTCCAGGCCGAGAAACCGCTCCAGCGCCACCGGACCGGGCAGAGCAAGGCCGAGGGTCCGGCTCCGGGAAAACCCGAAACGCTGATAATAGGGGGCGTCGCCGACCAGCAGCACGATTCGGTGACCGAGAGCCGAGGCCCGCTCCAGGCTGTAGCGGATCAGCACCGCGCCCAGCCCTTCACTGCGCCGATGTTCCGCCACCGCCACCGGCCCCAGCAGCAGGGCCGGAACCAGACCGCCGATGGTCACCGGCCAGTAGCGGATCGTCCCCTCGACTGCTTCGCCCGCGGTCGCCACGAAGCACAGCTCCGCCACCGGCGGCATCCCGGCCCGCAACCGATAGACCGTCCTGACGCCGCGGTCGGTCCCGAAGGCAAGGTCAAGCAGGTCCTCAATGGCGCCGGCATGATCCGGCTGCTCCGCAATGATCGGCATTTCGTTGAAACTTTCCCGGCGACTGGTAACTGGCGCGGATCGCGCCGAAGCCGGGAAGGCCGGACCGCTCTCAGGCGGCGGTCAGGCGGGCGGCACCGGCACGCGACCCCAGGACGACCCGGCCCGCTGAGAGCGGGCCGGGCAATCGTCGTCGGGTTCTCTGAGGCTGGTGACGCATGGCGGCAGGCTGGATTATGAACGTACCGGAGCCCGTAATCCCTCCGGCCGAAAAATACCAGTCCTTTTTTTTGGCGGGGATCGCCGCTCAGGGTTGCCGCGGTGGCGGTGGCGGCGGGCTCCCGAGGGTGCGCTCACCGTTGGCGTAGAGATCGGGCTGCTGATGGCATTCCACGTCCCCCAGCGTCCTGATACAGGTGAGCCGGGAACGATCCACCTCCTGCGGGTAGGGCGGACAGTAGTTTCCGGTCTTTTCGTAACTCAGGATCGAACAATCCCGTCCCGTCGCCGCCGACAGGGCATGGTCAACCGGTAACTTTTTGGTCTGGGGCAGAGTCGTCATGCCCGCCGCCACCGGAATCGGCACCGCCGCCGCCATCATGGCTTCGCAGCCGGTCAACACCGTCAGGCCCAAGGCCAGGCCCGCCACCCTCAGCCTGTCCATCATCCTTTCCCTCCGCCCGGCAACGCCGCCACCGGGACCATGATACGCCAGGACCGTTCATTTTGCTTCAGTCACCGCACCGCCCGGCCCTCATCTCAACAGGATGCACAGGTTCTGCCGGCATTGGACCAGAACGAACATCTGCTGATAGTCGGTACACGTAATCTTGTAGACAATCTCGCCGTTGCCACCCGGAATCTGCCGCATCACCTCGACTTTGCCCGGCTTGCAATTGGAGGCCAGCGCGGTCGCCTTGGCCTCGGCCTCGGGACCGGTCGCCCGGGCCGGGCCGGATCCGGCAAGGAGCAACAGCGGCACCGCCAGCAGCGGCCCCCAACACCATGGCGAAGACATCACGGCTCCTCTTCCTTGACGCATGGGGGCTTCGCCCCTTTCCCCCGACCAGGGCGTTGCCCTTGACCCACCAAGGGCGGCGGCCCTTGGAACCCGGGACTTAAAGTCAGGCGGGTCCAGGGGCGTCACGCCCCTGGTGGGGGTCAAGGGGGCAAGGCCCCCTTTTATGTCCGTCCTTACGCCCGCCTGAACCGCCAGGAACTCTTGAAAGGTCAAACAGCCTGAGGCCACGAAGGCTCGGTTGAGCGCGCGTTTGCCCTCGAGCCCGGCCCGGAAGCGCCGGCCGAGGTCGGCGTCGCCAAGACCGAAACCGTCGCGATCCAGACGGGCCAGCATGGCGGTATAGGCTCGTTCGGCCGCCGCCGCCGACTCGGGGCTGGCGGACAGTGGGCCAGTGCCAGCGGAGCCAGCCGGGCCAGACGCTCCGGGGCAAAGCGATCATCGGCGTCGAGAGCGGCGATCAACGGCGCGGTGTTGGCGGCCAGCCCGACATTCCGCGCCGCCGATGGCCCGGCGCCGACCCGCCTGGTGGAGGCAAAGACCAGCCGCGGATCGTCCAGCCCGGCCTCGGCCAGCAGCGGGCGATAATCACCGCCTGCCAGCCGGTAAGGCTTTGACCGAGCAGGCTTCGAATCGCGTGACCGAGGGTGGCGTGCGCCCGCCAGGCCGGTACGATCACCGCAACCATCGACTCCGGCCGTCCCGGATGCACCGCCGGAGCCGGAACCGGAGACCCCGGCCGGCCATCACGGGTACGCGACGCCCCACCCGGACCCGGTCACCGGTCACCGCATACGGCTTAGAACAGCCCCTCCAGGGGCGCCTTGCGCTTACGCTCGATGGTCGGCGTCTCGCCCGCCGTCACCGGCTTGCCCTCGGCCGCGTTTTCCTTGAGACGCTTGGCCTCCTCGGCGGCATTGACCACGGTATAAGGCGGCTCCTGAGTCTGCCAGAACAACAGATGGTCGACCCAATGCCGGTCGCCACTGATCAGGCTGCGGGTCTCGGCATCAAGGGTGGCGCGAATGCCGGGTGCGGCGTTGGCGGCACCGGCCTTGGTCAGCAGCGTCGCTTCGGCCGGACTGGCCGCGTTCTGCAACCGGGCGGCACCGGGGGCCTGCCGCAGGCCGAACACCGTGCTTTCCGCGGCATTGGTGGCGGCCACGTCCTGGGGACGCGGCGCCCCCGGCTGCGGCGGGCGCAAGGCAAAGTCCGGCGGCAGGCTGAGCGGCGCCTGCTTGACCACCGCGAATTCGTCGGGTGGGGCATGATCCAGGCCAAAGGTCTGGCGCCAGCCGCCGCACCCGGCCAGAACCAGCGTGCCTGTCGCGAGGCAAACCACCGATGTCACGAGCCGTTGCCTGCGCCCACCGACTCCTTGTGTCCCGTTACGTCCGTGTGTCCTGCTACGTCCGTTCTCGTTCATGGCCCTTGCCCTGCTCATCCTGCGCCGCCCTGCCTGCGCCCCGGGACACAGTCTTACGACAAATCCCGGCGGCCGAACAATCCATCAATGACGATCAACGTGACACCGACGGTAATGGCGCTGTCGGCAACGTTGAAGGCCGGCCAGTGCCAGAGGCCGACATGGACGTCGATGAAGTCCGCAACCGCCCCGACCCGCACCCGATCCACCACATTGCCGACCGCGCCGCCGATCACCGAACCCAGCCACACCGCCACCACCAGCCGGTCGGCGCGAATCAGCCAGACCACCAGCACCGCAACCACCGCCGCGGCAACCCCGATCAGGATGATCGGCATCGCCTCAACCTCGCCCGCAAACAGGCCAAAGCTGATNNAGATTCAAAAAGCCGGTCAGCTCGATGACCCGCGGCGGTTGCATCACCACCGAGACCACCCACCACTTGACCAACTGGTCAAGCACGATCACCGCGCCGGCAATGCTCAGACCCAGCGCCAGCCGGCGTCGGGCTCCGGCGTCAAGCCCACGGCTCCTCTCTCCACTCATGATCCTGATCCCTCACTCTCAGCGGCACCGGCATCCAGCGCGTCCACGGCATCGGCACAGCGCCGGCACAGGGTCGGATGGCCGGCATTGTCCCCCACCTCGGGCAGCACCTTCCAGCACCGTTCGCACCGGTCGCCCGGAGCCAGCGCTGTCACCACCGCGACCCCGGGAACGTCCTCAAGGGTGAAGGCCGCGGCCGGGGCGGGCGCATCGGTCACCAGCCGCACCGCCGACGTGATGACCACATCATGGAACGGCACCGAGGCCAACAGCTCCGCGGTCCCGCCATCAAGGTAAACCACCGGTTCAGCCTGGAGCGAGGCACCGATCACCTTGTCGGCCCGCGCCCGCTCCAACGCCCCGGTGACGACCCGGCGGACCGCACGAATCCGCTCCCACCGGGCCGCCAGCGCCTCGTCGCGCCAGGCCGCCGGCAGTTCGGGAAAGGTCCGCAGATGAACGCTGTCCGCCGGACCGGCGGCGGCGGCACCGGGCCGGGCCAGCCACGCCTCCTCGGCGGTAAAGCACAGGATCGGTGCCAGCCACGCGGTCAGGCACGAGAACAGGTGCTCCAGCACCGTCCGCACCGCCCGGCGTGCCGCAGAGTCGGGACGGTCGCAGTACAGCGCGTCCTTGCGCACGTCGAAATAAAATGCCGACAGGTCGACCGCGCAAAAAGTATGCAGCGCGGTGAACAGACTATGGAAATCGTAGTCCCGAATCCCCTGCCGCACCCGTCCGTCCAGTTCGACCAGCCGGTGCAGCACCCACCGCTCCAGCTCGGGCATGGCGGCGGTATCGGTTACACGCTCGGCCTCGGTGAACCCGTCGAGCGCACCCAGCAGGTAGCGCAGGGTATTGCGCAGCCGACGATAGAGATCGGCCTGATACTTGATGATCTCGGGACCGATCCGCAGGTCCTCCGAATAGTCCGACCCGACCACCCACAACCGAAGAATATCGGCACCCTGGCGGTCATAGACTTCCTGGGGTGCGGTAACGTTCTTCTGGGACTTGGCCATCTTGAGGCCCCGTTCGTCGAGCACGAAGCCGTGGGTCAGCACCGTCTCGAACGGCGCCCGCCCGCGGGTCCCGCACGACTCCAGCAGCGACGAATGGAACCAGCCGCGATGCTGGTCCGAGCCCTCGAGATAGAGCGAGGCCGGCCAGGCCAGTTCGTCCCGCCGGTGCTCCAGCACGAAGGCGTGGGTCGAGCCCGACTCGAACCAGACATCGACGATGTCGCGCACCTGATCGAAATCCTCGGCCCGGTGGCCGTCGCCCAGGAAGTCTGCGGCCGGCCGGGCAAACCAGCAATCCGAGCCCTCGGCCTCGAACAGCGTGGCGATGCGCCCGAGCACGCCGGGATCGGTCAGCGGCTGGCCGTCGGCCTTGGACACGAACAACGCAATCGGCACGCCCCAGGCCCGCTGGCGGCTGATGCACCAGTCGGGACGGCTCGAGATCATGGCATGGATGCGGTTGCGACCCTGGGGCGGAACCCAGCGGGTGGCATCGATCGCGGCCAGCGCCGTCTCGCGCAGGCCGTTACGCTCCATGGAGATGAACCATTGGGGGGTGGTGCGGAAAATCAGCGGCGCCTTGGAACGCCACGAGCAGGGATAGCTGTGCTCCAGGGTGCCGCGCGCCAGCAGGCCGCCGCGGCCGGCGATGGCGTCGATCACCGCCCCGTTGGCATCGCCCCGCCGGCCTTCGGCGGTATAAACCGCCCGGCCGGCAAACAGCGGCACCCGGTCCAGGAACCGTCCGTCCTCTCCCACCGTTTCCGGCACCTCGATACCGAAATGCCTGCCCAGGAAAAAGTCGTCCTCGCCGTGGCCGGGCGCGATGTGGACAAAGCCCGTCCCGGTCTCGGTGGTGACAAAGTCGCCGGGCAGCAGCGGCACGTCGAAATCGTAGCCGAGGCCGGACAGCGGATGCTGACAGACGGTGCCGGCCAGCGCCTCGCCGGGCAGCCGGTGGAGCAGGTGCCAGCCGGTGATGCCGGCGGCGGCGGCGGTGGATTCGGCCAGCGCCAGACACACCACCAGGGTCTCGCCAGGCACCGCCAAACTGCCGTCGGCGACCTGAGCCACCCGGAACACGCCGTATTCGAAGGCGTGGCCGTAGGCGATGGCCCGATTGCCGGGCAAAGTCCACGGGGTGGTAGTCCAGATCACCACCGCCGCGCCGGCCAGTTCCGGCCGGGACGGCCGCACCACCGGAAAACGAATGTTGACGGTGGTGGAGACATGGTCGTGGTACTCGACCTCGGCGTCGGCCAGCGCGGTCTTCTCGACCACCGACCACAGCACCGGCCGAACCCCCTTATAGAGGCCGCCATTGACCAGGAACTTGTGAATCTCCCGCACGATCTGCGCTTCGGCGGCATTGGTCATCGTGGTGTAGGGCCGGGACCAGTCGCCGATCACCCCCAACCGCTGAAACTCCTCGGACTGGACCTTGACCCAGGCCCGGGCAAACTCCCGGCACTCGGCACGGAACTGGAGGATCGGCACCTGATCCTTGTCGCGGCCGGCGGCGCGGTACTTCTCTTCGATCTTCCACTCGATGGGCAGGCCGTGGCAATCCCAACCCGGAACATACGGGGCATCAAAGCCGAGCATCTGCCACGACCGATTGATCACATCTTTTAGAATCTTGTTCAGCGCGTGGCCAATGTGGATGTTCCCGTTGGCATAAGGGGGGCCGTCATGCAGCACGAACCGGGGCCGTCCCTGCGAGACCTCGCGCAGCCGCCGATACAGGCCAATTCCGGCCCAGCGCCTGAGCAGTTCCGGCTCTTTGGTCGGCAAACCTCCCCGCATGGGAAAATCGGTGCGCGGCAGAAACACGGTCGGTCGGTAGTCGCGGGGCATGGGGCAAACTGTCAGGCAGGGGAAAGGGACCGCTCGCGGCGGCGGGCGATGGTAACAGGGCGGCAGACAGGGTCAAGCCCCGGCCGGCGGTGACAGCGGCAGCCGGTCGGGTCGGCGTTGGCGCCCGGCCGGGGAAACGGTTGCCGTGCCGAACCGAATTGTGGCCGCCCGGGCCGGCCCCGGTCAAGACTTCGCCTGGCCATCGGCCGGGGCCGGCATTGATCAGATTTAATATATTCCGGGCATAAAAGATCTGGAAAGCCTGACATTTCATTCAATTGATCGGGTCATTCAATTGATCGGATTCAGGCGTCGGCAATGGGACATTTGGTCGCCCGATAGACAAAGTTGTTGCCATTTGCCTGGCCCGGGACAATTATGTCAGGATAAGTTGGTGGTTTCGGCTCCCGTGGTCCTCTCGGTCCCTTCCCCGGGCCGGCCGGACGGGGGACAGGAGATCCGGGCCGGTTCGAGAAAGTAGCTGGCGATGCAAACAAGGGCCCCGATCATTCCGTCACCGGAGGAGTCCGATGGCGGCTGGGAAATGATCATCTGGACTGATGAGTATCTCACCGGCAATCCCGGAATGGATGGTGACCACCGGCGGCTGCTGGCGCTGTTCAACGAATTTCTGACTGCGGTCAATGCCGGACAGGGCGACGGGGCGGTGCGTGGCGTGCTCGATGAGTTGACCGACTACACCCGGCACCATTTCGCCCGGGAAGAGCGGCTGATGCTGGAGGGCCGTTATCCCCAGTACGAACGCCATAAGAAGATGCACGACACCTTCAGCCGACAGGTCGCAGACGCCCGCGACCATCTGGTCGTCGGCAGCGGCATGAGCGCGTTCCTGCTGAGTTTCCTGGGCGGGTGGCTGGCCCGTCACATTCTCGGCACCGACCGCGACCTCGGCCATTTCCTCTCAAACCGGGGCGCCGCCGACCATTAAGGTCACCCACAGGGAACCGGAGACCGGCTGAGCTTTGGGCCGGTCCACGGCCGGGTGGTTCGCGCCGGATCTGACCCGTCCGTCGACACCCGACCGGTCGGGTGACCCTGCGACACCCCTCGAAAAACCCTCACCTCGAAAAACCCTCACCTCGAAAAACCCTCAATGGAGGAAATGCCCGGGCGGCGGCGCGAGAAAGCCGTCTTCGAGATCCTGGGCGTTGGTGCGTTCGAGGTTGCTGATGAGGGTTCGCAGCAGATGGCGGATTTCCGCGGCGTCGGCTTCCAGTTCCTGCACCCTCCGGTCCAGCGCCAGAAACCGGCTGCTCACCAGTTCGGTGAGTTGATCGATCGTTGCCACAAGTTGGGTGTTGGTATCGCTCATCGAAGCATCGTTGCTCATGGAAGCCGCCCGAGTACCGAACCGTTGATCTGGCGGGAAGCATACTCCACGCCCGGACCGGCCAAACCAGGAATCGCAAAAGTTGGCAAAGAGTCCATGCCGGCGACACGATTCGGCCACACCCCGGGAAGTTGTCGCCACACCGGTTGAGCGAGTTGGCCGGCGGAAAAATCGGCCATCCGCTCATGATCCTGTGCCGTCAGTGGGTTACGAAAACAAGCTCTGGTGAAATCTCACAATTTTCAGTGGCTGACGCCATTCCATAGCCACTGGCTGACGGTGTCGAGGGCCTGGGGCGCCGCGACCTCTGGATGGTGCCACAGATAGACGGTAACGGCGGCTTCGAACGCGAATCGCTCGGGCTGACCGCGCTCGCAAAGCTCCCGATAGGTGCGCTGCACCGCCGGCCGGCAGCAATGGCCGGCGGTTGTCGGGGCGTCGGCGCAGCGGGTCAGAAAGGGCCGGTCGCGGCCCGCCATGCTCACCGTTCCTCCGGCCCCGGTTCGGGACGGCCGCGCCTCAGGCCGTAAAGCTCCAGGCGGTGTCCGATCAACTCGTAGCCAAGGGCCTGGGCGATCTTCTCCTTCAGCACCTCGAGTTCCGGGCTCTGGAATTCGGTGACCTGGCCGGTATGCAGATCGATCAGATGATGATGGTGGGTATCGCGGTTTTCTTCGAACCGCGCCCGGCCATCGCCGAAGTCGAGGCGTTCGATGACGTTGGCCTCCTCAAAGAGGCGCATGGTCCGGTAGACGGTGGCGATGCTGATATGCGGATCGATGGTCACCGCCCGGTGATAGACCTGCTCCACGTCCGGGTGATCGGTCGCATCGGAGAGTACGCGCGAGATCACCCGACGTTGCTCGGTCATTTTAAGCCCCTTCTCGACGCAAAGTTGCTCCAGTCGCGAAGGGGACGACGCCGCCACCGGCTCGGGAGCGGCCCCTTGGGCCAACACATTCATGCCTGTCGATTGACTCCTTCGCGGTCTTGACGCCGTTACAGGTCCCCCCTGAAAGGATGCAGTGTACGCGAGACTCCGGTTCCGCCGATAACGAAAAGGCCGTGACCCCGGCCCGCCGACGCGGCATCTCTCGCGCACCCGATGCCCCACCGGGACGAAGGTCCCTCTCGAACACCGGGACGAAGGTCCCTCTCGAACACCGGGACGAAGGTCCCGCCGAACAAGGTGAACGCGATGACCCGACCATCACCCATGCTGCCGGCCGTGTTCCTGTTGTTGGCATTCCTGTCGTCCCTGGGGCCGGCGGCGGCCGGATCCCCGGGACTGGTGCTGGCGGCCAGGACGGCGCCGCTGCCATTGCTGATCGTCGGCGCCGGCGCCACCGATCCCGCCACGCTTTACCGGGAGCTGTCCGGCGTGGTGGTTGCCGGCCCCGGTCCCACCGGTCATTTCACCTGGGATGTCGGACGGGGCCAGGTGGTGGACGCCGTGGGGGAACTGGTTGCGACGCTTCCGGCTGACGATTCCGGGGCCCGGCTGGCCCGGGTCCAGCGAATCCTCGCGAAATGGACGCTGCTGCGGGCCCTGGAACGGCCCGGTATGCCCTTGGAACTCGAAACCCGGGTCGAACCAGAGGCCGACGTCCACCACCAGGGCGACCATTTGACCGTGGTGATCGGAGGCTTCCGCCATCCCTTTCTCACACTGCTGAACCTGGCTTCGGACGGCACCGTCAACTTCATTTACCCGATCAACGACGGGCGGTTGCACGACAGCCTGATGGTTGCGCCGGGCACCACCTACCGGCTGCCGCTACAGGTGACACCGCCCTTCGGCGCCGAACACTTCGTCGCCATTGCCAGTGCCACGGCACTGACCGACCTGCACCGCGCGTTGGCGGCACTGGACGGCCAGCCCAAATCGGCGGCACTTCCCGACCTGCTGGATCAGGCGCTGGCCGGGCAGGATTATCAGATCGGTGTCCAGGCGGTGTTCAGTGCCCGGTGACACCGCCCGCCCGATCGAAGGCGAAGCAATCAACAGGCAGGAACGGCCATGGACGACACAGGAAAGGTCTTGGGCGGAAGCCTGACCGGAATTCTGATCCCGGCGGTGCTGGCGGTGGCGATGGTCCTGGTGGCCGGCGCCGGCATCACCCGGGGTCTCCACATCCTCGAGACCTGGCGGGCCGGTCTGGCCCCGGCGCCGACGGCCGCCCACCCCATGCCCGCACTGGCCGCCATCGACGTCGATCAGGCGGTGGCACCACCGCCACCGGCGGCAACTCCGGCCGCAACCGCCGCCGGCCACGGTCCTTCCCGCCAGACCGGGGTGTTCCACCAGACCGGCGCCTGTGTGTTGGGTGGCCTCGCCGGAACCGGGGCGGCGATGGCCGCGGGTCCGGCGGAACTGACGGGTCTGGTCGCAGGCGCCCTCCTGATACCGGTTTCGGCGCCGCTGATCGCCGCCGGGCTGGGCGGCAGTTTCGTCGCCGGCTGTGCCGCAACCGCCTTGGTGGCGACCGTGGTCCGGTAACGCCCCGCCCGGGAACCGGGCCGGGCCGGGCCGGGCCGGGCCGGGCCGGGCCGGACCGACCTTGACCGCGGCGCAGCCCAGCCCGCCGACGGCCAGGGTTGCGAGCCGGCCAGTCCCCGGGTTAAGTGTCGATCACGTTATGGATTCCAAGGAGGCGATGGTGATCCGGTATCCCAACCGTCAAAAGGGTTTGGCCATCCTGATGGTTCTGATCGGCGTGATGCTCGCGGCCCCGGCGTCGGCGGCGGAGGACCGCAACGACGTGGATTCGGGATGGCTCGGCTCGATCTTCGGGCTGCCCAAGAGTGCTAATATCACTATTAACAGCCAGGAATTGCAGAGCCTGGGGTGCCTGGCCGGCGCCGGGGCCATCGTCGCGGCGGTGATCGTGTTCAGCGGCGCGGCCATTGTCGTCACCGGCGGCCCCGGGGCTGCAACCACCACCACCGTCGCGGTGCCGGTACTGGCCGCGGCCAGCATGGCCGGGTGCCTGACCGGCAGTTCGGCGATGCCGGGCGTGGCCTGGCTGGCCCGCAACAGTGAAAAGCTGTTCGGCAAGATCGTCGATGCCATCCCGACCGAACCCCTGACCAAGATTCTGCCGACTCCGGGGCATTGATCCGCGGTCACGGCGGCTCCCGATACGGTAATTTCGACGATTGCACCCACCCCTGCGCCCGGGGATAATCGCCGGCAGGCCGTAACCTGTCGTCGCCGGATCGGGAGTCCGCCATGCGTCCCGCCAATCTTGTCTACGGTGTCAACGACCGGCCGCCGTTGCCGATCCTGATCCTGAGCACCGCCCAGCAAACCGCTGCCACCGCGGCGATCAGTTTTGCCACCCTGATCGCGGTACTGGATGCGGCGCACGTCGACGTCGACACTGCCAGCAATGCCCTGAGAGTCTCGATGATCGCCCTGGGTCTGGTGACGGCGCTCCAGTGCCTGCGCTGGCGGCTGATCGGCACCGGTTATCTGGTGCCGGCGGTATTCGCCACCTCTTATCTGCCGGGAATGATGATGGCCGCCGGCATCGGCGGTCTGCCCCTGGTCTTTGGCATGACCATGTTCGCGGGCGTGGTCCAAACCGCCATGGCCTTTGCCCTGCCCCGGCTGCGCCCGTTCTTTCCCACCGAAATTACCGGTTTTGTGGTGTTCATGATCGGCCTCGGCATGGGCATCATCGGCATCCGTGCCATGGCCGGGGTTGGAGACGACGGAGCCGCAATGGTTCCCCGCGCCGATTCGGCGCTGCTCGGCCTGTCGACCCTGGCCGTAATCGTGACGGTATCAGTCTGGGGCGGCGGCCCGGCGCGAACCTTTTCGGTACTGCTCGGCATCGTCGCGGGCTATCTGCTGGCGCTGGCCATGGGTCTGCTGGATCTCTCGGTCTTCGCCAACCACCCGTCCTCCGGTTCGTTCCTGAGCCTGCCCGGGATCATGGCCACCGCGCCCCGCTTTTCCGCCTCTCCTGCCCTGTTGCTGCCCTTTGTCGTGGGGGCGCTGGCGTGCAGTCTGCGCGCCATCGGCGACGTCACCACCAGCCAGAAAATCAACGACAGCCAATGGCGTCGTCCCGATATGGCCACCATCGAAGGCGGCATCCTCGCCTGCGGTTTGGGGAACATCGTGTCCGGCCTGATCGGCTCCATCGGCGCCAACACCTCGTCCTCGGGCGTGGGTCTGGCGGCGGCCTCGGGCGTTGCCTCGCGCCGGGTCGGCTACGCCATGGCCGCGTTGCTGCTGGTGCTGGCGTTCATCCCCGGCATCGCCATGGGACTGGCGGTGATGCCCCGGCCGGTACTGGGCGCGGTCATGCTGTTTACCGGCTGTCTCGTGATCATGAACGGACTGCAAATGATCATGTCCCGGGTCATCGACATGCGCAAGACCATCGTGGTCGGCGTCTCGATGGTATTGGGCATCGGTCACGACATCTTCCCCGAACTGTTCCGGCACGCGCCGACCTGGATCGCGCCCTTTGTCGAGTCGTCGGTGGTCATCTCCATCGTGATGGCGCTGTTGCTCAATTTCCTGTTCCGGTTCGGAGTCAGGAAGACTGTCACTACCAGCTTTCATCCCGACGCCGAGGCCGGCCAGCTTCTCTACACCTTTTTACAACAGCAAGGTGGCGCCTGGGCCGCGCGTCAGGATGTCATCCAGAGAGCCATTCGTGGCCTCTGCGAGTTCGCGGAAGTCGCGCCGGCGCTGGTGGCGGCGGACCGGCGCGTCGCGGTAACGGCCTCTTTCGACGAATATCTGCTGACCATTGAGATTTCCTGGACCGGTCAACCCTTCGAGGTCGCGCGGGTTTTGCCTTCCGAAGACGAATTGCTGGAAGACGACAGCGCCATGTTTCGCCTCTCCAGCATCCTGATCGCACGCGCCGCCGACCGGATTGCGGTGAAGACCGAGGGAACCGGCCAACGCCTTGTTCTGACTTTCAATCACTAGAACCATCCGGTGCAGCAGTCCCCGGCCTGTCCGCTGGCGCCGCACCCATGGCCGGGAACTATCGTATTGCGAGCATGGCTTGTAGTTTCCCGGGCTGCGCCCTATAATCGCTCGGGACAAAGGGTAACGCTGCCGGATGGCATGGCGAAGAGGAGGATGGTGCGTGTCGACAGCCCGGCTGATGTGTCTTGTGATCCTGCTGGTGTCGCTGACAGCCCCCGTTGCCGCCGGGACGGCGGCCGGCGGCCCCCCGCGCGACGCGATCTCGATCATGGTCTCGCCGCTGCAAACCGCCTTTACCCGGGCCTTGAGTGACCGTCTGGTCAAAAAGTACGACCTGCCGCCCCTGTCGATCACCACGGCGCTGGCGGTACCGGCCATCAAGGCGTTCTGCGGCGGCATCGGTGCCCGGTTTCCCGATGTGATCGCGATTCCCCGGCAATTGAGCAGCCATGAATACGACAGCTGCGTGGAAAACGGCGTCGTCGATATCATCGAGCTGCCGGTTGGTTCCGATGCGCTGGTGCTGGCGGTGCGCAAGGGTGATCTGGTGTTCAACCTGACGCCGCGGGCATTCTATTTCGCCCTCGCCGCTCAGATTCCGGACGGCGAGAACTTTGTCCCGAACACCTTCACGCGCTGGAGCGATCTCGATCCGAGACTGCCCAATCTCGAGATCAACGTGGTGGGGTCGGAGAACGGAACGTCGATCAGCGCCTTTTTCAAAGAGATTTTCATGGAAGGCGGCTGCCGCGGCCTGCGACAGTTCAAAGTCTTCTATTCCGCCCCGGATCGGGTCGCCATGTGCACAACCCTGCGCGAGGATGGACGCTTTATCCCGGTCAAGCCGCCGATCATCACCACCTTCAAGGATGTGATGGAACATGCGCCGCCGGGAGCCGTTGCGGTGATTCCCTATACGGTTTATCGAAAGAACGCGGCATGGCTCGACCTGCTGCCGGTGCTGAACGTCCTGCCCACCGCCCGCACCATCAACGACGACGATTACGAAGCGGTTTCACCGGTTCGCTATTACGTCAAGCGGGCGCACATGGAGCAAAGCCTGGGTGGAACCGGCGTGGTCCGCGGCCTCTACAGCTTCATCGAAGAGACCATGAGTGAAGATGCCATCGGTCCCGGGGGCTATCTCGAATCGCTGGGTCTGGTGATCGACGATCCCGAAGAGCGCCAGCGCGACCGCGAGAGCGCCCTGCGCCTGCAACCGTTCCGGCACTGATGGCGGAGGCGGCGTGGTCGCCCGGTTGCCCGAAATCATGTCATCCCCACAAGCGCGCAGCATCAGACGATGTCCCAGCAAATATCCAAGAGGATAAGGGAGCCCCGCATATGAGACTGGCCTTGATCACGGCTGCCGCGGTCCTGGCCCTTGCGGTCGGTCCCGTCACCACGGCATGCGCCCAACCCGGCACCGTACAGGCCCAACGGCCGCTGCTGGCCACCGAGGTCGTGCCCCCTACCGGAGGGGCGGCGGCGGCCGGCGCCCCGGCCGTTGACGACGGCGTCTCGGTCCGGCGAACCCTCGAAGAGAATGGCGGCGACCTGCCCCGGACGCTCACCCTCGACTTTGCCGCGCTTGACCCGATCGACACCGGCACCACCATAACCACGGCCCGGGGACCGATCGGCCAGTTTCTGGATATGATCAGCTACTGGTTTACCTCTCTTATCACGACCATCACCAGCGACCTGACCCCACCGTCCCCGGAATCCTTCGCCAAAGCTGTCAAATCCAAGGACGTCAACAACCTTTGGCGCCTGGTCAGCGACGCCGGTTACAAATTAAAGGAAATTTCCACCGATGTCGGCGTCGTGCCCGACGTTTCTTTCAAATTCGGGTATGTCCGGGAACTTTCCGACGGCGACGTCAACTGGCTGGAACGAAAACTCGCGCGTCATGCCCGCATCTACAAAGATCCAATTTCGATAATTCAGCGGATGATTATTTATACGCTGTTGAACGTCAACAGCAGCGATACGTATTTCGTAAGCCAACTTCAGGTCAAGCTGCTGCCGCTGCCCAAGGCGCAGTTCACCTTGCAGCCTTGGGACAGTGGTCTCAGCCCCGAACACGACGCCCTGCTGCACGCCATCCAGGGCCGGCCGTTGTCCCGGCATAAGGCGGTTGAGGAAGACAGCCGTTACTGAAGTCCCGATGCGCCTTGGGGGGGCGCCAGGTGACGCCGGGGGACCATTGAAAGGAAACGATTTTGTGGGCTCTGCCCACGCCCGCAAAGGGCCGGTCGGCCCTTTGGACCCGTGACGTCATGACCGTCAATACGGTCCCGCGCGTCACATCATGGAGGTGCGGAGCGTCCCCAGCGTCGTTTCCACCGCGTCCCAGTCGTACCGGGCCACCAGAGGACGCAGGACCGCCGCCAGTTCGGCCTGGTCGGGCGGCAATCCCTCGATCAACGCCATAATCTCCTGATCATCCCCTCTCAACGCCGCCCGACGCAGAGCCTCCAGCACCCTGCGCGGAACCACCGCCAGCCGGGCGACCTCCGGTGGTCGCCCCAATCGCACCGCCTCGCCCCCCTCCCCCGGCTCGGCATAGTCATAGACCAGTTCCAGGTGCCTGCCGATGGTGGTCAACAGGTCGTCGGCGGTCACCGGCTTGCGCACAAAATCGTCGGCACCGGTTGCCATCACCGCGTCGCGGTCCTCGTCGAAGGCGCTGGCGCTCAGCGCCACGATCTTGACCGCGTCGCCCGCCGGCATCGCCCTGATCCGCCGGGTCGCCTCGTGGCCGTCCATGGCGGGCATCACGATGTCCATCAGAATCAATTCCGGGTGCCAGTCCTGCCAGAGCGCAATCGCCTCCAGACCGTTCTCGGCCTCGCGCACGGCAAACCCCAAGGGCTCCAGCAAACGGCGCAGGAACAGCCGGTTGTCGGCCTTATCGTCGACAATCAGAACCTTCACCGTGCCCTGGCTTGGCCGGACACCGATCACCCGGCGGCGAAGCGGCGCCCGGGGGACGTCGGCGGGCGACCCGGGAGTGACCGGTATCTCGACCCGGAACCGGCTGCCCCGGCCGATCACGCTGGACACGGTGATCTCTCCGCCCATCAACTGAGCGTGGCGCCCGCTGATGGCCAGCCCCAATCCGCTGCCGCCCTTGATCTTGCCGGCGGTACTTTGATGGAACACCTCGAACACCCGCCCGACCTCGTCGGCCGCAATGCCCGGACCGGTGTCCTCGACCTCGATCGCCAGACGCGGCAGGGCGCCGGTCGCGGCGGTCAGGCCAACCCGCAACACCACGCCGCCGGCATCGGTGAACTTGATGGCGTTGCCGGCCAGATTGACCACAATCTGCCTGAGTTTACCCTCATCGGTGACGACATAGCGCGGCACCGTCGGCGCGATACTCAGTTCCCAGCGCAACCCCTTGGCCTCGGCCGAGCCCTTGAGCATCGCCTGGACGTCCGCAAGCAGGTCGTGGAGATCAAAGGTCCTGGGCACAAAGTCGACCCGCCCGGCCTCGATCTTCGACATTTCAAGAACATCATTGATCAAGGCGAGCAAATTGCGGCCGCTACGCTGGATGATCTCCAGGTCCGCCCGGTCGCGGAGCGTCAGCGTCGATTCGTTCAGCAGAATCTGGGTAAAGCCGAGAATCGCATTCATCGGCGTGCGGATTTCGTGAGACATATTGGCCAAAAAGGCACTTTTAGCGCGACTGGCGGCCTCGGCACGCTCGGTTTTTTCGTGTTCCCGGGCACGTTCTTCCAAAAGCTGGCCGGCTCGGACCAGGGCATGGCCAACCTCGTCGGCCTCGCGCAGATCGAAGACCGGCAGCGCCACCGGATCGCCGCGCCCCAGCGCCAGCGCCAGCCCGACCAGCCCCCGGATTGAACGGGTAATGCGCCGGCCCAGCACCAGGGCCAGCAGAATCCCGACCATAGACAGCAGGGCGGCGCCGCCGACGGTCCACCACAGCCACCGCCGAAGGTCGGCTATCACCTCGATTGTCGGCATGGCGATGACCACCGCCCAACCCGAAGTGCCGGCCCGGCTGAAGGCCACGGTGGCGGGCATGCCCTCCAGGGTGGCCATGTCAAGCGAGCCCTCGGCCGCCGCCGCCAGCCGTTCCCGCAGCTCCGGCCGGACCGGTTGCCCGGCAAAGTTTTCCGGGTTGCGGGTGCGCGCCGCCACCACCCCGGTCCGATCGACGATTGCCGCGACCCAACTCGGAGCAAAGTGCTGGCGAAGCAACACCTCGGCGAGCCGGTCAGCGGGAAAGGTCATCGACAGGTCATAAACCGGCCGCCCGCCGCGCAGAACCGGCACATCCAGGCTGACCAGCAGGCGTTTGGTGACGGCCCCGCGATAGACATTGCTGACGAACGGCCGAGCGGTGGCGAAGACCTGGGTCACAGCCTCGGGAATGGCGCGGCGGGGCAACGGCGTGCCAAAGGACTGATAGGTGTTGATCAGTTGCTGGCCGTCGGCACCGGCCAGGATGATGTCCGCCCCGGGGTAGCCGCCGAGAACCTCCTGCGCCTGGGCATGAAATGCGGCCAGGTCCCCCGAGACCAGACTGGGCGAAGTGCCGAGAACCCGCAACGCGGTTTCAACATTGGCAAGCTGCTGCTCGACGGTGAGAGCCAACGCCCGTGCCGTGTCCACCATGCGGCCGTCGATCAGCGCCAGCTTGTCCTGGTAGGAGACATAGACCAGCATGCCCGCGGCACACCAGAGCGGCACCACACATGCGACCACCAGCCAGACCAGCCGGGCTTTCAGGGCCAGACGGCGGCGTTGGAGAAAACGTGGAAGCAGGGCGCTGATCTCCACCTTAAACCCGGTGTCTCCACCTTAAACCCGGTCGTGAACGGAACCCGGTCGTGAGCGACGGCACTTGCAGCGAGAGAATCAGCCGGCCAGTTCGCGCGCCCGTGCGGTCGCCGCCGCCACCGCGCGATCGAACAGCCCCTGCAAGCCATCGTCGGCCATCAAAACCTCGAGCGCCGCCTGGGTCGTGCCACCCGGGCTGGTGACGTTCCGGCGGAGTTGCGCCGCCGGCTCGATGGAGCGGTAGGTCAGCTCGCCCGCCCCCGACACCGTGGCGCGGGCCAGACGCATGGCCAGCTCCGGGGGCAGCCCGGCGACCACCCCGGCCCGGGCCAGAACCTCGATCAGCAGAAAAACATAGGCCGGGCCGCTGCCCGAAACCGCCGTCACCGGATCGATCAACGCCTCATCCTCGATCCAGGCGACATCGCCCACCCCGCGCAACAGCATTTCGCAACGGTTGCGCTGCGCCTCGGTGACCGCCTGGTTGGCGCAGGCGACGGTGATGCCGCGCCCGACCGCGGCCGGCAGATTGGGCATGGCCCGCACCATCGCCGCCGCCGGCGCCAATTGCGCCTCGAACCACGCCACCGGCCTGCCCGCGGCAATGGACAGGAACACCGTCTCCGGCCCGACGAAGCGGCGGTAATCGGGAACCACCCCGCCCAGCACCTGGGGCTTGACCGCGAACACCACCACGTCGGGCACCAGCCGTGACGGCAGGGCATCGGCACCGGCACAATGCAGCACCCGCTCGTTGTCCTTTGGGACACCCAACGAACCCGGTTCGACCACCACCACCCGCGCCGCAACGTTGGTGGCGAGCCAGCCCTCGAGCAAGGCGCCACCCATCTTGCCGCAACCGGCCAGCAACACCGTCAGCGTCACGGGCTCAGGCCTCGCCCACGGTATCGAGCAGCGCCGCCGACACCGCTTCCGCCGGTGTCTTGCCGCCCCAGATCACGAATTGAAACGCAGGATAGAACCGCTCACACTCGGAAAGGGCGATCTCCACCAGATCCTCGAGTTGCTCGACGCTGGCGCCGTGGGAACCACGCAGCAGGGTGGTCTGCCGGAACATCGGCGTGTGCTCTTCACTGCACACATCGAAATGCCCCAGCCACATCCGGGTATTGACCTCGGAAAGCAACTCGTGAACCGCAGTCTTGCGATGGGTCTGGACTTTCATGTCGAACTGACAGGAAAACTGCATGGCGCTGAGATCAGCCTGCCACACGAAGTACAAACGGTAATCGCACCAGCGACCGCCAATCTCCACCACCATTTCATCGTCACTGGCACGATCAAACGGCCACTCGTTGGCGGTAACGATCTCCTCGACAATGTCGAGGGGATTGTGAGTCGCACTTGCGGTTTCAAGAGCCGCTATCGACATGCGCATCCTCCTCATGTCCGGCACCGGAGGGCGTAAATCCGGCAAGTTCTTGTGGCAGAAACTATCGATTCTGGAATCGACGTCTTGCGCCTTCTGCCCACAAGACTGATCCTTGACCGACGGTGCCAGAAGGCCCCAGCCGGCGCAACAGGATTTGACGGGGTGTCACGCAACCTTCTCACGGCCCCGCCACGCCGGTTCGCGCGACCGCCGCGCCCATCACCCCGGCCCGGCGGCCTCAGCCCTCGGACCCTTTGACCGGCCCCCGGGCCGTCAGCGCCGCGACCTGTGCCTCCAGCGCCGCCACCCGCTCGGCCAGGGTTTCCTGTTCGGTCCGGGCGGTGGTGGCGATTTCCTTCACCGCCTCGAAGTCTTCACGCCCGACCACGTCCATCTGGCTGAGAATGCGCTCGAATTGCTGGCGCAACTGCGCCTCCACCTCGCCCCGCAGCCCGGACAGCGCACCCAGCGCACCGCCGGCCACCCGGGCCAGATCATCAAGCAGCTTGTTTTCCACCTGCATCAGCGTCGAATCCTTACCGTGACGGCAGGATTATGACCGTCGCGCCCCGCCGTTGCAACACTTCGTCGGCCCCCGCGACACCGAAAAGCGCCGCGGCGGTGCCCGACCGGGCTCCGGCGGCCCGGCCGGCCGGGCCTGATCAGGGCTTTTCCGCCAGCACCCGCTCGACCTCGACCATCGCCGGAGGGTCGAGACCGGCCTTGCGGAAGGTGGCGAAGTCCTCGACCACCACCTGCCGCCAGGTGCGGTCCCCGTCAACCACCGCGTCCCGGTACCGGCGATGCCGGGCCAGCGCCGCCTCGGTCTGGCCCAGAAACATCTCGGCATGGGCGGCGTTGGTCAGCACCCACACCTGCTTGTCATCCAGGCCGAAGGCTTCCACCGCCGCCGCCCTGGCCGCCGGGAAATCGCGGGCGGACAACTGGTACCAGGAGAGGTTGCCGAGCAGCCCGGCCAGGTTGGCGCGCCGCTGCGGGTCCCGACCGGCCAGAAAGCGCCCGATCTCCACCGCCTGCCCGGCCCCGGCCACCGCCGCCGCCGGCTGCCCCGCAGCATTGGCCGCAACCGCCTGTTGCGCCAGGGCATCGACGCAGTCCGTCAGCTTGCCCAAGGGATAGTCGAGCGGATACGGGAACGGCGGCTGACCGGGAGACCGGGCCAACAGCCGGTCGACGATCGTCACCTCCGTCCGGTACGCCGCCGCCGCCGCCGACCAGTCCCGCTCAAGCATCGATACGTCGCCGATTCGCTCCTGGCTGACCGCGAGATGCCGCTGCGCCTGGGCGTTGCCGGGATCAGCCTCGGCAAGGCGCTTTCGAATGGTCAGATCCTGCTCGAGGGCCAGGGCATTCTGGAGCGTTCGCGCTTCGGCCAGGATGTCCCGGACAAGGTCGACCCGCACGCCTTCCCGGTGTCTAAACTTTTGCGCCAGCTCGGACACCACACCGTTTGCGGTTTCGGTGGCGAGCGCGATGGTTCGTTCCGCGCGCTGCCGCTGCTGCTCGGCTACCGTTTTCTGCTGCCACGCCATCCAGCCGGCGCCGCCGGCGGCCAGCGCCAGCGCCGCCATGGCCGCGGCGAACAGGCGGGTCTGGCGCAGGCGGCGGCGGGCCTGGAGCAGTTGCCGATCCCGGTTCTCCTGCTCGCGGCGGCTCGAGCGTTCGACGAAGTCGATGGTCTCCTGGTCCAGATCGCCGCGCCGCCGGCGCAGCGCGTCCTCGCCCTCGGCCAGTCGCTTGCCCGGCGGCAACAGCAGGTCGGGCGCCCGGTCGTCCCGTTGCCAGCGGAGCCGATCGGTCACCAGTCGGCCGCGGACGCGCAGGAACTCCCGGTCCCGTTGGATCAGGGTGCTCAGCCGGGGCCAGTGGTGCAACAGTGCCTCGTGGACCAGCCGGAGCGTGGCGCCGTCGTCGTCGCCCCCCGCCACCACCAGCCGGCCGCGAATCAGCGCCTCCAGCAACTGCGCCCGCTCGGGGGTGGTCGCGACCTCGGCCCGGGCGACGGTGCGGGCGGTGGCAAGGTCGCTGTCCTCGGCCACCGTCACCAGTGCCGCCAGCGTTTCCGCGAGCGCGTCGGGTGCGGTCACGGCGAAATCCCGGCACACCAGTTCCGCCCGGCCGGCAATCGCGCCCGCCAGCCCGCCCAGGGCGCGGTAGCCGGCGAAGGTCAGCATCGAACCGCCGGCGCCCTCGACATCGTGGCGGTACAGTTCGTCCAGGGCGAATTCCAGCAGCGGCAGCGCGGCCGGATCGCCGCTGGTGGCCTCCAGCAGCACCGCATCCAGGCCCGGGGTGGTGCCGGCCCCGGCCTCGAAGCGCAGCCCGGCGGCCTCGGCCGGCAGCCGGATCATCTGACCCAGCTCGGCCGGGCGCGGCAGCGGCAGGTCATAGCGCCCGGCGCCGGCCACCAGCTCCCGCAACACCGGCAGTTCGGCGAGGCGCGGGTAAAAGTCGCTGCGCATGGCGGCGATCACCCACACCGACCCCGAGCGCGCCAGCCCGTCCAGCAAAGCGACGAAGTCCCGACGCTGGTCGGCGGTGACATGGGGCAGGGAAAACAGGTCCTCGAACGGGTCGATCACCAGCACCAGCCGCGCCGCGCCCCCGCCCGGGCCGCCAGCGCCTCGGTCACCTCGCGCTCGGCCTGGCCGCGCCCGAAAAAAATCCGGGCATGCTCCGGCTCGAACACGTCCAGGCCGCGAAAGGGCGAGCCCTGGTACCAGTCCGGCAGCCGGGGCGAACCGTCCCGCCCGCCCTCGGCGCCCCTTCGGCGCAGAATCTTCCGCAAGTCCTCCTTAAGCTTCGCCTCGAACTCGTCCAGCCCGTCGAAGTCCTTGAAGGCGCGGCGGGCGCGGCCATCGGGAAATACGAAATGCCGGCCCCAGAACGCTTGCAGCGCGTCCCACTGCCGGCCGACGGTCTCCAGTTGATCCCGGCCGGTGAAACGGGTCTCAGGCGGCGCGGTCTTGCGATAGACCAGCAGCTCGGGCGCCCCGGGCTGGCCCTGAACCTTCAGCGCGTCCTCGAACTCCCACTCGGTCCCGGTCACCGGGACCCGGCCATCAAGACCCCGGTAGCGGTCTTCGGGCAACGGCGAGCCAAGCCGCGACCACAGGATCACCACCACGATGTCGGTGTGCGACGGCGGAACCAGGATGTCCTGGAAGTGCCCGGAGGCGAGCATCGGCTCGTACTCCCACAGCACCGCGGTCAGGTCAAAAAACCGCGCGAACTCCCGCTTCAACCGGCTGATCACGAGCGCCGCCCGGCGGCGCTCGTCGTTTACGTCGCCGGGAGACGAGATGAAGATGCTGAGGGGTTGCGCCATCCACCCGACCTCCGTTGCGGGGCGGCTGCCGACCGGCTCCGCCCGCCGTTGAGGAGAGCTTGCCGCAACGATCGGATGGTGCGCAAGAGAGTCGTGGTGACGGGTGCAACCGTGGCATCCTGCCGGCGGTTTTGCCGGACTCTGCCCACGAAGGAAACCCGCGGCTGTGGGTCAGGTCCCCTCACGCCGCCATCCCGCCAGCAGGGCGCCCAACGCCACCACCAGCAGCGGCAGCAACGGCAGCAGCGGCGTGTCGGTCACCCCCGAGACCAGAGAGGCGCCGTTGGCGCGCAGGCCGATCCAGCCCGGACCCGACTGGTCCCGGTCCGGGCGCGGCCGGCGCACCACCAGACCGCCGGGCCGGTGTTCCAGATCGGCCAGCCACAGGATGCCGCCGCCGGTGGCCCGGGCCACCCCGGCCAGCCGCTCGGGGGTGGTGCGCATGTCGGCCAGTTCCGGGATGTTGACGGCACCGACCAGCGCCACCGTGTGACGCTCGCCGTCGGAAATGCGGTAAAGGCCGGGTTCGGTCGCCACCACCGCCGCCCGGGCCAGCCCCGCCCCATCCTCGGTCAACGCCACCGTCCGAGCCTCGTCCGAGGGCGTGACCATCTGCACCGAACGGGTGTCGGGCTGGAGGCTGCGCCGCTCGATAGCGATCCGGTTGCCCTCGACCAGCGCGCGCAGATCGTTCTCCTCCAGTTCCGGCTCTTTCATCAACCAGTGGGCCAGCCGGCGCAACAACTCGGCCTGGGGACCGCCGCCTTCGAAGCCGCGCGACCACAGCCAGATCTGATCGCTGGCGAGTTGCGCCACCCGGCCGTCGCCGACCCGGTCGAGAATCAGCAGCGGCTGCCCGTCGGCACCGGTCATCACCACCGTGCCGCGCGCCGCGGCCAGATCGCTCTGGTGCAGCCACCGGCCCCAGGCCGGCGGCCCGCCGGCCGGGTCGTCGCCGGGCAGTCCGGCCGTCACCGGATGCCGCCGGCCCAGCGCCGTCACCATCGGCTTGAACGGCCGGTCGATCACCGCCCCCGAGGGCTCGCCGGGCAGCACGCCGCCGAGCGCGGTGCCGCGCAGGCCCAGCGGTTCACCCAGGCCGCCGCCACCGGCCTCGAGCAGCGCCCCACCCTGCTCCACATAACGGGCGATGTTGTCGAGATAGGCCGGCGGCAGCACCCCGCGCTGGCGGTAGCGATCGAAAATCACCAGATCGAATTCGGCAAGCTTGACCTCGAACAACTCCCGGATCGGAAAGGCGATCAGGGATAACTCGCGGATCGGCGTCGCGTCCTGCTTCTCGGGCGGGCGCAGGATGGTGAAATGGACCAGATCCACCGCGGGATCGGCCTTGAGGATGTTGCGCCAGGTCCGCTCGCCGGCATAGGGCTCCCCCGAGACCAGCAACACCCGCAACCGGTCGCGCACCGCATTGATCACCACGCCGGCCCGATTGTTGGCCAGAGACAGTTCCCGCGGCGCCGGTTCCACCGCCAGTTCCACCACGTTGGGGCCGGCATGGGCCAGCGTCAGCTCCAGGGTCATGTCCCGACCGACCGGCACCGCCAGCCGGTGGGGCGGACCGCCATCCTGACTGAGCGTGACCATCGCCGTAGCGGCCTGGGGCGTCGGCAGATCGTCGACCCGGTACTTCACCGTCACCGGCCTGCCCACGAGACCGAACGACGGCGCCTCGACGATCTCCAACCTCCGGTCCGCCTCGTCGTGCTCTCCGGTCAGCAGGGTGTGAACCGGCCCGTAGACCTTCGCCGTTTCGGGGTCGGCGGGCACGTCATGGACCTGACCGTCGGTGATCAGGATCGCCCCGGCCCGTTGACGTAGCGGCACGTCGGCCATCGCCCGGTCCAGGGCGTCGAACAACCGGGTTTCGGTGACGGCGGTTGTCCCCGGGCCGTCGCCGGCGCCCCCGGCCCGCACCACCCGCAGTTCCAGGTCCGGCAGGGCCCCGAGCCGGGCCTGAAGATCATCGAGCGCCCGCCCGGCGCGGGCGGTGCGGGCGCCGAGCGACTGGCTGGGCGACTGGTCCAGCACCACCGCCGCCACGTCCCGCACCGGTTCCCGGCGCTCCGAAACCGCCGATGGATTGAGCAACGCCAGGGCCAGCGCGGTAAAACCCAGGAGTCGCCACCACGCCCCGCGGGCACGGCGGATCAGCGCGTAAAGGACCAACGCCGCCGCCAGGACCAGCACCGGGGCCAGGACCGGCCACGGGATGACCGGGGACAAAGCGAGCGTGGTCATTGCTGGCCGGGAGCGTTGCCCCCGGACCCCGCCAAAGGCCGGGGGCCTTTGGCAACCGTGATCTTGGCATCCGTGATCTTGGCATCAGAGGAAGATGGCGCCGTCATTGCCCGATCCGTTGCAGAATCGCCGGAACATGGACCTGATCGGCCTTGTAATTGCCGGTCAGGGCGTACATCACCACATTGACGCCAAAGCGCCAGGCCAGTTCGCGCTGACGCTCGCCGCCGGGAACCACAGCATAAAGCGGCTGACCCTGGGCGTCCATGGCCCAGGCGCCGGCCCAATCGTTGCCGCCGACGATCACCGACGACACGCCGTCGAGCCGCCGGTCCTCCCGGGCTTCGATCCAGACCTCGCCCCCGGCGCTCCGCCCGGGAAAATCCTGGAGCAGATAAAACGATCGGGTCAGAACGTGGTCCGACGGCAGCGGCATCAGCGGCGGAATGTCCAGTCCCGCGGTCAGCGCCTGCAAGGGCGCCGCGGTCCCGGTGGCGAACGGCGCCGCCCCGGCCCGATCGTCCCGGCTGTCGAACAGGATGGTGCCGCCGTGATGCAGGTAGTCGTTGACCCGGTGGCGTGCCGCCTCCGACAACGCCGGCTGGGCCGCCGACACCGGCCAGTACAGCAGTGGAAAGAACGCCAGTTCGTCGGTCTCAAGCGCCACCGCCGCCACCCCGCCGGTGTCGATGGCGGTCCGCCGGACCAGCACCTGGGCCAGGCCCTCAAGACCGGCCCGGCTGACCTGATCCACCGCGGGGTCGCCCGTCACCACATAAGCCAGCCAGGTCCGGGCGGTGGCCCGTTCGGCAAAATCCGCGTCTCCGGCCGCCGCCGGCGCCGCCAGCAGCAGCGCCGCCGCCAACAGCAACGGCCCGGGAGCCCGTGACCGCCAGGACCGGGGATCCGCCAGCAGGCCGCGCATCACCAGGGCCACCGCCATATCGACCAGCAGCGCCGCCAGCGCCGCCAGCAACAGCGGCGGCTTCAGGTCCTGTTCCCCGGTCCGGGTATAGCCGGTGACGGCCACGCCCGGGGGCAGCGGCACCAGCGGCTGGAGCCGGTCGACACCGGCAGTCAGGTTCAGCGCACGGCGGCCTCCGGCGGTGCCGTAAAAGCCCGGCGGATGCACCGGACCGACCCGCGCCCCGGCAAAGGCCGGGGCCGGAATCGCCAGCGCCGTGACCGGCGGCTCGCCCAGCCGGCCCAGGCCGTCGAGCAAGGCCAGCGGCATCAGCACCCCGCCCTCCCGTCCCTCGCCGCCCCGCCCTGCGTCGCCCCCCCCTTCGTCGCCAACACCGGCCCCCAGCGCCACCAGCCGCCGCAGCATGTCCACGAACAGGCCGGACAGCGGCAGGTCGGACCAGTCGGCGTTGCCGGTGACATGGAACAGCACGATGCGGCCGGCGCCGTGCGCCGCCTCGGTGA
>PLTC01000109.1 GCA_003165295.1 Rhodospirillales bacterium | reverse complement strand
GAGAGGAAGGCTCTGGCGGTCGGCGCAAAGCCGGTCGTGAAACCAGCCTCGAAGAAGCAGGAACCGAACGCCGTTTATCTCTTGGGATAAATGGGTAGGTTTCGGAGAACGGTAAGCGCGACGGGTGCGCAACCGGGACGGGGAGGGCGTGGCGGGTGTTTGGCGACGACGGTGAGGGGGGTGAATTCCTGGCCTGGCATGACGGACTGCCGGAACCGGCGCGGGCGGCCCTGGCTGCCGCGGCCGAAGCCTGGAGCGATGACACCGTGGCGGAGGCGCAAATCGGACTGGCACTGGCGGCGGCGCCGGATCATCTGGCGGCGCGGGTGGCCGCCTATAAGTTCTATTTTTACAAGAATCGCCTGTCCGACGCGGCACCGCTGGCGCTGTGGTGCGTGGAGTGGGCGGCAACCCGGCTCGGATTGCCGGCGGACTGGCGGTGGGTCGGTCCCGGTTCGGCCGGTTTGGGGGCTGAATTTGCCGTCGCACCGTTGCCCCGGTTCTTCCTGTTTTCGCTCAAGGCATACGGTTACGTGATGGCGCGGCAGGGCGCGGTTGCCGAAGGGCGGGCCGCCGTGGCCAAGGTCGTCGAATTGGATCCCCGGGATGTGGTCGGGGCCGGGCGCCTGTTGGCGGTGATCGATCGTGGCGGCGCCGTCGAGTAATACCAACGAACGGAAAGAATGACACAAGGGGGTTTTTGACCCCGGACCCGAGGCCGTGACGCCCAACCACAAGGGAACCGGGGCCGCCGGCCCTTGGAACCCTTGATGTCAGCGGGTCGTTGGAAGCGGTCAGTCGGCTCGGACGCGACCGGGGAACTTGGTGACTTCGTTGCTCAGGTGGTCTGAAGTGATGGCAAGGGCGTCGGCAGTGGCCAGCACCTGCTCCGCGGGAACGTCCTGCTTCTTCTGCAACCGTGGTCACTCCGGCGATGGTGCGTGCCGCACCCGTGGTTCCGACCGAGGCATGCTCGACGCTGCGCCCGATTTACCGGGTCGCGGTCTGCTGTTCGTCGATGGCCGAGGTGATGGTGGCGGCAATGTCGGTATCAGCGATCCGACAAATCCGCCTGGTCCCGGAACACCGGTCCGGGACCAGACGGGCGATTGTCTCGTTATAATAGCGGCCGATACCTGCGGTTGGAAGTCTAGAACTTGACTCCCACCGTCAGGTAACCTTGACGTTCCACCGGCGGCGCGTTGGTGAACTGGGTGGAGTTTGACTGAAAATTAACCAGATTGATCGCGACCCAGGCCCAGTCGGTGACATTGTAGGCGATCCGGGCGTCCAGCGTGACGTAAGCGGGGACAGTATATTTGCTGAAGGTACCCCCGAACAGCCCGTAGCCTTCGGCCTGAGGGTTCGGATTAGGGAGAGAGAACGGCGAAGAATAGCGGCCAAACAGGTCAAAATCCCAGTCCCGGTAAGTGTAACCACCATGCATGGTCAACAGATTGTGCGGCGCCGCACCCTTATAGAACATATCAAAGGTCAGGTTGCCGTTCTGGTCATACTGGGTGAAATTAAGATTGTCATATATTGATTCGAACCGATAGCTCGCGCCCCAGCGCCAGCTGTCGCTGTGGCCATCGACGCCAAGCTCAAAACCAACCGAGCTGGAGTCACCGATATTCTGGCCCTCGAGCAGCGTCTGGTTGCCGGTCACGGCGCGGTAGGCGAACGGGTCGGCGGAACTCAGGCTTTTGTAAGTGTCATAGAACACCGATGCCGAGAGCTTGGACGAAAGCGGCTGGGCATCCCGGGTGTAGCCCAGTTCGTAGTTGGAAACGATGGTCGGCGTGAGCGTCGGATTGCCATTGAGCAGGACCGGTACCGAAGCGGTGGCGCCGCCGCCGAGCGGAACCGGCCGGATCAGCGGCTCATACCAGGCATAATCCACCAATGGCGGCACCTGGATGCCGCGACCGTAGGACAGGCGGATGGTGTCGAGGTTGGTCGCCTTGAACACCAGACCCGAGTTGACGCTGACCTCGTCGATGGCGTGGTTATTAAAATCGGCGTTGGTGTAGGGCCATGTGACCGGATTGGTGGTGAGCAGGGCGTTGGCGAGCCCGGCATTGGTCAGGGCGTTGAGGGTGGGAAACGGGATGTTGTTGGTGATGGGAATTGGTCCGTTGACGCTTGGCCCGCTCCGCTCAGGTTCAAGATGGTCGAAGCGGACCGCATTGTTCAGGTCTATTTGCGGCGTGGCGGTCCAATCCCACATCGCCGAACCCGAATACACGGTGTAACCGGCCTGGACGTCCTCGATCGGTACCGAGTTCATGGTGTTGTAGCGGTATTCGCCGGCGACGCGGATGGTGTGGTCGGCGCCAATCTTGAACAGATCCTGAAGCTTGGCCGAGGTGACCGATTCCCGGGTGCTGAGCTTGTCGCCGACCGCCAGATCGGAGACGACGCCGGGGACGGCATCGACCATATCGTAGCTGGTGGTGACGATGTTCTTATAAACCTGACCATCGATCATGCCCAGTCCGGTATCGGCGCTGAAACTGGCCTTGAGCGAATCGGAGCGGAGCTGGTTGGGTCGGGCAAAGTAGGCCAGCATCCACTGGTTCTGGGCAACCAGGCTGTGGCTGGCCTCAAAGCCGACCTGAATATCTTCGGTCACCTGACCCAGCACGTCAAGGTTGACCGCGCGCCGGAACGGGTCCTGTGTCAGCGGTGCGGTCAGCAGATTGGTCAGATTGTCGTTGAACGGGTTGGCGTTGTAGCCGCCCGCGGAAAGCCGGACGCCCAGCTTGTCCCCGAGATGGGCGGTGCCGACCGCAGAGACCTCTTTGTAACCCTGGCTGCCAATTCGAACCGACGCCTCGTTGACCGTATCGTAAAGCGGGCTCATGGTGATGATGTTGACCACACCCGCGGCGGCGTTGAAGCCGAACAGTGCGGTGTTGGGACCCTTGACCACTTCGATCTGGCGGATTTCCGCCAGCTCGACCGGGATGGCATCCCAATTGGTGAGGCCGAAGTAATCGACATAAACCTGCCGGCCATTGACCAGCACCAGCAGGCGCGGCTCCATCGTCGTGTCGTAGCCGCGCACCGAGACGTCGCTGTCACCACGGGTGAAATCAAGCACGTCGAGATCGGTGTATTCCTGAAGTATGCCAGGGATATCGACGGCTGCGGTGCGTTTGATCTGTTCGGCGGTGATGATGGTCATGGCCATCGGAACGTCCGAAACACGCTGCGGCTTGCCCGTGGCGCTGGTCGTGACCGGTTCACCAAACATCTGTTCCAGCGACCCGTAATCGACGCTTTGCGCGTCGGCGGTCAGGGCGAGCGTGCCAATGGTAAGAAAGCCGGCAGTTGCCAAAAGATAATTCTTAAACATTTTGGAAATCTTTCTGGCTTAATTTAAGAAATTTCCGGTCCTCTTTAAAGCTCTGTGATCAACATACGAAATGTCGGAATAATCTCAATACCGGAAGATTGCCCGGCGGCGACGTTGTAAAGCACCGCTACCTTGAGATCGCTGACGATTGACATGACACATTTGCCGGCGCGGGCGCAGGCGGGGTCAGTCGAGAGGGTCAGTACCTTGCGCGCCTTAACCGCCGCCGAGATCGCATCAAATTCGCCGGCCGAGATGCCGCGGGTCACGATGGCGGCCGGTCCGTCCAGGGTCGCGAGTTGGCTGAGTTCTATCGGCTTTGCGACCGGTGAAATCGGTCCGGCCTTGATGGTCGCCAGCAGAGAGCGGATCACCTCCGCGTCCTTAACCGATTCAGGAACCGCGGGATTGAACAATACCGCGACTGACAGGCTGCCGGTGGGCTTGCTGGTCAGAAAGCTCTCGGCCTCAAGCATGAGCTGAACATCTTTTGCGGTGGTTTCGGCCCGGACCGTCCCGCTTCCGGCCAGAGTCAGGAGCATGGCGACGATGATCCGCGGTGCGGTTCCCATAATCCCCATCCGGCAATTCTTCATACGGCGCATTCCTTATAGCCTTGAATGTTTCCCGTGAGTTCCTGGAGTAGATGTTGAGGCACGAAAATCTGTCAGAGAGCGCATCAACCGACACGCGAATTAGAGAGCAGCCATAGTCAGGTGTTATCGTGCTGGTGATCGTTCGTCGTCAACGACTCGGCAAACCGTCGGTCCCGACTTTTTTCCGGTGTTGCCGAATGGCTGCACCAATCAGGGGGGCCGGGGCTGGCCGGGTCCGACCGCAGGGGCCTTGCCGCAGCCGGTGCTGCCGGCTCCGACGTGCCGGGTGCCTGTAGCGGCGGTCACTGACCCGGAAGGGTTCTCGGGCGCAAACTCAGACCCAACGGTCCGCCGGGACGTCGGGCGGCGCAGATGGCGAGCAGGTCGCCGATGGAGAACAGGTTATGGACGAGCTTCGACTGGTGTTCCGACTTCTGGTTCTACTCGGGCTCGGTTATGTCGGGTTGGCTCATTTTGCGGTCGCGAACATCGAACTCTGGTGCGGCTGGGACTTGCCGGATCCCGTCACCTGGCTCTGGCGCGCCTTGCCCGGTCTTTACTGACGTGACCGCCGGGCGCGCTTCGGCTCACCGTCAGCAGTGCGGCGGCGATCACCGGAAGCTGTGCCCGAAGGTGTGCCGAACGACCGATCGGACTCATGGGGGCCGGCGGGTGCTTGATTGTACCGGGCATGGGGTCTAGGATCGGCGCCGCCGGTGGCAACGGTCGCTCCTTCGCGGCGGTCGGTTCGTCTTGACCGTGGGCGTCGTCTGTTGGCGGGCGGGGCCTTGCGGATCACCGCGGAAGCGGCGGCCGGATCGGCGACACCGTGAAACGCCGCCGGGGCACGAAGTTGTCTTTGGTGCAGGCGCACGCCTCAATCATCCGAACAGAATGGGAGGGTTACGAGATGTCCGACAGTCTTTCGCCACAGGAACAGGTGGCGTTTCCGTTTCTTGAAGCCGCCGTTCGCATCGATTCCGCCAAGCAAAACCTTGATGATAAGGATCTGTTGCTGCGGGTTCTGGACGACAATGTTGCCCTTTGGTTATACTTCAAAAATCTCTTGACGAACACTGAAGAGGAGATCGCGCCGGAGACCAAAGCATTCCTGATCCAGGCCAGTGAATTTATGGTCCGGGCGGCGCAGCTGCTCCAGCGTGAAACCGATGAGGAGTTGATCAGCCGGCTGGTTGCGATCAACCTTAACATGTCGGAACTTTTGCTTCAGTCGCCGACGGTTCCCACCCTTCCACAGTAACGGCGCCGAATCGTCGGCGGCGGTTGGGTCATGGTGACCAGAAAAACCCGGGTCGTGGCGCCGGCCGGCGCGACCCGGGTTTTTTCGCTTGGTTCGCGCGGCGATTCGGGCCGGCGGCTCGGCGTCAGTGGGTGGTGGTCGGGCCGAGGATGAACTGGTCGCTGTCCTCGATGTCCCGTTCCAGGGCGCGTTTGACCTCCAGGAAAATATCACGCAAGGACACGATGCCGACGATCTGGCCGTTCTGTTCGAGCGGCACATGGCGGTAGGCGTGTTTCTGCATGGTTTCCAGGGCTTCCACCACCGGCGTATCGGGACTGAGCGTCTTGGGGTTGGGGGTCATGATTTCGGCCAGCGTGGTGGTCGTCGGATCCCGTCCGGCGGCGACCAGCCGGAAATTGAAGTCACGTTCGGTCACGATGCCGGCCAGGGTGTTGCCGTTCATCACCACGACGGCGCCGACCTGGCGTTCCAGCATCTTTTTGGCTGTTGCCGCGGCAGTCGCGTCTTGGGGCAGGACGACGAACTTCCGGGCATTCATGACATCGGAGAGTTTCTTCCGTTCGGTCATGCCTTCACTCCATCGCAGGCTCTGGGGTCGGGGCTTGCTTCCCGGCGGGGCCGAAACGCCGCTGACGGGCACCCCGGGCGCGTTGTACCCGATGTCGTGGCCGGCGTGACACGGTTAAGTGAGGTGTTTGCGGCGGGGAGGGTGGTTTTTTCCGGGGAATGGTTGCCGGTCCGGTCCGGTGCGCTAGCTTGGTTTCCGGTACGGTGTACCAGGTGTCATCGCCGCAAACTCGGGGCGCCGGGCAGGGTCCGGCGTCTCTTTTTTTCTGCCCGGGGGGGCCGGGGCATCGGTGCCCCGGCGGCGGCTTGACCAACGTCAAGGAGGGCGGGGGCGCGGCGGCGCCAGATGGTGGTCGGGAACAGCCTCGAACCACATAGGGTCGCCCATGTTTTGCTATCAATGTGAACAGACGGATCGGTCGACGGCCATGGTCGGATGTGCCGACACCAAGGGAATGTGCGGCAAAGACGCCGTTACCGCCGATTTGCAGGATTTGCTGATTTATGCGGTCAAGGGGATCGCCTGCTACGCCCGGCGGGCGCGTGCCCTCGGCAGTGCGGATCGCGAGGCCGGCGGCTTTATGCTGTATGCCTTGTTCACCACCCTGACCAACGTCAATTTCAACCCGACCCGGTTCACGACTCTGCTCCAGGAGGCGGCCCGGGTGCGCGATCGGGTCCGGGCGCAGTACGAAGCCGCGGCGCGGACGCGGGGGCTGGTGCCCGAGGTCCTGTCGGGTCCGGCGGCCTGGCAACCGGCGGCGGACATGGACGGCCTGCTGGCTCAGGCAAAGGGCGCGGCCATCACCGCGGGCCGGGAGCAGGTTGGCGATGACGTGATCGGCCTTCGTGCCATGGTCCTCTATGGTGTCAAGGGCGTTGCCGCCTATGCCCATCACGCCCATGTCCTGGGCTACGAAAAAGATGAGGTCCATGCCGGTCTGGAGGACCTGCTCGATTTCCTCGCCGGTGAGCCCGCGGATATTGAGGCATTGCTGGATCAGGCGATGGCGGTGGGCCGTCTTAACCTGACGGTGATGGAGTTGTTGGATGCCGCCAACACCGGCAGTTTCGGTGCGCAGCAGCCGACGGCGGTGCGCGTCACGTCGATCAGGGGCAAGGCGATCCTGGTCAGCGGCCATGACCTGAAGGACCTGTCGCTGATCCTGGAGCAAACCCGGGACAAGGGGGTCAACGTTTACACCCACGGCGAATTGCTGCCCGGTCACGCCTATCCCGTGCTCAAGGCGTACCCGCATCTGGCCGGCAACTACGGCACCGCGTGGCAGAACCAGGCGGCGGAATTCGCCGGCTTTCCTGGCCCGATCGTCGTGACCTCCAACTGTCTGATCGAACCGGCGCCGGGCTATCGCCAGCGCCTGTTCACCTCGGGTCCGGTGGGCTGGCCGGGGATTCGCCACATCGCCGACGGTAACTTTCTGCCGGTGGTTCAGGCGGCGCTGGCTTTGCCCGGCTTTACCGCCGACCTGCCGGAAAAGACCATCACCATCGGCTTTGGCCGGGACGCGGTGCTGGGCGTCGCCGGTGCGGTGATTGATGCGGTCAAGAGCGGCGCCATCCGCCACTTCTTCCTGGTCGGCGGCTGCGACGGGGCGGCGCCCGGCCGGAATTACTACACCGAATTCGTCGAGCAGGTGCCCCGGGACGGCGTGGTGCTGACCCTCGGTTGCGCCAAGTACCGGTTCAATCACCAGGACCTTGGCGATATCGGCGGCATTCCGCGTCTGCTCGACATCGGGCAGTGCAACGACAGTTACTCGGCGATCAGGATCGCCGGCGCCCTGGCCGAGGCCTTCGGCTGCGGCGTCAACGATCTGCCGTTGTCTCTGGTGGTGTCATGGTTCGAGCAAAAGGCGGTGGCGGTGTTGCTGACCTTGCTGGCGCTGGGCATCCGTGACATTCGCCTGGGGCCGAGCCTGCCGGCGTTCCTGACCCCGGCGCTGCTGGAGCAGGTGGTGGCACGTTTTGGCGTGAAGCCGATCACCACGGCCACAGCCGACCTGGAGGCGGCCTTGCGTCGGGCCGCCTGATCCCGACCAGGGCTTTGCCCTGAACCCACCAGGGGCGCCACGCCTCTGGTGGGAGTCAAGGGGGGGCAAAGCCCGATGTGGGCTCTGCCCACACCCGCAANNGCCTCCTTGCGGGTGCAGGGCGGAGCCCGCCAAAACAAGACAACAGCCGCCTATCCTGGCGCCTATGGGGCAAAGCCCTCTTGCGTCACTCGACGGGACGGGCGCGCTCCGTCCTGCTTTTTTCCTCCCGCCATCGTGAATGATCCAGCATGACCGGTTTTCACGCCATCCGTCTGACCACCCGGGACGGCAAGCGCCTCGGGTTCGACTGCACCGCCAACGAAAGCATCGTCGCCGCGGCCGCCGCCGCCGGCATTTTCCTTCCGGTCCAGTGTCGCGCCGGCGCCTGCGGCACCTGCCGGGCCACCTGCGACGATGGCGATTATGCGCTGGCGGCTCACAGCCCCGGGGCTCTCTCCGAAGACGCCGCGACCCGGCGCGAAGTGCTGTTGTGCCGCACGTTTCCCCGTGGTCCGCTGTCCTTCGCGCTGCCTTATGACTCCTCCTGCATTGCCACCGAAGACAGCGCACCGCGCCCGGCAGTCGTCACCGATCTGGCCGTCATTGCCGGGAACACCGTGCGCCTGCTGCTGACCCTGGGGCCAGACCCGCAACGGGGCGGTGGCGCCGCGTTCGAGCCCGGCCAGTACATGGAATTGAAAATCCCCGAAAGCGGCGTGACCCGTGCCTATTCCCTGGCCAATACGCCGAACTGGGACGGGCAACTGGAATTCCTGATCCGCTTGCAGCCCGAGGGCCGGTTTTCCGCGTGGCTTTCCGGCGGCGCCCGGATCGGCGACACCCTGTCGGTACGCGGGCCGTTCGGCAGTTTCGTGTTGGATCAGGGCAGCCCGCGGCCCCGGGTGTTCGTCGGCGGCGGCACCGGTCTTGCGCCCGTGCTCGCGATGCTGCGCCGGATGGCCGAATGGCAGGAACCCCATCAGGCCCGGCTCTATTTCGGCGTCAACCACGAATCGGAACTGTTCCTGCTACCGGAACTGGAGCATCTGTCGCGGGAGTTGCCGCGGTTGGGCACCGCGTTGTGCGTCTGGCGTCCCGGGCCGGACTGGACCGGCTTTGCCGGCTCACCGGTGGAGGCACTGAGGCGGGACCTGGAAGCCGGGGCCTTTGTTGCCCCCGACCTTTACGTCTGTGGTCCGCCCGGCCTGATCGCCGCCACCGAAGCCCTGGCGCAACGCCACGGGATCGGCGCCGGGCGGGTGTTCAGCGAGAAATTCCTGCCCGGTCGGTGAGACCGATCTTACCCGACGAGGCAATTCCAGTGGCGGTTGCGGTGGCTTGCCGTCGGCCCGGACATCGCCTATTCTTGCCGTCGGCATCCGGTGTCGGGATGGCTGGTGTCGGAGGGGTGTCCAATGATCCGGGGGTGGTTTTTTTCGCTCGCCCTGGCAGTGATGGCGGCCACCGGCGGTGCTGTCGCGCAGGCTGCGGACGGCTACAATTTCATGGTGCCGCCGTGGCAGCGCGGGCAGGCGATCGACGATATCCGCCGGCTGTATCGGCCGATGCTGGATTATCTGTCGGCGCGGATCGGCGTTCCGATCGTCCTGGTCAGTGCCAAGACCTATGAAGAGGCCATCGACTATCTGGCCAGCGGCCGGGCTGACTTCGCGACCATGTCGCCGGTCCCTTACATCAAGGCGCAGACCAAGACTCCGGGCGTGCATATGCTGGTGACGGAGCTGAGCTGGTCCGCAGATCATCATGCCCGTCGCGACAGCTATGCGGGAATGCTGGTGACGCTGAAGTCACGGAGCGATATCAATACCTTGGCGGACCTCAAGGGCAAGAGCTTGGCCTTCGTGAGCCGGGATTCGAGCAGCGGCTTCGTCTTTCCGACGGCGGTGCTGGCGCGAAGCGGAATCGATTACAGTACGTTCTTTCTGAAATACGATTTTCTCGGCAGCCATCCCCGGGTCACTGACGCGGTCGCCGCGGGAAGCGTCGATGCCGGGGCGACCTGGGATTTCAACATGGAGCAGGCCATCGCCAAACATGGGGATATTTTCAAGGTCGTCAGTCAGGTGGCCATCCCCAACCTGGGGATTGCGGTCCATCCGAACCTGCCGGTTGAGGTGCAACAGAAAATCAAGGAGGCGCTGCTGGCCATCGATCCGGCCTTGTTGGAAGGCTTGCCCACCGCCGGTTATGTCGAGCGGCCCGAGAGTTTTTACGACATCGTTCGTACCGTGGTGGAGATGAATATCCATTAACGGCCACGTCCGGTAAGGAGTTGCGGATGGTTGCGCCTTCGATCTGGCGCAGTGTCGGATTCAGGTTGCTGGCGCCGATTGCAGCGTTTGCGATGTTGTTGATCGGGCTGATATTCTTTGTCCTGATTTCCAATTATCTGGAGTTTTTGAGCAAGAGCGGTGAACGGGCGGTCGCGAACCGTGTCGCCGCCGCCGCCGGCTTCATGGACAAGGCGGTTCAGGCGCGGGGCTTTGCCCGCATGGTTGCCCGCATGCCGGACCTGGCCGACGCCATCGATGCCCACGATCAGCGGGTGCTGGTGGACGCGGTGGTTCCCTATGTCCAGTTTACCAACCTTGAGCGACTGACCATCTATGATCCCGACGGCGTGGTGCTGGCCCGGGCCGACGCGCCCGCGGTGTTTGGTCGCACCGACGAACTGGCGCCCTGGCTGGCCCTGCTCGTCAGCCAGCGGGACCAGGGCATGCTCACCAGCACGGTGTGGCCCATCGGGACTCAGGTGTTCTTCGTCACCGCGGTTCCGGTCAGGACCCTCAATCGCGCCTTTGCCGCCCTGGTGGTGGCGGGTTTCCCCATCGACAGCCGGTTCCTGGCCGGCCTCAAGGCACGCAGCGGCGTCGATACCGCCGTGACCTGGCGTGGCCATGAAATCGCCACCTCGCTGCCGGCCGACCCTGGATCGGCGTCGGCGATCCGGCACGCGCCGGTGCCGCTGGAGGCGGCAATTCCCGCCGATGCCGGCTTTACCCTGTCGGTGCTTGACGACGATCGCCAAGAGAGCGCCCGGTTTCGTATCCGCCTGATCGTCCTCGCGGGGATACTGTGCCTTGCAACCGTGGGTGTGACGCTGGCGTCGGTGTGGAGCACCCGGCGGACCGTTACGGTTCCGCTTGAGGACATGACGGTGGCCATGATGCGGCTGGCCGAGGGACATCGCGGGCTGACCATTCCCCACCGTTCGCGCCTGGACGAGATCGGCGCGATGGGGCGCGCCGCCGAGGTGTTCCAGCGGGCCATGAACGAGGCGGCCGAACTCTCGGTCGCCCGCCAACGGGCCGAGGCCGAGGCCAAGGCGTTGGCCGACGCCTCCCGCCAGCTTCGGCTGGTGGTCGCGGCGGCGCCGGCCTGCCTGCTGCTGTGTCGGGGCGAACCACCGGCCATCGTGCTCGGCAATTCGGCGGCCTGCGACCTGTTCGGCACCACCGAAGAGGCCCTGAAGGGCACCGGCCTGTTCGATCTGATCGTCGATGGCGATGGGCGGCGGCTGGCCGGTCTGCTGGCGGGCGAAGGCAGCCTCGACCAGATCGATGCCCCGTGCCGGGTGCTGTCGGGCGCACCGCGCTGGGGTTCGTTCTCGACCCGGCGGATCGAGCTGGCCGACGGCCCGGCCCTGCTGGTCGGGATCACCGACATCACCCGGCGCCGGCAAAGCGAGAGCGCGTTGCGGGAGGCCAAGGACAGCGCCGAACGGACTCTCGAACAACTGCGGCGGACCCAGCGAAGCCTGATCCAGGCCGAAAAACTGGCCGCCACCAGCCTGCTGGTCGCCGGCGTGGCCCACGAGATCAACACTCCGGTCGGTGTTGCCCTCACCGGTGCCACCTTCCTCGGCGGCAAAACCCGGGAATTGCGGCGCCTCTTCGAAACCGAGGCCATGCGCTATCGCGATCTTGAGGGCTATCTGTTGACCGCCGCGGAGACGCTGGGGCTGGTCGAATACAACATGAAGCGGGCCGCCGAGCTGGTGAAATCCTTCAAGCAGGTGGCGGTGGACCAGACCAGCCAGGACCGGCGCCGGTTCGACCTGCCGGGCTACATCCGGGAGGTGATGACCAGCCTCGGGCCGCGACTGCGCAAGGGCGGGCACAGGGTCGAGGTCGACAGCCCGCCGGCCCTGGAGGTCGACAGCTTTCCCGGGGCGCTCGCACAAATTCTGACCAATCTGGTGATCAACGCCGTCGTGCATGGCTTCGATGGCGAGCGATCCGGCTGCATCACCATTCAGGTCTCGGGAGAAGAAGATGTTGTCCGGCTGGTCTGCACCGATAACGGTAACGGAATTCCAGAAAAACACCTTAATAAGGTGTTTGATGCGTTTTTTACTACCAAAAGGAGTGAAGGCGGAACCGGGCTCGGGCTGCACATCGTCTATAATCTGGCCACAACCACCCTCGGAGGGAGTATCTCGGTCCGCAGCGAAGTCGGGCAGGGGACGACCTTCGAGCTGACGTTTCCCAGGGTTGCCGCGGCCGGCGGGCCGCCGGGGCGGGAACCGCTGTGACGGTGTCGGCGCCGAAGGTGCCTGCTTGTTCTTTGCTCCGGTCCGACATAGACTTACCACGGCATGAGGGGGGGGGGTTGGGAGCCGCATCGAGGGACGTGTTGAGGGAGGGGTGACGCGAGGGGATGCCATGACCGCAACAAACGAGTCGCGAGGGGAGTCCTTCATTCGCTTCGCCGACGAAGCGCCGCCGCTGCCGGCGGCGCCGGCCAAAGAGCCCTGGAAGGTCCTGATCGTCGACGACGACGATCAGATTCATCTTATTACCCGCATGGTGCTGGCCGATCTCTCGGTGGATGAGCGCCGTCCGCACTTCCTCAGCGCCTTCAGCGGCGAGGAGGCCCGGCGGGTGCTCGGGCAGCACGACGACATCGCCGTGATCTTCCTGGATGTGGTGATGGAAAGCGACCAGGCCGGGTTGCTGCTGGCCCGCCATATCCGCGAGGACCTCGGGAACGAAAGGGTTCGGATCATCCTGCGCACCGGACAGCCGGGGCAGGCGCCCGAGCGGGCGATCATTGATCACTACGACATCAACGATTACCGGGCCAAGAGCGAGCTGACCGCCGAAAAACTGTACACGGCCGCGGCGACGGCGTTGCGTTCCTTCCGCGACATTCAGGAGGTCGACGATCGCCGGCGCGGTTTCGAACGGATCATTGCCACCTCGACCAGACTGTACAACAAGCGGACTCTGGCCGAGTTCGTGGCGGCGCTGAGTCCCGAATTCCAGTCATTGATCCCGGGCCTGACCGGGTTGCTGTTCTGCACCGACGGCGCCGATGGCATTCGGGTGATCGCCGCAGAGGGCGACCTCGCGGCGCCACCGGGCCAACCCTTGGCCTCGTGCCTTACCGAGTCCCGGCGTCAGGACATCCATCGGGTTTTGCGCGGGCAAAACAACCTGTTCGATCGGGACCATTGCGTGATCCTGCTGCCGTCGCGAACCGGCGCCCACCGGGTTGCCTATGTCACCGGGTATCCCCAGCCGAAAGCGGTCAGTCGCTCTTTGTTGGAACTGTTTTGCGGCAAGGTGGCGACAGGCTTCGACAACGCCTACCTTAACGAGCAGGTTCTGGCTGCTCAGCGGGCAACCGTTTACGCTTTGGGCAAACTTGCCGAGTACAAAGATGGCGGGGGTAGCGCACAGGTGTTACGGATCGGCACCCTGGCACGGCGGACCGCTCAATGGATGAAGGATCGCGGAGTCCATGGCGACCTGATCGACGACACCTTTTTCGAAAAAATTGAATTGGCCGGCGTGTTGCACGATATCGGCAAGGTCGCCATCCCCGACCGCATTCTGCAAAAGCCCGGGCCGCTGGATGCCGAGGAAAGTGCCTGGATGCAACGCCACGTCATCGTCGGCGCCACGCTGTTGCGCGAGGCCGCGGCCTTGGTCGATCGGCCGACCTATCTGTCGATGGGCGCCGAGGTGGCCCAGCATCACCACGAGCGTTTTGACGGGAGCGGCTATCCCCAAGGGCTGGCCGGGGGTGAGATTCCGCTTGCGGCGCAGATCGTGGCCATCGCCGACGTCTATGATGCCCTGATTCGCGAGTGGCATTACAAGCCGGCATGGTCCCATCAGCAGGCGGTGGCCTGGATCCGGGCCGAGAGCGGCCGGCATTTTGCTCCCGAGATCGTCGAGGCTTTTCTTGGGGCGGTGGGGGCCGGGGATGTTGCCCCATAGGTACCAGGATAGTGCATTTGCGTTGTTTTTGCAGGGCTTTGCCCTGCACCCGCAACGAGGCTCGCCTCCTTGACCCCATTCACCTCATGGGTTCAAAGGGCCGACCGGCCCATTGCGGGTGTGGGCAGAGCCCACGAAACCCTGGGGAGCGGTACGGCCAATCACCGTTCTTCAACCAGGGCCAGGAACGCCTCGACCACCTTCGGGTCAAAGTGGCGGCCGTTTTCCTCCCGAATCAGGCCGAGGGCTTTTTCCTTGGGCCAGGCCGGCTTGTACTGCCGTTCGTGGATCAGCGCGTCATAGATGTCGGCCAGCGCGGTGATGCGGCCGGAGAGCGGGATGTTCTGGCCGCTGAGGCCGAGGGGATAGCCCTTGCCGTCGAAACGCTCGTGGTGGCCTTGGGCGATTTCGGCGCCCATCGACAGATAGGTCGGGCGGTCGACCAGACGCGCGGCGTCGATCAGGATGGTCCCGCCGATCGCGGCGTGACGCTGCATGTTCGCGCGCTGATCGGTATCCAGTGGTCCCGGCTTTTGCAGGATGGCATCGGGGATGGCCACCTTGCCGACATCGTGGAGCATGGCCGCCAACTCGATCTGTTCGACGTAGTCGTCGGTGATGGTTTCATGATAGTGGCCGTCGAGGCGTAGACGCTCGGCGATGCGCCTTGCCATCAGGCCGACCCGCTGGACGTGGTTGCCGGTGACCTCGTCCTTGTATTCCGCCAGTTTGCCCAGCGCATGGACGGTGGCGCGCTGGGTCGCCAGCAATTGTTCGTGCAGGTAAACGTTATCGAAGCCGAGAGCGACCTTGCTGCAAAAAATTTCCAGGAGTTGGCGATCGATGGCCTCCAACGACGGGTGACCGGCCAGATAAACGGCGCTGGCGGCACATTCCCGGGACCAGAACAGGATGATGCACCGGTCCTCGAGGAACAGGTTGTTCCGGGTCCGGTAGGCCTCGCGAATCTCCCGGCAGATGTCGTCGGGCAGGGCTTCATCGATGTCGCGCCCCTGGGCGCTTTCGAAGACGCCGGCCCCGGCAACCACGCGGAACGAGGGGGGAATCTCTGGAGACGCCGCCGCCAAGCGGGTGGTGGTGCAGAGCAGCAGACCAAGGGAGCCGGGGATCAGGGAGCGTAATTGCAGCACCACGCCCTCGACGAACCGATCCATGGACGGCGCCTTGAACAGGGAGGCGGAGGCGTCGACGATCTTTTCGAGGCCGCGCCGGCTGGCCTCCAACGCGGTGATGTAGCGATAGGAGCGCAGGGCGGTCGCCGCCGAGGTGTACAGTTTGTCGGCGGTGAGTTCGCTCTTGGCCTTGTAGTCGTTGATTTCGTACCGGTCGATGACCTCCCTTTCCGGGGCCTGTCCGGGCTGACCGGTGCGCAGGATGATTCGTATCGCCTGGTTGCGCAGATCCTGGCGGATGTGGCGGGCAACCAGAAGGCCGGCATCGTCGGTTTCCATCACCACGTCGAGGAACACCACCGCGATATCGCCGTGGGTGGCCAGTGCTGTCCGGGCTTCGACGCCGCTGTAAACGCTGATGAACTCCACCGCCCGGCCCTGATAGGTCATGTCGGCCAGGACCATTCGGGTTACGGAGTGGACGTGCCGGTCATCGTCGACGATCAGAATACGCCATGGCGTGCCCGCGGACCGGGCGGTTGCGGGCGAATCCGCGGCAGTTTCCTCCTCTGCGGCAAACCAGTCGTCCTCATCCTGATCGTTGGTCTGACATGCCATTGCCGGTTGCTCCCGTTGACGCCGACGCGATGCGTGGGAAAACCAGGACGAACCGGGTTCCGGCGCCCACCGTGCTGTTGACGGAGATGGTGCCGCCCAAACGCTGCGTCACGATGTTGAAAACGATGTGAAGGCCAAGCCCGGAGCCGCCGCTGCCGCGCCGGGTGGTGAAAAAGGGCTCGAAGATGTGGCCGATAGTCTCGGGGGCGATGCCGCAACCGTCGTCGGCCACCACCAGTTCCACCGTCCCGGGAACCTTCTCCCGGGCCGAGATCGCGACGGTCCCGGCCGCGACATGGTCAAAGGCGTGGACCAGGGCGTTGATGATCAGGTTGGTCAGGACCTGGGCCAGCCCGCCGGCGAACTGGTCCAGTTCCAGCCCGGCCGGGCATGCCACGGTCACGCGGTGCGGGACCTTCTTCAGCCGGGGTTTCAGGCTGGTCAGAACATCGTCGATATAAACCGCCAGGTCGAAACGGCGGCAAAGGTCACTGACCTGATCCACCGCCACCTGCTTGAAACTGTGGATCAACTCGCTGGCGCGTTCAAGATTGGAGTTGACGATTTCGGCGGCCTCGTCGGCGACCGAGAAATAGGCCTCGGCATCGCTTTTCCTGAGCTTTCCGGTTTCGATCAGCGATCGGGCGGCGCGGGTCCGGTGCACCAGATGCGTGGACGCGCCCAGCGCATTGCCCAGCGGCGTATTGATCTCGTGGGAGACGCCGGCCACCAGTCCGCCCAGCGACGCCATCTTCTCGGCTTCGATCAGTTGGGCCTGGGTGGTTCGCAGGTCTTCAAGGGCCTGCTCGGCCCGCTTCTGCGCCAGCGCCGCGGTGCGGGCCAGCCCGGCCATGATCCCGGTGCGTTCGCGCTCCAGCCGGATCTCGTCCTCGGCCCGTTGGCGGTCGGCCTCCAGACGCCCGCGCAGCTTTTGCCGCATCAACTCCATGGCGCGCAAAACCTTTCCGGCTTCGTCGGTGCGCGACACCGTCACCGCCCGGTCCAGGTCGCCACCGGCGATGGACTCCGAAACCGCCACCGCGGTCCGCAGCGGCCTGATGATGTCGGCCGCCAGCACCACCGAGATGGCGATACCACCCATGATCAGCATCAAAGACATGATAAGCGTGGTGGAGCGGGCGTCGGCGGCCACCTGCCGGGCGTTTTCGACGAAGGCAAAGCCATCGGCCTTGGCGTCTTCCACCGCCCGGTCGATTTCCGCCTGGATGTCCCGCGCCAGCGTTTCGATGGCGGCCTCGTCGGTGGCCGAGATCAGATCGGGCGGCACCAGCCGGTCCCATTGCTCCAACTGACCCAGCACCCGGGTCAGCCGCGCCGCGACCGGCGGGCTGGCGGCCCGACGCATCGCAACCCGCAGGTCCTCATCCAGCACCCGTCGCGCCCTGTGGTATTCGGTTTGCGCCTCTCCGGCCAGCATCGGGTCGGGCACCGAAGCGAGGCGCCGGGCCGAGGCCAGATCACGGAAATCGATCTGCGCCACCCGACCGAAATCCACCGATTGCAGGGGTTTGTCGTAAAGGTCGGTGGCCAGCCGGCCCACCGTACGCAGCTTGTCCACCGCAACCAGCCCGACCACGGCGGAAAAGGTAATACCCAGAACAAAACCGAGGATCAGTTTGGTGCGGATCGATACCCTGCCCAGCATTGTTCCGCTCCGATCGGCTCTCACTTCACCTCAATGACCATATGCATTTTCGGGTGAATCTCGCATTCAACCTCGACGGTGCCACGCTTTTCCAGGAGAATCCCGAGTTTCTGGCCGGGCTTTTGGGCACCCAGATCGAAGCTGGCGGCGGGCGATTCGGAATAGACGTTGTGGGTCACGTCGTCCTCGTTGGCAAACACCACCCGGTCGCCGACATGGGCGGTGAGGGTGGCGGGCAGGTAGGCACGATCCTTCTGAACCACCAACAACTCCTCGGCCGCCGCGCCGAAGGCCGGCAGACTCGAGACCAGAACCGCGGCGGCCAGGATAATGGCGCGACCGATCGGCGCCAGAGCGTTATCCGGGGCCGGGCGGGCGGCGGACGGCGGTTGCGAAATGGATATCATCCGGGTCCTCACGGTGCTGTGGGAATCGTGAACGGCGTATCCTGTCGCCCGGTGAGGCTGATCAGAAACGCGACCAACGCCTGGCGTTCGTCCGGCGACAGTGACAGCGATTTGATCTCGTCGGCGCGGCTGGGGCGGGGCTCGCCGCCGGTCGCGTAGAAATCCACCACCGCGTTCAGGGTCGGCAACGAGCCGTCATGCATATAAGGTGGATGCAGCGCCACGTCGCGCAACCCCGGGGTCCTGAAGGCGTATTGCATCTTGACCGAATTGGGGAGCAGCCTGCCCCGCCCGGGATCGCCGGTCCCGGGCAGACCGGTGTCGTGGAAACTGCCATCGGTAAAGGCCCAGCCCGTGTGGCAGGCGGTGCAACCGGCCCGGCCGGAAAACAGCGCAAAGCCCTGCCTGGCTTCGGCGCTGATGGCGTCGTCGGCGCCGTCGACCCAGTCGTCGAAGGGGGCGCGGGCGGAAATCAACGAACGCTGGAACGCCGCGAGCGCCGTGGTCACGGCTTCGATGGTGATGGGCTGACCGGGAAACGCCGCCTCAAACAGCGGCCGGTAGCCGGGGATTCCCTGCAGGCGCGGGATAAGCTGGTCATGGGGCAGGTTCATGATCGCCGGGTTGGCGATGGCCGCCGGGATCAACGCTTCGAGAGAAGTAAAACCGCCATCCCACAGCAGGCGCGGCAATTCGGAAAGATTGACCGTGGGCAGTGTCCGCCGGGCCATCGTCGAACCGGTGTCATTGAAGGGTCGCGCCGTCCGGTCGGTCCAACCGAGAGACGGCAGATGGCAGGAGGCGCACGCAACGCTTGTGTTGCGGGACAGGCGACGGTCGAAGAACAACGCCTGTCCCAGGGCTGTCCGTGCCGCGGTCGCGGCATCCACCGCCGGCGGCGGCGGGCGTCGAAAATCCTCTCGCGTGGTTCCTGCCGCGGCGGTCCCGGCCAGGATCGTCAACATCAGGACAACGACCCAGCCACGGTATCCGGTCATCACGCTTTCCCTTCGGACCCGGATCGATGTTTCAAAAAAAAGCAGCGGGTTACCGGTCCCCTGCATCCCCAGTGTAACGGCTCGCATCCGGCACGTCAGTTGCTTTCGCGCGACATTGCTCTCGCGCGGGGTCATTGCTGTTCGTCCGCCTCGCTCGGGCATCGGCACCGGCCGCCCTTGATCCGGGACCGGACTTGACCGACAGTCCGGGTGTCGGACACGGAAAGCGATCAGTCTTCATGAACCGGACGGAACGTCGATCCACGGCAAAGCGGAGCGCGACCGGGCGCCCCGGACCGGAGATGGTGGCGGGGCTTTATGCCGGGGCGCTGGAGCACCATCGCGCCGGGCGTCTTGCCGACGCCGAACGGCTTTACCGGGAGGTTGTGGCACGGGAGCCCGGTCATGCTGAAAGCCTGCACCTGCTGGGGGTGCTGGCCCTGGGCCAGGGCCAGCCGGGGCTGGCGGCGGAATGGATCGGGCGGGCGATTGCCGCCCGGGATGGCGTCGCGTTCTTTCATGGCGACCTGGGGCTGGCGCTCCAGGCACTGGGGCGGATCGGGGAGGCGGTGGCCTGCTACCAGCAGGCGCTGCGGCTGAAGGCGGACTTTCCCGAGGCGCTGTCCAACCTGGGCAATGCGCTTCGTTCGCTGGGCCGGCTTGATCAGGCGATCCTGCGCTACCGGGAGTCGCTGCGGCTCCGCCCCGACAGCCCCGTGGTTCTGTGCAATCTCGGCAACGCGCTGCTGGACCGGGGCCAGACCGAAGAGGCCGCGGAGTGTTACCGGCGGGCGCTGGCGCTGAATCCCGACAGCCCCGAGGCGCACACCAACCTGGCCATCCTGAGGCAGCGCCAGGGCCGGTTCGAGGAGGCGGAGGCCGGCCACCGGCGGGCGCTGGCCCTGCGGCCGGACATGCCCGAGACCCTTTGCAATCTCGGGGCGGCGCTGCGGGAGCTGGGCCGCGGGGACGAAGCGGCGGCATGCCAGCGCCGGGCGCTGGCGCTGCGGCCGGACTATCCCGAGGCCCTGTCCAATCTGGGCATCGCGCTGATGGACGATGGACGGGTGAGCGAGGCCATCGAATGCT
>PLTC01000204.1 GCA_003165295.1 Rhodospirillales bacterium | reverse complement strand
CGCTCGGAGGTGTTGCGGCTGGAACGGGAGCGGTTGCAGGAAAGGGCGGCGGCGGCCCGGGAGTTCGATCAGGTGTCGGGCAATCTTTCCGCCGCCGATGCCACCATTGACGAATTGCGCAACCGGGTCGGCGACTTGCGAAGCCAGCTGGAAGTCGCGCGCGCCGAGGTGTTGCGGCTGATCGAACAACATTCGGCCGAGCGCCAGCGTTTGCTCGACTACCACAGGGGCGAGAGCGAACGCCTGTTGCAGGTGGCGGTGGTGGGGAAGGGAAGCCCTGCCGGTGGGGTGATGGCGGCCGTCAGGCGTTGGCTGTTCGGGCACAGTCCCGCAGTCAAGCCGTCAACTTTGAGTCACCAAAAGCCGGTGCCGGCCAAGCCGGTTGCTGCCGCGGCCAGACCCACCGTGGCGAAGCCGGTGGGGCCGCCGACGGCACCGAAGGTTTTGAACCGCCGCTCCGTGAGCTGACCCCGGGGACGGCGCGTCTCCCAGGAAGCGACTCTCTCGAGAGGGATGGCTCCCGGAGACCCCTTCCGGCCGGCGCGGCGCGTGGCGGGGCGACCGGAAGCTGTTGCGCGACCGGGCCGTTGCGGTTATAAGGCGCCACGGTTTTGCAGGGATCATCGACATGAAGAGTAACATTCACCCGGATTATCACGAGATCAACGTCGTGATGACCGATGGTACGGCGTTCAAGACTCGCAGCACTCTGGGCAAGGCGGGGGATACCCTGCGGCTGGACATCGATCCGAAATCTCATCCGGCCTGGACCGGGGTACAGAAGTTGCTGGATACCGGCGGCCAAATCGCAAAATTCAACAAGCGTTTTGCGAGCTTCGGGTTGAAGCGGTAACGACCCATCGGGATGGCGGTGACGGGGGGAGGTGTTCATGACCAGGCTATTGTTGGTTGCGTCGACGACCGTATTTATATTTTGTGGTTGCCAGTCGGCTCCGACCTTTGGTCAAGCAGCCAGTTCTTCGCCGCAACCGCAAAATGCGGGGTTTTTTGACGGTGTGCTTCAGGGGGTTTCGGCGCTGTGGGGCGGCGGTCTGACCGCCGCCCCCGTCGCCGTGCTGCCTCCCGTACCGGCTGTGAACTCCGGCCCTCCACCCGTGACCCTGGCCGATGTGGTCAGCGGGGTTAATGCCCTCCGCGCCCAGGTCGACAGCGTGCAAACCCGGGTTGATGCGGTGGAAAGCCGGAGCGGCAAGCTCGATCGGCGTGCCGGCCAGAGCCGCCTGCTGGTGCTGGGGCTGGTTGGCCTCAACGGCATTGTGCTGTTGGTGTTGCTGCTGGTGGCGCTCGGGGTGATTGGGCGACCGCCGCTGCTGGCCGATGGCGAAAAGGCCAAGCTGCTTGAACTGCGTGCGGTGCGCAAGCGGCAGGCCGAGTTGACCGCGGCGATTGGGGAACTCCAGGCATTTGCGATGCAGGCGACCGCCGATCGCGAACAGTTTACGGCTCTGCTGTCGGTTGCAGCCGATGAGTTGAAAAGGCTTGAGGCGGAGACCACGACCGCTTCGGAGCCGGCGAGGACCTGAAAGACCCGTCGCGGCGGGCCGCTTCCCTCCGCCAACCTGAAAGCGGCTTCCGGCCGCTTTCAGGTGTCGGTCGGCTTTTGCGCGTCGCCCGGGTGGAGTGGGCCGGCGCCCCTTTTCACATTACCGCGTGCTCCTGGCCGTAGCGCCGGACCTGCTGGTCGAGCCGCGAGACCCGGACATAAAGGCGGTGGCTGCGATCGAGCAGGCTGCGCAATCCGTTGGGCAGGGATTCGTTTTCCGGACCCGATGGATCCGTACAGACCGTTCCGCCCGAAAGGGCGTACTCTTCGCCCGCCACCTGCTCCAGCGTCAACTCTCCGGCGTGGACCGCCTTTTGGGCGAGAAGCCAAGCCATAACCTGGGTCAGGCGGCTGGTGACGCGAAGGGACTCGTAACTGACTTGAAGCCGGGTGTGGGGCGAAAGCGTTCGTTGATCAACCATCTCGTGATACGTGACATAGTTGCGAGCTTCGATCAGCAGCGCCATTGTTTCGTCATAAGTGCGGTGAAAATACGCCGTTGGCCCAGTCACGAATTCGCCCCCATTTTGCATCGGCTCCACCGTTTCCCCAACCTAACTCGTTTTAGGCGGGCCTGACCAGAATTCCGCTGGCGGGGCGCAATCGACGTAGTTTTTGCCAAGCTGTCCGGGGGCGCTTATCATGCCTCGGTCTGACCGTTGAAATCATCGCCCTCGAACGACATCCCGGACCTCCGACGCCTCTGGGCGGTGTTCACCCTCTTGATGGGAATATGGGAACCATGGGCAGATCCGACAGACCCGGCGCCTTCACCGACATCGGTTTTAATAATTGGATCGATCGATGGGCGCCGGCGGTGGCCCGTCCCTATCTTCGGCTGGCGCGTCTCGACCGACCGATCGGGACGTGGCTGCTGTTGTTTCCGTGCTGGTGGAGTCTGGCGCTTGCTCATCCCGGATGGCCGGATCTGCACTGGCTGGAATTGTTCGGGCTGTTTGCCGTGGGAGCGGCCGTGATGCGGGCGGCCGGCTGTGCGGTCAACGACATCCTTGATCGCGACCTTGATGCCCAGGTGGAAAGAACTCGAATGCGGCCGATCCCCAGTGGTGCCGTGACCGCACGGCAGGCTGCGGTGTTCGTCGTGGCCCTGTTGCTGGTGGGGCTGGTGGTGTTGCTGCAACTGCCGCCGATGGCGATCGGCCTCGGTATGGCGTCTCTGGTGCTGGTGTTTACCTACCCGTTGATGAAGCGCATCACATGGTGGCCCCAGGCATTCCTTGGCCTGACCTTCAACTGGGGCGCGCTACTGGGCTGGGCCGCAGTCACCAACGGTTTGGCGGTGCCGGCATTCTGGCTCTATGTCGCAGGTGTGGCCTGGACGCTGGGTTACGACACGATTTATGCCCATCAGGACAAGGAAGACGACGCCCGGATCGGCGTGAAATCCACGGCGTTGCGTTTGGGCCGGAACAGTCGGCGGTGGATTGCCGGTTTCTATGGGGCGACACTGGCCGGTCTGGCGCTGGCCCAGGCCACGGCTGGCCTCAACCCGCTGTTTGTGCTCGGACTCCTGGCAGCGGCGGGCCAACTTGGGTGGCAACTGCGGAGGTGGGACCCGGACGATCCCGGCGACTGCCTGCTGCGCTTCAAGTCCAACCGCTGGTTTGGCTGGCTGGTCCTGGCCGGTATTGTGGCCGGCAACCTGCCGGTGCCGGCGGGGCTGGGGTTCTGACGCGCCGACCGCGCCCAAACCGCGGGTATCGCGCCCGGAGACGCCCAGGGCGGGGGGGGGCGCGACCGGGGGGACCGCAGGACCGGGGGCGGGGAGGGGTTGCCGGCGGCGAGACGGCGTGCTACGGAAAGCGCCAGCGACGAATCGGATCGTGGTGCCGGGCGGAGCGACGGACGCGGCAACCGGGTGACGCGACAGAACCCATCGGCTGGGTTGTGGCTGCGAGCACCGTGGCGCGAATCGCGACAGGCGAAAGCATTGTCAGGCAGAGCATAGGAGATGGGGAATGCCTTACGTCGTTACAGAGGCTTGTATCAAATGCAAATACACCGACTGCGTTGAGGTGTGCCCGGTAGATTGTTTCTATGAAGGCGAGAATATGCTTGTCATTAATCCAGACGAGTGTATCGACTGTGGCGTCTGTGAACCCGAATGTCCGGCCGAGGCCATTGTGCCCGATACCGACGGTGCGGCCGATGCCTGGCTCGAATTGAATCGCCGGTATGGTGGCGAGTGGCCCAACATCACCAAGAAAAAGGAACCGCCCGCCGACGCCGACAATTTTAAGGGGGTTGAGGAAAAGTTTAAAAAGTTCTTTTCGGCGGAGCCTGGTTCGTGACTTCCGTCGATGCCGTCGGGGCGATGGGGAGGGGGGGATCTGTCATGCGATGCATGCAGGTCAGCCATTGTTTTTCGCTGCCCGCGGCATAGCGCCGCAAAGACTCAAGAGTATGTAACTTTAGCGACATATCCGCTATACATGAAGGCGGAAGCGGTTGCCCTGGTGAAGGGGCGCCCCAATGGTCCGGGTCGCCGTTCGTAGGGAGAGTGCATGAGGTGGCTGCCCAAGGCAGCCCGTCGATGGCGGCCCGGCCGCGGCCGGAACAGCCGACAGGCCGGATCCCCGGGTATGGGGACGTGGTGAACCGCGTTGCCCAACGCACACAGTGAGAGCCAACCAGAATGTCGCAAAAGCTAGAGTTCCTGGCCGGAGATTTCGTGGTCTATCCGGCCCACGGTGTCGGTCGTGTCGAGGGTGTGGAAACGCATCACATCGCCGGGCAGGAGGTGACGCTTTATGCGATCACCTTTGAAAAGGAACGCATGACGTTGAAGGTGCCGGTGGCCAAGGCCAAGAACTCGGGCCTGCGCCGGTTGAGTTCCAAGGATCGGATTAAGGTTGCGCTGGAAACGCTTCAGGGTCGCTCCCGGGTGCGCCGGACCATGTGGAGCCGGCGGGCGCAGGAATACGAAGCCAAGATCAATTCGGGGGATCCGGTATCGATCGCCGAGGTGGTTCGTGACCTTTATCGGGGTGGCGATCAATGCGACCAGTCTTATAGCGAACGGCAGATTTATCAGGCGGCGCTGGAACGTCTGGCTCGCGAACTGGCGGCCGTCGAAAAAATCGATGAGTTGAAGGCGACGGAACGACTCGAACAGGTGCTGACCAAGGCGGCCTAAGCGGTCCGGTTTTGCGTTCCCGGCATTTTCGGCTTTTACCAAAGCACCATGGCGAATAGACTCCGACGAGGTGGGGTTTGTGTCGAGAGACTGGCCGTATAGCTCATGGTGGATAGTCAACGCTTTGTGGACCTGTGCCGCCCACGCCGGATTTGGGCGGTGGCGGCGGTTCATGCCGAGGTCGATCGTCTGGGGACACTGCACGACGACCTCGGCCGCCGGTTCCTGCCCGGGGACCGGCTGGTCTATCTCGGCAACCTGATCGGACGCGGTCGGGCGGTTGCCGCGACCATCGAGGAACTCCTGATGTTCCGCCGTGCCCTGCTGGCTGTGCCGGGCGTGCTGGCGACGGACATCGTTTATCTGCGCGGCGGTCAGGAGGAGATGTGGCAGAAGCTGCTGCAACTGCAACTGGCGCCCAATCCGCGCGAGATCATGGCCTGGATGTTGAGCCAGGGGGTTGGCATGACGCTTGATGCCTATGGCGCCAGCGGCGAACGGGCGATCGCCGCGGCGCGTGACGGGGTTCGGACCATTACCCGTTTCAACGCCGGTTTGCAGGCGGCGGTGCGTGCCGCGCCGGGGCACGAGTCGTTGTTCAGCGGCCTGCGTCGGGCCGCCTATACCGGCTCTCCCGAGGCGTCGCCGGCCGGGGAGGGCGACGGGGTGCTGCTGGTCAGCGGCGGCTTCGATCCCGGCCGCAGTTTCGAGGCCCAAGGCGACGCCTTCTGGTGGGGTGCCGAATCGTTTGCGCGCATGGACCGACGGTATGGTGGCTTCGCCCGGGTCGTGCGCGGCCACGATCCGGCGCGGGGCGGCGTCGCCATCAAGCGATATACCACCACTTTGGATGCCGGCTGCGGCTTCGGTGGCCCGCTGGTCTGCGGTTGCCTGTCCCGTAACGGCGACCTGCTGGATATCATCGAGACGTGAGAGAGTGAGGTCAGAAATGATCGCAACCGCCGGATGGCGCCTGCCCCGTTTGGCGTTGTCTTCCCGATCCGGCTGGTGGCTGCTGTTGATTTCGCTGGTCGCGCTCCCCGCCCTGGCCGGCGGACGTGACCAGTTGACCATCGGGATTTCGCAGTATCCGTCGACCCTGCATCCGGCCATCGACGAGATGGTGGCGAAGAATTACGTGCTGGCACTCGCCCGGCGTCCGTTCACCGCCTATGATTCCAACTGGACGCTGATCTGCCTGCTGTGTACCGCCCTGCCATCCTTCGACCAGGGCACGGCGGTGGAAGAGCCGGCGCCAGGCGGCGGGACCGGGCTTGCCGTAACCTACACGATTCGCCCCGGCGCCACCTGGGGCGACGGGGTGCCGGTGTCCACCGACGACGTGGTGTTCACTTATCAGGCCGGGCGCGATCCCCGCAGCGGCTTTACCGCTCACGAGTTGTTTCAGCGCGACATTGCCGGCATCACGGTGAAAGACGCCCGGACCTTCACCGTCCACCTGACCCGGCGAACCTGCGAGTACCAGAGCCTCGGAGGTTTTGACCTGTTGCCGGCCCATCTGGAACGTCCGATTTTCGAGGCGGACCCCGCGGCCTATCCGAACCGCACCCTGTATCAGACCAACCCCGGCAATCCCGGACTGTGGTCTGGCCCCTACCGGATCGTTTCGGTGGACACCGGCAGCAATCTGGTCCTGGAGCCCAATCCGCATTGGTGGGGGACGCCGCCGGCTTTCGGGCGCATCGTGGTTCGGGCCATCGAAAACAGCGCGGCGCTGGAGGCGGCGCTGTTGGCCGGCGACATCGACCTGATTCCCGGAGAAATCGGCTTGCCGCTGGATCAGGCCCTGGCCCTTGAGAAGCGCCAGGGCGGACGCTTCGACATTCTCTACAAGGCCGGCCTGTTCTTTGAACATCTGGACGTCAACCTGGAACAGCCGGCGCTGGCCGATCAGCGGGTGCGACGGGCGTTGCTGGCGGCGCTCGACCGCGAAACCCTCAGCCGGGAACTGTTCGGCGGTCGGCAACCGGTGGCCGACAGTCTGGTCAGCCCGTTGGACCGGATGTTCGATCCCGACGGCCCGCGCACCCGCTTCGACCCGGCCGCGGCCAACCGGCTGCTGGACGAGGCCGGCTGGACAGGGCGCAGCGGCGGCATCCGCACCAATCCGGCGGGAGAAAAGCTGTCGTTGTCGCTGGCCACCACCGCCGGCAACCGTTCGCGGGAATTGGTGGAGCAGGTGCTCCAGGCCCAATGGCGGCAGGTGGGCGTCGAAGTGCGGATCGAAAATCAACCGGCCCGGGTGCTGTTCGGCCAGACCCTGCGCGAACGCCGGTTCCCTGGCCTCGCCATGTTCGCGTGGATCAGTGCCCCCGAGAACATTCCGCGCAGCATCTTGCACTCGACGATGATCCCCGGCGCGGCCAATGGCTTTTCCGGGCAAAACTATCCGGGTCTCAGCAACCCCGAGCTTGACCGGGTGCTCGACGACCTGGAGGTGGTGTGTGAGCCCAAGGCCAACCGCGCCCTGTGGAGCCGCCTCCAGTACCTTTATGGCACGCTGTTGCCGTCACTACCGCTTTATTATCGGGCCGATGCCACGGTCAAGCCCAAGTGGTTGTCGGGCTTGGTGCCCACCGGCCATTTGGACCCGAGCAGCCTGTGGGTCGAGCAGTGGACGGTGGCGCCGTAGCGATTCCGGCGGCGGGGTGATGACGGCAGGCGCCGCCTCGGAGTTGTGATACCGGCGAGCGGAAAGGATGATCCATGGGGGCTTTGCCCCATATGCGCTAGGATAGTCGCTTGCTGATGGCTTGGGTCTGTTTTTTGCGGCGACGCGGTGGGTCAAAAAGGTTTCTTCTGAGTCGCTCGATGGCTTGATGATATCGCCCACCGCGATTGCTCCGCGGACTATGCGCAAGAAGATATCTCGGACCTGCTCAACCATCCGCCAAACACAAGGTGTATAGGATGTCTCATCCTGGAGCTTAGGTGGAAAATTCCAGGCTCTTCGCTGTTTCACGTGGGTGGCTTAAGTTCCAGCTTCCCGGCGACGAGGTAGATTATCGCGGCCAGGTTGCGGGTGGAGCGGTATCCCCGAGCCTTGGCCTTGGCGGCCTGGACCAAGCTGTTGATGCCCTCGATCAGGCCATCGGCGATGCCGGATTGGAACCAGCGCAGAATGCCGTCCCAGTGGCGCTTGATGGTTCGGGCCACGTCGATGATCGGCTGCAATCGGCTGTGGGTCGCCCAGAAGTACCACTTCTTGAGATAAGCCTCTGCGGCTTCGGGCGGCTGATCATAGAAATCCTGAAACGACATGCGGATGTGCATCGCTCGCGCCGTCTTGAGCTTAAGACCGGATAGACTGGACAGCTGCTCTTGCTGCTCTTTTTTGAGATTGTCATGATTTTTGAGCCAGAGGTATCGGGTCTTTTTCATCTCTGGCCGGTCCTTTTGCTCCGCCCGCCTGATTTTGTCCACGGCCTCGTTGATGAGCTTGATGACGTGGAACTTGTCGTAGGTAATGCTGGCGTTGGGCAGGTGAGCGCCGACACCGGCGGCGAACGCCGGGCTCATGTCCTGACGGACTTCAGTGATCGCTTCGGGTTTGCCGCCGTGAGCCAACAAATCCTTGGCAAACGCTTCAACGGTCGCGGCGTCCTTGCCCGGCGTGGCAAAGAGAACTCGGCGCATCGACAGGTCAACAAAGAGCGTCACATAGTTATGACCGCGCCGCGCCGCTTTTTCGTCCGGAGAGAGCTTGGCGATTTTCAAGTAATCGGCGCGCTCCCGAGCGTCATCGACATAATGATGGAGCACCCCCCAAGGGCGTGTATCATGCTCACCAACGATCTGTGCTGCTGATTGGACCGGCATGACCTTGACCAACGTCATGATCAGCGCCTCGAACAGCAGCGTGAAGCCGCTCCCCGGCCGCGCCCACGGCACATTGACCCGCTTGACCCCGCAGGTTGGGCACTGGACGCGGGGAACGCGCGCGTGAAGATACGCCTCGTGCTGGAAAAAGTTGAGATGCCGCCAACTGACCTTCTCGGTGTCATAGCCCTTGCAGCCGGAGGCGCCGCAGACTGAGCAGGTGAACACGCTGCCAGCGGGAAAATCGATCTGGATATCCAGGCGCTTTTCTTCAACACTAAAGGTGCTGGACATCACCAGCCACGGCGGCGCCAGGCCCAACGCCTGCTGCATCAGGTCCGTATTCTTCATCTCCAGCCCTCCTCATCTCCGACACGCGGCAGTGTGCCACCGGGCTCGGAGCCGTCAAGCACGCTTCGCGCCGGTACTCGCCATGCTCGCCATCCTCCCTTCGCTGCGCTCCGGGTGGCTGCGCGTGGCTCCGTGCCGGTGGCCTGCGGCCATGCTTGACCGCCCCCTCCGCCCGATGGCCTGCCCAGGGGCAGGTCGGCGCCGAGGGATGATCTCTCCGGTCTCACCAAGGGATAACTGAAGGGCGGGCTGACGCCCAGCATCACAGCAGAATACCTGCTTCAACGCGAGTTCTAACCCACGAGTCGCAGCGAGGGGCCACAATCACAATATCTGACGCAAGGATGGTATTTCGGGCGGCTTAACAACCCATTTTTGGACCCATTAACAACCAGCCCCGGGGCAGCGACGAAAAACCCCGTAAAATCAAAGATATGGCGACCCCAGCAGGGCTCGAACCTGCGACCCCGCGCTTAGAAGGCGCGTGCTCTATCCAGCTGAGCTATGGGGCCCTAGCGTCCTGTGGTTCTGAAACCGGAAGCAACGCGCCTTGCCCGCACAGAGGGTGTACCATCGGCGGGGCAACGGCGCAAGAGATGGCGGGGGTGTGCTCAGAGCCATTCAAAGAAAGCCGTTCATGACGGCTGTGACGGCGCGCAGGCGGTTTTCGGCGAAGATTTCGCGAATTTCTGCCAAAGGTCCTGCGAAGCCGCGGACGATCGAAGCCAAGGTGTTGCGTAGAGCCGCCATGTCTTGTGGAGCGGCTCCGGAGTGTATCGGACTGGCATCTTCCCTGAGGACGGCGTCCCTTCGCCAGTGAAGACGATTCTCAATTCCCCAGTGGTAGCGGACGAGCGCGAGCAGGGCTTCGGGACTGACATCGGTGCGTGACAAGCTGGGGATGGCGTAGACGATTTCGTGACTGATCTTGCCTTTAATCTCTCGGGTTCGAGCGATCCGGCAGACCTGAGCCACGGCTGGCCCGTCCAGAGACGGCACGACTTCGCTGCTGACGGTGATGTGGCGGGTCTCGATCCGGCCGTGTTCCTTTTCAACGGTCTGAGCACATTCACGATCGGGCGGCAGGTCGTCCAAGGCCGGGGGGCCAGCACCTGCCCACAGGGGAATCGGGTGAAGAAAGTTAGGCGCCGATGAGGCTGGCAAGGGAGGCGAGCCTCCTTCGCGGGTGCAGGGCGAGAGCCCTGCAAAATCAAGATGACGGCACTATCCCGGTGCAGATTCAGCAGACGTAAGGAATATACCGGCGATCCTCGACCAGAATGTGCTGCATCAACCAGTTCGCCAGGAAGCGGTGGAGATCGTCACCCAATCGCGGGGTGAAGGCAACCAGCCGCCCCTGCAACTGGCGCACCTCGAAGATCATGGCCTTGTGGATGGCGCGGTGATCGTCGAGACCGGGATAGCCCGCCTTTTCCATCAACCCTTCCTCGCGGGCGAAGTGCATGGCGGTGTACCCGAGCAGTTCGTCGAGCACAAATTCCACTGCAATCGGATCGACCTTGGTTTCGGGCATGGAAATCTGGTTGACCAGCGCCAACAGGATTCGGTGGTCGGTGTCGATCAGCGAATTGCCGATCTCCATGCTGGCCTTCCACTCGATGGTCCTGGCGCTGGCCCGGGCTTCGAGCACCCCGGCCAACGCCTCGACCACCCGGGGATCGAAGCTGACCCCGGCCTGTTCCCGAAGGTAGAACAAGGCCCGGTCCTGACTCCATGCCGCCTTGTACGGGCGGACCGAGATCAGGGCGTCGAACACATCGGCGACGCTGACGATGCGGGCGGCCAGAGGAATCGCCCCGGCGCGCAGGGCATGGGGGTAGCCGGTCCCGTTCCAGCGTTCGTGGTGACAGGCGGCGATGTCGGCGGCCAGGCGGAACTGGACGCTGCCCGCCAGCATTGCCTCGGCCTTGCGCAAAATGACCGCGCCATCGGCAGCGTGCCGCTCCATTACGCTCCGCTCCTCGGCGGTGAGCGGGCCGGGCTTGAGCAGGATGCTGTCGGGAACGCTGACCTTGCCGACATCGTGCAGGATGCTGGCAAGGCCGACATGGCGCAGGAACTCGTCGGTAATGGTGTCGGGGTCATGGCCGGCCGCGGCCAGCCGGCGAGCGATTTCGTGGGTCAGGCGGGCGACGCGCAGCACATGCTCGCCGGTATCGGTGTCCCGGTGTTCGGCAAGATCGGCCAGCGCAATGATCGCGACCTTCTGGGAGCGTTCGGCCCGCCGTTGGTCGGTGATGTCCTGGGCCGACAGCACCCAGCCGCCGCCCGGCAGCGGCGTTACCGAGAACGCGGCGACCTGGCCGGCCAGCGCGGTGTACTCGGCCGTCTGGTCCGGCCGTTGCCCGCGAAAGGACAGCCCCAGATTCCGGCCCAGATGGTCGATGTCGAGAATACCGTCGAGGGCGGCGGTCGGCATCAGCCGTTCCAACAGGTCCTGAAACTGCACGTTGGCGATTTTCAACCCACCGTCGGCGCTATAGACCGCTGCCGGAAACGCCAGTGCTTGAATGATCGGGACGGATACCCCTTGTCCGATGGTCTCCATTCGGCAAAAGCTCCTTTATTAAAGGGGGCATCGCCCCCTTTACCTCAACCAGGACCGGGGCCGCCCGGAACCCCCACTCATGTTATGGGCTCCAACGGGTCCATCCTCGGTGGCTTCAGGGCGAGGCCCCTCCTGGTCCTCCGGCGCGGGAGCAGCCCCAATCGGTCTGCCCGGCATGCCGCCGACAGATCGACCCGACGGTCTGGGGCACGGCTCTGGCCCGCGCGTCCTGGAACCCGCCCACGCTCCGTCAATCCTCTCCTGTTTTTTTTTGCTCCGAAGCCCTAGCCCCGAAGCCCTAGCCCCGGAGCCTTAGCCCCGAAGCCCTAGCAAGGAGCGCGCCAAGTCGGGTCGTGTCTTCGTGAGGACTGCGGTGTTCCCGATAACACCGGACTCGATGACCAAACCGTTATTTTTCGTCGAAATCTCACCACCTCGGAACATGGGAAGAGCCTGCGTCTTTTACGGCGTCATGCCTTTGTACCGCCTGGTACCTTTCCGCCCGACTTCGTACCGTCCCGTCGTCGGCGCCCGGTCGCCACCACCCGGGCATGTGGGTCGCCCACGACAACCATTCGCCGGCGGTGGCGAGGTGGTGCCGGGTTGGTGGCGGGAAAATGTTCAGTTGCTTCTTTCGCCAGGGTATTGACCGATGCGTCAAGGTCGTATGCCTTCCGGCCGGAGCCGCCGGTATCGAACCACCCGAACCGATGCGGACGGACCGGCAAGGCAGGCGCCGGTCGGGCGGTTTCGTGACCTTGCCACTGTGCCGGCGGCGCTCCGGGGTTGTTACCCCGGTGGTGGTGATCGGGGTCGTTACCCCGGTGGTGGTGATGGCCGGGCGATCGCGGAACGACAGTGACCACCCGACAGTGACCACCCATTGACGGCGCCCGGGCAAAATGGTTAGTTTTCGTCCGAGGCTGTCATGTCTTGAGGAGTGGCCGATGCCGATCGTGGTTGCGGGTATCTTGCTTCAGGTCTTGTTGGTCGCTCACGCGGTTCGGACCGGGCGGGATCGCGTCTGGGTTTATGTCTTGATTCTCCTGCCGGTTGCTGGCGCCCTGGCTTACATGCTGGTTGAACTGGTTCCCGAGTTTGTCGGCACCCGCCGCATCCGCCGCGCCCTTGTTACCGTTTCGTCCGTGGCCGACCCCGATGCCCGTCTGCGCGAACTCTTGAAGCAGTCGGAGATCGCCAACACCGTGGAAAACAAGCGGGCGCTTGCCGACGAATATCTCGCGCGGGGGCGCGCGGCAGAGGCGGTCCCCCTATATCGGGACCTGCTTCAAGGCATCCACAAGACCGAACCGGACCTGATGCTGGGATTGGCCACTGCCGAGTTCCGGGCCGGCGACCTTGCCGCCTGTCTCGCCACCCTCGACGCCCTGCGCGCGGCCAATCCCGACTTTCACTCGGCGGACGGCCACCTGCTTTATGCCCGGTCGCTGGAGGGCCTGGGACGGCCCGGGGACGCCGAACGTGAGTATGCGGTTCTTGTCGGCTATCATACCGGCGCCGAAGCCGCCTACCGCTACGGCCTGCTGCTCCAGTCCCGAGGCCGGGAGGATGCCGCCCGGCTCCAGTTCATGCAGATCATGCGCTATTTCGAGCAGAGCAGCACCCTTTACAAAGAAAAGAACCGGCCTTGGTATAACCTTGCGCGGGAGAAGCTGTAATGTTACAGTGGTATGTTGTTGATAGCTCGGTTCGCGTCAGGGAGGTGTGCCATGGTTATGCAGGTAATTACGCTCCATGCGTCAACATAATGGGATAATATTGAGGCCATCAATAAAAAAGCAGTTCGCCATAAGGCCGCAAAGGCCGCAAAGGGCACGAAGCAGTTACAAAAAATATTCTCTTTGCGACCGTTTTGATCTATTCGTGTTTTTGTGGTTAATTTTTTTCCGCTTCATTACCGGAGGTATCATTCTCTCCTTAAGGCGGTATGCCCAACTAACGCGAATTGAGCCAGTCAATATGCTACGGGTCTAATGTCGTGCCGAACCAGTCGCTCAATGCGGCTGAACCGATCAGGGGCCATGCCAATTCTCCGAACAGTGGCCGTGAAAGGCCAGGATATGGAATCCCGGAACTTCCTGATCACAACCGCTCGACCAGCGCCTGTTCCAGGTCGCAAACCAGCCGGGGCACGTCGAACAGCGGGCAGGTTGCCCGGGTCTGTTCCAACCGCCGGCGCATCGCCGTCAGCAGGCCGGGCTCGGCGGCCAGCGCCACCACCTTGTCCTCGTAGGCGCCGAAGCTGGTGGCGATCAGTTCGGGCAGGCCCACTGCCCGCAGCAGGCTGCCGGCCATCCGTGAGGCGAAGGTGCGGCCGGAGCAGGTGACGATTGGCAGGCCCATCCACAGGGCGTCGTTGGCGGTGGTCCCGGCGTTGAAGGGAAAGGTGTCGAGAAACAGATCGGCCAGCAGATAGCGGGCCAGATAGTCCTGGGGCGAGGTTCTTTGCGCGAACACCAGGCGGGCGGGGGCGATGCCCCGGGCGGCGGCGGCACGGAGCAGGTTCTGCTGCTGCCATTCGTTGTCGGCCAGCAGCCACAGCACGGCGCCGGGAGTGCGGCGCAGGATGTTCATCCAGACCGCGAACAGCTCGGCGGTGAACTTGTAGCTGTTGTTGAAGCAGCACAGCACCACCGCATCCTCGGGCAGGCCGCACCCGGCCCGGGTCGGCCGTGGCCCGACCGGGCGCCGCCGGTCGCTGACCTGGAACACCGTGGGCAGGTAGAGCGGAGTCTCGACAAAGAAGCGCCGGGAGGCTTCGGGCAGGACGTAGCGGTCGGCGATGACATGGTCGATGCCGGGAAGGCCGGTCACGCCGGGAAACCCCAGATAGGTGACCTGGAGCGGCGCCGGCCGCCGGGCCAGGATTCCCGCCCGGCAGCCCGAGGTCAGTCCCTGAAGGTCAATCGCGATGTCGATTTCGTGGTCGCGCAGGCAGCGGGCCGCCGCCTCGTCATCCATGGCGTTGATGGGAATGTGATGGTCCATGGCCCGGAGAATGCGCTGGCGCACCGCCGAACCATCCTCCCGGCTCCAACAGAAGCCATAAACCTCGAACCGGTCGCGGTCGTGCAGTTCCAACAACTCGACCACCAGCATGGCCACCGGATGCAGGCAGAAATCCGAGGACAGATAGGCGATCCGCAGCCGCCGGTGCCGGTAATCGGGTGCTCGCTCCAGCGCCGTGACCGGCGGCACCCGGGTTTCGACGAAGCGCCGGGCCGCGTCCAGTTGCCGGGCGGGATCGTCGAAGGCGCTGAGCAGCGCCAGCGGCGAGGTGAAACGCTCGAGGAAACCGCGCTTGACCCCCCTCAGTCCCTGATAGACCGGCCAGGCGCATTGCTTCTGGCGCAGGTGAATCCAATGCCAGACCACATCGGACTGGGACGGGTCCAGGGTCAGGCTGCGCACCAGCATCTCTTCGGCTTCGGCATACCGTTTCTGGTTTTCCAGCAGACGTCCCAGATTGTTCAGCGCCAGCAGGACCAGGCGTTCGCCCTCGGGCGTCCCGGCAGCTTCCACACCCGGCTCGGAGTCCAGGAGGCGCCGCCATTCCGCCACCGCTTCGGCGCCGCGATCCTGCCGTTCCAATTCGGTCCCGAGGGCAAAGCGGGCGTGACCGAAACGCGGATTGAGGTCCAGCGCCTGCCGGAACGCCCGTTCGGCCTCCGGATGGGCGTTCAGCGTGCCCAGAGTCGCGCCCAGATTGTACCAGACCAGATGAGCCAGCGGCGATCCACTGTTGCCAAGCCAGACCCGGTACAGGCTGGCCACCAGCGGATGGTTGCCGGCCGCGGTCAGGCGATCGGTCACCGACAACAGGTCGGGAACGTTCAACCGGCCCTGACCGGCCAGGGAAAACACCTTTGCGATCACGTCGGCGGCGGAACCGGCGGCGGCGGAACCGGCGGCGGCGGAACCGGCGGCGGCGTCCAGGGGTCCGGGCGATGACGGTACCGCCTGGGCCAAGGCGCGGTTCCGCCACGCCGCCAGCACCGCCGGGCTCGGTTCGGTGGCAAAGGCCAGCGCCAGCAGGGTAAAGTCCCCGGGCACCGGCACCACCAGCGTTCGGGCGAAACCGGCCCGCTCCAACGCCCGGGCCAGGCTGCCGGCGGTAAAGCCGGTGCGGCGGGCGGGCCGGCCGCCGTACAGGAACTCCAGCGGCGTCAGCGGTCCGGCCGGAGAGGCCACCGCGGCCTCGTCCATCCGGTCAGCCGCCACCAGCGCCGCCACCGCCTGCAAGTCGGGCACCGTGACCAGCGCCACCCCATCGGCATCCAGCACCCGCCGGAACCCGGCCAGAATCAGCGGCACCGTGCCGGTTTCGAGGCGATCGAGACCGCCGGCCAGCCACAGGCCCTGGATGCTGCCGGGGGCCATCGTCGACAGCCCGGCAGCAATCCGGTCGCCATCAGGCGGGCCGCTGTCGAGTCGCACTTCCTGCCAGTCCGGGTCATCAAACGGCGGGGGCAGGGCGCCCGATCCGGGTGCCTCACTGCCGACGTGGAGAACGGTCTTCCCCGATTTGAAGTGCGCGAGAGTCAAAGGCCTTCCGATGGGACGATCCCATCCCGGTTGCAACAGGGCCGACAGAACTCTCGGACCCTACGCCGTCCGGTGACCGCCATCAAGGGCGTGATGGCCTGCCGGCCGGTTCACCACGACACCGCCGGCCCAAGAGCAGAACCGGTCCACATCTTGATTTCGAACCGGTGGCCTCCCGACCCGACAGCACCCACGAAAACTTGACTTTTTTCGGCCGTTGTGTCAGATCGTTATCCAATCACGTGGGATTTCGTGATCAGGTTGTTCGCCTGGGCATTATTTGCCGGGTGTCGCAGAGACGGGAATTATTTGCCGGGTGTCGCGGGGTTTGGCAAAAAAACAGATAAAACGCTGCCGGTTTCTGAACGCTGTGAGCATCCGACACCGGGTCAGCCCACATCGGGTCATTGGGTCCATCGGGTCATTGGGTCCATCGGGTCATCGGGTATCTGTCAGGTTGGGCCGACGGAGAACCGTCCGGCCTCGGGGTGAAGGGGAACGCTCATGGCGACGATTTTTTCCAGTCTGACCACGACGCAGATTGCGGGTCTGACCACCACCCAGATCGCCGCCATGACCGGCACCGACCTCCAGTCGCTGGCCGCGACCCAGGTGGCGGCGCTGACCGGGACCCAGATTGGCGCCCTGGCCGCCACCCAGGTCGGGGCGCTGACCGCCACCGAGGCGGCGGCGTTGACCGGGACCCAACTGGCGGCGCTGGCGACCACCCAGGTCGCGGCGTTGGCTTCGGCCGATCTGGGCGCCTTGAGTACGACCCAGGCGGCGGCGCTGGCCACCAGCCAGATCGCGGCGCTGACCACCGGCCAGGTTGCGGCGCTGGGCGCGACCAATCTGGCGGCGTTGACCGGGACCCAGATGGCGGCGCTGACCACCAGCCAGGTCGCGGCACTGACCGCCGCCGAGGCGGCGGCGCTGACCACCGCTCAGATTGCGGCGCTGACCACCACCCGGCTTGACGCCCTCACCACCACCGCGCTGGCCGCCCTCACCACCACCGGACTGGGGGCGCTTACCACGTCTCAGGTGGCGGCGCTGACCACCACTCAGACCGCGGCGCTGACCGGGACCCAAATGGCGGCGCTGGCCACCAGCCAGATTGCGGCGCTGACCACCGGCGAAACCGCGGCGCTCACCACCGCTCAGGTGGCGGCCCTGTCCACCGCCGACGTGGCGGCGCTGGCCGGGACCCAACTGGCGGCACTCGGCACCAGCCAGATCGCGGCGCTGACCACCGCTGAAGCCGCGGCGCTGACCACCACCGAGGCGGCGGCGCTGGCCGGAACCCAGGTTGCGGCGCTGGCCACCCGGGAGATTGCCGCGCTCGGCGCGGCCGATGCTGCGGCGCTGACCACCAGCCAGATTGCGGCCCTGGCCACCAGCCAGATTGCGGCGCTGACCACCACCGAGGCCGGGGCGCTGACCGGAACCCAGGTCGCGGCGTTGACCACCACCCAGGTGGCGGCGTTGAATTCCGCCGATCTGGGGGCGCTGACCACCACCGGACTGGCGGCGCTGGGTACGACCCAACTCGCGGTGCTCAGTACCAGCCAGGTGGCGGGGCTGGGCGCGGCCAATGCCGCGGCGCTGACCACCACCCAGTTTGCGGCGCTGACCACCAGCCAGATTGCGGCGCTGACCACCACCGAGGCGGCGGCGCTGACCACCAGCCAACTGGCGGCGCTGGCCACCAGCCAGGTGGCGGCGCTGTCGACCCGGGATATCGCGGCCTTGGGCGCGACCAATGTCGCGGCGCTGGCCACCACCCAGGTTGCGGTGCTCGCCACCAATCAGATCGCGGCCCTGTCCACCGCCGAAGCCGCGGCGCTGACCGGGACCCAGCTTGCCGGTTTCACCACCACCCAGGTTGCGGCGCTGACCTCGACCGACGTGGCGGCACTCACCACCACCGAGGTTGCGGCGCTGGCCACCAGCCAGATCGCGGCGCTCACCACCGGTCAGGTTCCGGCGCTGGGTGCCGCCGCCATCGCGGCCTTGTCCACCAGCCAGTTGGCGGCGCTGGCGAGCAACCGGATTTCGGCGCTGACCACCACCGGGGCGGCGGCGCTGACCACCACCCTGGCCGCGGCGCTCGCCACGACCCAGGTGGCGGCGCTGACCACCGCGGACGTGGCGGCGCTGGGGGCGGCCAACCTCGCGGCACTGGCCACAACCCAGATTGCCGCGCTGGCGACGACCCAGCTTGCGGCGCTGACCACCACCGAGGCGGCGGCGCTGGCCGGAACGCAGCTTGCCGCCCTGACCACCAACCAGGTTGCGGCGCTGGGGACGGCGGCGCTGGCGGCGCTGACCACCACCGGCGTCACCGCACTGGCCACGACCCAGCTTGCGGCGCTTGGGACCAGTCAGGTGGCGGCGCTTGGCGCGGTCAATGTCGCGGCGCTGACCACCAGCCAGGTGGCGGCGCTCGCCACCAGCCAGGTGGCGGCGCTCACCGGCGCCGAAACGGCGGCGCTGACCACCAGTCAGGTGGCGGCGCTCGCCACCTCCCAGGTTATGGCGCTGAGCACCACCGGTATCGCGGCGCTGGGGGCGGCCAATCTGGCGGCACTCGCCACCAGTCAGGTGGCGGCGCTGGCCACCTCCCAACTGGCGGCCTTGACCACCACCGAGGCGGCGGCGCTGGCCACCAGCCAGATCGCCGCACTCGCCACCTCCCAGATTGCGGCGCTGACCGCTGCGGATGTGGCGGCGCTGGCCACCAGCCAGATTGCCGCACTCGCCACCTCCCAGGTGGCGGCGCTGACCACCGGTCAGGTGGCGGCGCTGAGCACCGCCAACGTCGCGGCGCTTGCCACCACCCAGCTTGCGGCGCTGGCCACCAGCCAGGTGGCGGCGCTGACCCCGACCGGGGCGGCGGCGCTGGCCACCAGCCAGATCGCGGCGCTGGCCACCTCCCAGCTTCGGGCGCTCGGTACCGCCGAGGTGGCGGCGCTGGGGACCGCCGAGGTGGCGGCGCTGGCCACCAGCCAGATTGCGGCGTTGGCCACCTCTCAGCTTGCCGCGCTGACCACCGGTCAGGCGGCGGCGCTCGCCACCTCCCAGGTCGCGGCGCTGGCCACCAGCCAGATTGCGGCGCTGGCGACTGCCGATGTGGCGGCGCTGACCACCGGCCAGATCGCCGCACTCGCCACCTCTCAGGTGGCGGCGCTGACCACGTCCCAGGTGGCGGCGCTGGCGACCGCCGATGTCGTGGCGCTGGCCACCAGCCAGCTTGCGGCGCTGGCCACCAGCCAGATTGCGGCGCTGACCACCGCCGAGGCGGCGGCCTTGACCACCACCGAAGCGGTGGCGCTGGCCACCTCCCAACTGCGGGCGCTCGGCACTGCCGAGGTGGCGGCGCTGACCACCGCCGGGATTGCCGCGCTGTCCACCACCCAACTCGGGGCGTTCGCCGGAACCCAACTCGGCGCGCTCACCGCCACCGGGGCGGCGGCGCTGACCACCACCCAGCTTGCGGCGCTGGCCACCTCCCAGGTGGTGGCGCTGGCCCCGGCGGCGCTGGGGGCGTTCACCACCAGCCAGGTTGCGGCGCTGGCCACCTCCCAGCTTGCCGCGCTCGCCACCTCCCAGGTGGCGGCGTTGGGGACCGCCGATATCGTGGCGCTGGCCACCTCCCAGGTGGCGGCGCTGACCACCGGTCAGGTGGCGGCGCTGGCCGTGACCCAGCTCGGCGCCTTCGCCACCACCCAGATCGCGGCGCTGAAGACCGCCGACATTGCCGCCCTGACCACCACCGGGGCGGCGGCGCTTTCCACCACCCAGCTTGACGCGCTCTCCACCACCCAGATTGGGGCGCTGACCACCGCCGATCTGGCGGCGCTGACCGGGACCCAGATTGCGGCGCTGACCGGGACCCAGATCGGCGCGTTGACCACCGGTGAGGTGGCGGCGCTGACCGGGACCCAGGTCGGGGCGCTGAGCACCAGCCAGCTTCCGGCCCTCACCCCCACCCAGATTGCCGCCCTGACCAGCAAGGCCGTGGCGGCGTTGACCACCACCCAGGCGGCCACGTTGTCCACCGGCCAGGTGGCGGCGCTGACCACCGGCCAGATCGCGGCGCTGACCGTCACCGAAGCGGCGGGCCTGACCACCACCGAGCTTGCGGCGCTGGCCACCAGCGCGGTGGCGGCGCTGGCTGCGGCGGATGTTGCGGCGTTCTCGGCCGACCAGATCGCGGCGCTGGCCACCAGCCAGATCGCGGCGCTGACCACCGGCCAGATCGCGGCGCTGACCACCACCGAAGCCGCGGCGCTGAGGACGACGGAAATTGCCGCCCTGACCACCACCCAACTGGCGGCGCTGACCACCGCGGAGGCGGCGGCGTTCTCCACCACCCAGGTTACGGCGCTGTCCACCACCGGGCTCAAGGTGCTGGGCGCGGCGGAGGTGGCGGCGCTGGGCGCGACCAATCTTGCGGCGCTCGCCACCAGTCAGCTTGCGGCGCTGTCCACCACCCAGTTTGCCGCGCTGACCGCCACCGAGGCGGCGGCGCTGACCACCACCCAGATCGTCGGGCTGGCCACCTCTCAGGTGGCGGCGCTGTCCACCTTGGATCTGGGAGCTTTGACCACCACCGAGATCGCGGCGCTGTCCACCACCCAGCTTGCGGCGCTTTCCTCCGGTCAGGTGGCGGCGCTGGGGGGCCCCAATGTTTCGGTGTTGACCACCAGCCAGCTTGGGACGCTGGGAACCGCCGACGTGGCGGCGCTGACCACCACCGAGGCGGCGGCGCTGACCACCAGCCAGCTTGCGGCGCTGACCACCAGCCAGCTTGCCGCGCTCGGGACCGTGGAGGTGGCGGCGCTGAGTACCGCCGATGTCGCGACCCTGACCACCACCCAGTTCGGGGCGTTGGCGACCACCCAGCTTGGGGCGTTGACCGGAACCCAGGTCGGGGCGCTGACCACCCGGCAGCTTGCCGCCCTGACCACCAGCGAACTGGTGGCGTTGGGTTCGGCCGACGCCGCAGCCTTGACGTCGACCCAGATTGCGGCCCTGAGCACCACCCAGTTGGCGGCGCTCTCCACCAGTCAGGTGGCGGCGCTGAGCGTCACCAATGTTGCGGCGCTGACCGCGACCCAGCTTGCGGCGCTGGGAACGGCGGATCTGGCGGCGCTGACCACCGCCCAGGCGGCGG
>PLTC01000076.1:250-5405 GCA_003165295.1 Rhodospirillales bacterium | reverse complement strand
ATCGACCTCGGCGAACACCGCAAGCGCCTCGCCGCCGCCGAGGACGACTGGCTGAAGGCCCTGGAAGACCTGGAAGCGGCGGCGGAAACCGCAGCGGGCTGAGCCGGCGGCGGGCAGGCCAAGGGGGAGACCGCTGGGTGGCGGGACAAGGTAAGGCCGCCACGGTTCATCCGATTGCCCGCGCTGGCGCACCCGGAACATTGATGCTATAAGCGGCGCCAGCCACCCCGACAACCCCCGGCAGGAGGGATCGTGACCGCAAGCAGCGGTTTGTCCGATGACCGTCGCATCTCGGAACTGCTCGCCGAATTCCGTGCCGCCCTGCCACCCGGCCGGGTGACGCTGGCCGATACCATGGCCGCGCTCGGGGATCGGACCATTGGCGGAATATTACTGGTGCTCGCCATCCCGACGGTCATGCCGGTGCCGTTGGGGGTCTCGGTGCTGTTCAACTTGCCGGTGCTGCTGTTCACCTTCCAGATGATGCGCGGCGGCGGCGGCGGCAATGTGGCGTTGCCGGACTGGTTGCTCCGCCGCTCGCTGACCTCCGAGGCCGCGGCGGGCATGATCGATGGCATCCTGCCCCGGTTGCGCACCATCGAGCGCATGCTCAGCCCGCGCCTGCACCGGTTGACCACCGCCGGCTTCGAGCGGTGGCTCGGGATCATCTGTTTCGGAATGGCCGCCATCGCCATCACCCCCCTGCCCCTGATCGGCTGGCTGCCCGGCTTTGGTCTGATCGTCATCGCCCTCGGACTGATCGAACATGACGGTCTGGCAGTGGCCGTGGGCCTGGGTTTCGCGGCGGCAGCGGTCATCTTCGCGGTGGGTCTGGTGGTCAGCCTGTCCTACGCCGAAACCCTGTGGCATATGCTGCCGGTTCCGCTGCTGTGACCGAAAAGGACCGCTTTCGACAGGGAAGCGACGGCCGTTGCCGTTTCAGTGTTGTCCTATGCGCTTCCGATTTGTTACACGCTTTGGCCAAGCATGGGGATTGACGGGTCCGCGACCGCAGGCGCGCCTCACGGCCACTGTCCGTCATCCGAAACATTCAACGGCGAAAGGCCGCACATGTCACAAGTCGAAGTCGACGTCGTCGACAAAGCGAAAGGCCGCAAGGCCCCCCCCGCCGCCTGGGTCTTCTTCCAGCGTTGGCTGGCCAACCCGTTGTCGATGGGGTCCATTGTCCCGTCCTCGATCGGGTTGCGCAAGCTCGTGACCAACAACGTCATCTGCGGACCCGAAGAGATCGTGGTGGAGTTCGGTGGCGGCACCGGCGCCATCACCCGCGCGTTGCTGGAGGCGGGCGTCCCCGCCGAGCGCGTCTGGTCCGTGGAGATTGACGGCGAGCTGGCCTCGTTCCTCCACAAGACCTATCCCGACGTGAACGTCGTTCACGGCGACTGCCGGGAAATCGAGAAGTTCATCGGTGCCGAGCTGGTCGGCAAGGTCGGAACCATCGTCGTCGGCATCCCGATGGTGATGTTGCCCGTCGACCTTCAGAAGGAAATCGTCGCCGCCATCTTCCGGGTACTGCCCGAAGGCCGGCGCTTCCTGCTCTACACCTATTGCGCCACCTCGCCGCTCGACATGAAGAAGCTGGGCCTGAAGGGCAAGCGTCTGGGCTGGACCCCGCGCAACTTCCCGCCCGCTTCGGTCTGGGGCTACAGCAAGGCCGTCTGATCACGGGCGTCCCCGATCATCGGGGTGACCACGACCTCCGGGATGCCCGCCTAAGGCGTCCCGGGGGTCGTGCCGTTTCCAGCCGGCATTGCGCCTGCCTTGCCGACAAAGACGCCACCGGGCTATAAGGCCCGCCACGGTTCGAAAGAGAGGTCGTTTCCCCGCGTGGCCCATCATCATTCCGACCATCCCGTCGTCAGCATGACCGGCTTTTCCCGGGCCGAAAGCCAGGCCGATGGCCTGGCCTGGACCGTCGAAGCCCGGAGCGTCAACGGCCGCAACCTGGATATTCGCTGCCGCCTGCCGATCGGCTTCGAGTCGCTCGAAGCCATGGTCCGTACCGAGGTGGCGCGCCGGTTCAAGCGCGGCTCGGTCAACGTCGCCGTGACGCTCGCACGGACCGCCGCCGCAACCCAATTGCGCATCAACCGGCCGTTGCTCGATCAGGTGCTCGCGCTCAGCCGCGAACTGGAAGGTGCCGGGGCGGCGCCACCCCGGCTTGATGCCGTGCTGGCAATCCGCGGCGTCATCGAGCCGGTGGAGGAAAACGACGCCGCCACCCGGGACCATGTGGAAGGGCGGCTGACCGCCGATCTGGTGCTCGCCCTCGACCGGCTGGCCCTCGCCCGCACCGGCGAAGGAACGCGGCTGGCAGAGGTGCTGACCCGCCAGCTCGACGAAATCAGCGCGCTGGTCGCCGCCGCCGCCGGCTGCGCCGCCACCCGACCCGCGGCGTTGCGCGACCGTCTCACCGCCCAACTGGCGCTCCTGCTCGACGCCGTGCCGGCGCTGCCCGAGGAGCGGCTGGCCCAGGAACTGGCGTTGCTGGTGGCCCGCAGCGACGTGCGGGAAGAGTTGGACCGGCTTCACGCCCATGTCGCCGGCGCCCGGGAGTTGCTGGCGGCCGGGGATGCGGTCGGGCGGCGGCTGGACTTCCTGTGTCAGGAATTCAACCGGGAGGCCAATACCCTCTGTTCCAAGTCAACCGACGTCGAACTGACCCGGATCGGCCTCGCCCTCAAGGCGACCATCGAGCAGTTCCGCGAACAGGTCCAGAATATCGAATGACCCGGCCCCCCCTCACGCCCGCCCCCATCACGTCCGAGATCCACCGCCGCGGCCTGTTGCTGGTGCTTTCTTCACCCTCCGGCGCCGGTAAAAGCACGCTCTGCCGGCGCCTGCTGGCCGAAGAGCCGGAACTGTCCATGTCGGTGTCGCTGACCACCCGCCCCCCCCGGTCCGGGGAGGTCGAAGGCGTTCATTACCACTTCGTCGAGCACGCCCGTTTTGACCGGATGGTCGCGGCCGATGGCCTCATGGAACATGCCACGGTGTTCGGCAACAAGTATGGGACGCCCCGGGCACCGGTCGACGACCAGTTGCGGCAGGGACGCGACGTGTTGTTCGACATCGACTGGCAGGGCACCCAGCAACTGGCGGAAACCGCCCGGGACGATCTGGTGAGCGTGTTCATCCTGCCGCCCTCGGCCGCCGAGTTGGAGCGCCGGTTGCACAGCCGGGCCCAGGATTCCGCGGCCGTGATCGCCCAACGGATGGCCAAGGCCAGCGACGAAATGAGCCATTGGGCCGAGTACGATTACGTCATCGTCAACGACGATCTCGACCTCAGCGTCGTCCGCATCCGGGCGATTCTGGCCGCCGAGCGGCTGAAGCGCCGGCGGCAGGCCGGGCTCGCGGACTTCGTCAAGACGCTACAGCAAGGCCGCTGACGGCTGCCGCCGGCCGGTTGACCGCGCGGTCGCCGCGCCAGTGGGAGACCGCGGCCAACGAGGCGTCCATCAGCCTTGCCGCTTCTGCGACCCCCTTGCGTGCCGCCTCCGGCTGGGCCATCCGGGCACCGTCCTCCACCCGCCGCGCCGCGGCGCTAAGGGCAATCAGCCCGTAGCAGGCGGCGCCCCCGGCCAGGGCATGGGCAGTCACCAGCAGCCCGGCCATTTCTCCCGCGGCGCTCTGGCGAACCAGGGTGTTGATCCGTGGCCGCACGGTCGGCTCCAGCAACGCCAGATAGCCGTCAAGTTCGCCATCGTCGTCAAGCATGTCGGCCAGTTCGTCAAGAATCGTCGGGTCAAAAACCAGCGCATCACCGAACCCGGCCCTCACCGCATCGTCCCCGGTCTGCTCCCCCGCCGTTACGCCTCCCTCGCCGTCGTCGCCCCGCTTGTTCAACCCCGCCGTCTCCCTGTTTGCGCTTCCCGATACGGCCAATGCCATGGCCGAACCCTCATCGATCCTTCTGACGGGACCCTTAGGATTTTGACGCCCGGAATGACTNNTCAGCTCTGACCGCCGGACCGTCGTTTCCCTTCGCCATTTTTTCGGCATCGCCCGCCCGGCGCTGCCAACAACCTTTGATAGATTTTGAAGCCGCGGTTTCACCCACCCGACCATCCTCCCGCCGGCGATGCCCGGACCTGCGGGCGAACCCGGCGCTGCGAGGCATTTCCACTTGAAGATATTAAGCGATTTTTAACCGCCTTTCAATTTGTTCCCAGGATTGGAAAGGGACTTCATGGCTATTGTATGATATTTTAGGGGATTTTTCAGAAAAAACCTTGCTCAAATCATCGGAGACGGCCGCAACCGGGGACAACGCCAGCAAGGCAGTCGTTTTTTTTATCAAACCCGACATTTTCGTGCCCCCAGAGCCGACACCGGGCGGACCGTCGTCACCGTCCTTGCGGGTATTTCCTGCCTGCGGGAAAACCTTGAGAGGCTCAGGGAATACCAAGACCGGCAATCTGCCACCCTTCGGCAACCTCGCTCTCGGGTTGCTGCGACGAGACGTCGCGGGCGACCGAACCCCGGCCGGGGAATGGCGCACCCCCCCCCGTCCCTCGACCAGGGCTTTGCCCTGGACCCACCAAGGGCCGGCGGCGCTGCGGAACCCGGGACTTGATCATGGGGGCCAGGGGCGTCACGCCCCTGGTGAGGAGAACTCCCGATCAGGCCCGCGCGGTGGCGGTGACATCGGCAACCCCCAGCGCCCGGAGCGCGGTGGCCACGATATGTCGGGCATTCAGGGCGGCATCATCATATTGCCGGACCGGAGCGTCCTGCTCGATGAAGCGATCGGGCAAGACCATCGGGCGAATCTTGAGGCCACCGTCGAGCAGGCCGGCATGGGCCAGATCATGGAGAACAAAGCTGCCGAAGCCGCCGACCGCGCCTTCTTCGATGGTGATCAGAACCTGATGCTCCAGCGCCAACCGCCGGATCAGGGCGGTGTCGAGGGGCTTGGCGAAGCGGGCATCGGCAACCGTGGTGGACAGGCCGCGGGCCGCCAGTTCCTGGGCCGCCTTGAGACACTCGCCAAGCCGGCAACCGAGGTTGAGCAAGGCCACCTTGTTCCCTTCCTGAAGAATCCGACCCCGTCCGATCTCCAGAACCTGTCCCCGCTCCGGCCGCTCGATGCCGATACCCTCTCCCCGCGGATAGCGGATGGCGCTGGGCC
>PLTC01000076.1:0-142 GCA_003165295.1 Rhodospirillales bacterium | reverse complement strand
CGTGCTGCTCGGCGATCCCCACGTCAAAGCAACGGGTCGGGAAACGCTTTTCGAACAGATCCAGGCCGGTGCCCGACGGCATGGCCGCAGTGATGGCGACAATCTTCGGGTCGTGTTCGGCCTCGGCAATCAGGCCATCGGC
>PLTC01000124.1 GCA_003165295.1 Rhodospirillales bacterium | reverse complement strand
TGGCGCCGCCGACGCGGCGCGACCGGACCTCAAGATGCGGTTTGACGTGGTCCAGGGCTTCGTGAAAGATATTGACCGGATCGACCTTGGCCCGACCCTCGACTCGCTCCAGGGCGCCATAGACGATCTGTTCGGCCACTGACTTTTTGCCATCCAGCATCAGGCAGTTCATGAACTTGGTCAGCACCCGATCGCCATACTTGGCGTCGGGCAACACTTCGCGTTTTTCGGCGCGACGACGACGGGACATCGGCGTTTCTCCTTACTTCGGCCGCTTGGCGCCATACTTGGACCGGCGCTGACGACGGTCCTTGACCCCCTGCGTGTCGAGAGAGCCGCGGATGATGTGATAACGGACACCGGGCAGGTCCTTGACGCGACCGCCGCGGATCATCACCACCGAGTGTTCCTGAAGGTTGTGGCCTTCGCCCGGAATGTAGCTGGTGACTTCGAAACCGTTGGTCAGCCGGACGCGGGCGACCTTACGCAGTGCCGAGTTGGGTTTTTTCGGCGTCGTGGTATAGACCCGGGTGCAGACCCCCCGCTTTTGGGGGCACTGTTCCAGTGCCGGTACCTTGTTGCGCGCGGCGAGCGGCTCGCGCGGCTTACGGATCAATTGGTTGATCGTGGGCATCGAAAACTCTTCGTCCTCACAGCGGCCGAATTCGGTGCCGGGGAAGGCATTTGCAGAGACGCCACTGCCCGAGAGAGTCGCTACAGACGCAAACCCCGGGCCGAAGCGGTCGAACCGCTTCGGCCGGGTTGATCCATCTGTGCCAACCCGCTGCTGCCGCTAACACGGTGGCAGCCTGACGCTGGCTATTGCGACGTCTCAACGGGACTGCGTCTAGGCCATGTTGCCTACCACCAGCCCCCTTATCGAAGGTTGGCGGACTTTATTCAGGCACCCCCCGGTCGTCAAGGGTCTTGTTCGAATCTTCGGGCATTTTTCTTTCCGCTCAGGCATCGAGCGTCGCGGTCAGGGTGGCCTGACCCTCGGGCTCATAGCCTCGGACCCAAAGAGTCCCGGTCGCCGGGACCGCTTCCAGGGCCACCCGGGTCGTTTCGTTGAGAACCGGGGGCAACAGCCAGTCAAAGGGTTGCGTCCGGGCGGAGCGGGCGCGCTGATGGGCACGAATCGCCGCCAGCCGCTCCACCGTCCACAGGCTGCGCGACCGGCCTGGCAGGCTCGAAGTCAGCCAGTGATTCGACACCGCCACCGTGCCGCCATGGACCACCGCGCCGTGACAGGTGCGTTCGATCACCACCGACTCACCCGGCGCGGTACCGACCAGGGTGAACAGGGCGCCGGCGCAGATCGGGGTCTCGGTCAGCCGGGCCCGGGCCTCGGCAAAGTCCCGACAGTCGTCACACACCGCACGCAGCAGCAGCGCCGGCGGCATCAGCCGGCCGCGCAGGAAGGCGAGTTTGCCCGCCAGCCAGTCCCCGAGCCGGCCACAGCCGCTGTCGGGATCCGGCGCCTGATTGAGCGCCACCGCGAAGCGGCCACGCGCCACCGCCTGCACCGCGCCGACAAAGCCGGGCCAGGAGATGTTGACCCAGGAACCGGCGGCGCCCCGGCGGCGCACCGCCATCAGGTTCCGCCCCAATGACGGCATCTGCCAGTCCATGGTTCTGAGCAACCTGGGCGCCCCCGAAGCCGGATCGGCCACCACCGCAGCGGTACACCCCCACTCGTAACTGAAGTTGAGCAGCCAGGCGCCGGGCCGGCCCACCGCCGCCGCAACCGCAGCATACTCGTCAAGGTACGGCAGATCGGCGCGCGCCGCCCAGCCCCGGCTGAGCCGGTCGCCCAGCCACAACACCGGACTGCCGTATTGCCGGCGCGCCACGTACAGAATCGCGTCGAGGCGATCCCGAAAGGCCGGGACCAGCCGGTCGAAGCCGTCGGTGCCCAGGTCCACCACCGGAATGCTTGACAGTACCGCCATGACTTCGCCTCCACCCCGCAGTCGCCGGTAACCCCGGCCTGGAACCCGTCGGGGTAAGTAAAGTAGCGCGGCAAACCGGCGCCGCACAGCGCCGCGTCCCGTTGGGCCGCCCCCCGGCAACAAATGGTCGCAGGTGTCGGCATCGCCTTGACGGGCTGAACGTTTCATGCCTTCTGGTTCACGGAACCGGCGGAGGAGGCGGGGTCGGGCCTTCCGTTCCGGCCGCCGCCGTCCCAATCGACCCGGCCGGTCCCGGTGCCGTTGGGTTGCGACCGTCCGCCGCCTCTGGGATCAACCGCTGAAACCGGGAGCGGAGATGAGACCCTTCAACACCGCCCATTGGCCGGGCCTCGTGGTGGGGGCCGTCCTCCTGGCGAACGTCGGACTCCCGATGGCGCATGGCGCCGACCCGGAGTCGGGTCAGCGGCCCGTCGTCACCCTGTGGGACACGGTCAGGACCGGAATGCGGGATCTGGCGGCCATCGGCGCAAACACCGTCCGGTCGCTGGTCTCCTGGTTCTCCGGCCCGGGCGGCGGCAGTTCCCGGCTGGCCTCGGAACTCCTGACCTTCACCGGCACCAACCTCGGCGATCTGGAGGTGCTGGTCGGACAGGCCGGCTACCGCTTGGAAGAGATCACCATCCATCCCGGCAACCCGGGCGAGGTGACGCTGGGCTTTACCTGGCAAAGCCCTGTGGACGCGAGACATCAGGCCGATCTGCAAGACCTCATCGCCGGCAGCAGCGCGCAGGTTGACGACGATACCCGAGCCATCGTCCGTGTCCTGCTCGACGCCGCGACCGACGCTCAGGCTGTTCCGTTCGACCGCTTCCGGTTCCAACGGGTCCAGGTTGGACTGGGCGAACCGACCATCGCCAGGTTGGGTTTCCGGGTCTCCGGCAAGCCGCCGGTCAATGGTCCGGTCCTGCCGCCCGCCGGCACTGATCCCAGGCCGATGCCGGCCGACCGGTCACCTCCGGGTGCGACCGACACGTCGGCGCCGGTCGCCGCATCCGCCCTGCCCTCGGCGCCCGACGCCGCGCCGGCGGTTCCGCCAGGACCGGTCACCCCGGCAACGCGCGACGAGGAGCCACCCGGCTCCGGCCCGACCTACCGGATCGTCGGGACCAAGGTGAACGGCCATGCCGGCCCCGGCCGGCACCAACCGGTACTCCGTACCCTGACCCCCGCGGACCGGCTGCGCGGAACCGGGAACCGCCGTCGCAACTGGATCGAGGTGACGCTGGAGGGCGGCGGCGGAGCCGCACTCCGGTTGTGGGTCTACGACAGCGTCGTCATGCCGGCGCCGTAACCGACTCCAATGGCTTGACGCCCCAGATGTCTTCGGCGTACTCGGCGACGGTGCGGTCGCTGGAGAACCAGCCCATGCTGGCGGTGTTGATCACCGCCCGGGCGGTCCAGGCTTCGGGTTTGCGATAAAGCGCCAGCACCTGGCCGTAGACCCGAAGATAATCCTCGAAGTCGGCCGTCACCATGAAGTGATCGCCGCCGTCGGTGAGCGAGCGCAGGATCGGCAGGAAACGCCCGCGATCGTCAGGCGAAAAGGCCCCCCCGGCGATCATCTGAAGCGCCCGGTCCAGCCTCGGGCTGGCGGCAATCTGCTGGCGCGGATCGTAAGTGCCGCTCCGGTGCAGGGCCGTCACCTGATCGGCGGTCAGGCCGAAGATGAAGATGTTGTCGGGTCCGACCGCCTCGCGAATCTCGACATTGGCGCCATCCAGGGTGCCGATGGTCAGCGCCCCGTTCAGCGCCAGCTTCATGTTGCCGGTGCCCGATGCCTCCATCCCGGCGGTGGAAATCTGTTGCGACAGATCCGCCGCGGGAATGATCAGCTCGGCCGCGGTGACGCTGTAATTGGGCAGAAACACAATCTTCAACAGGTTCCGCACCGCCGGATCCCGGTTGATGACCTCGGCCACATCGTTGATCAACTTGATGATCAACTTCGCCATCTGATAGGAAGGCGCCGCCTTGCCCGCAAAAATCTTGGTGACGGGCACCCATTCACGATCGGGATGGTCGCGAATATCGTTGTAGAGCGCCACCGTCTGCAACAGATTCATCAATTGACGTTTGTATTCGTGAATCCGTTTGACCTGGACATCGAACAGGCTGTCGATCGAAACGTCGATGCCGACCTGCCGGGCGATGTGGGCGGCCAGCCGCGCCTTGTTCTCTTTCTTGGCGCGGCGGAACGCCAGCCGGAACTCCAGATCCTCGGCCAACGGCCGGAGCCCGGCCAACTGGTCCAATTGGCTGACCCAACCGGCGCCGATCCGGGCCGTAACCAGCCGGGCCAATGCCGGGTTGGCCTCCAGCAGCCAGCGCCGGGGCGTGATTCCGTTGGTCTTGTTGTTGATCCGGTCCGGAAACTCGGCATGAAGATCTGCGAACACGGTCCGGGTCATCATCTCGGTATGCAGGGCCGAAACGCCGTTAACCTTGTGGCTGCCGATGAACGCCAGATTGCCCATCCGCACCCGCCGCTCGCCCCGCTCGTCGATCAGCGACAGCCGGGCCACCCGGGCGATGTCACCCTCGGCACGGGCGCGGGCATTCTGCAGGAACTGGCTGTTGATGTCATAGATGATCTGCATGTGACGCGGCAGCACCCGCTCCATCATCCGCACCGGCCAGGCTTCCAGAGCCTCGGGCAACAGGGTGTGGTTGGTATAGGAGAAGGTCCGGGTGGTGATGTCCCAGGCCCGGTCCCAGGGTACGGCATGGTGATCGACCAGCAACCGCATCAACTCGGCGATGCCGATGGCCGGGTGGGTGTCGTTGAGTTGGATCGCAGCCCGCTCCGGCAGCAATGTAAAGTCGTCGTGGTGCTTGAGGAAACGGCGCAGGATGTCCTGCAACGAGGCGCTGGTGAAGAAGTATTCCTGCTTGAGCCGGAGTTCGCGGCCGGTCTCGGTGGTGTCGTTCGGATAGAGTACCCGGCTCAAATTCTCGGTCAGCACCTTGTGCTCCACCGCCCGCAGGTAATCGCCGACCGCAAACAGGCCCAGATTGAGGGCGCTGGTCGCCCGCGCCTGCCACAGCCGCAGGGTATTGATGGTCCGGCCGCCATAGCCCACCACCGGGGTATCGAAGGCTTCGGCCAGCACCCGTTCGGCGTCGACCCAGCGTCGCGCAAAGCCGCGCGGCCCGTCGCGCACCTCCTCGACCCGGCCATAGAACTGCACCGGATAAAGCGCCTCGGCACGGGGGAATTCCCAGGGATTGCCGAACTGCAACCACTGTTCCGGGTATTCCACCTGCCAGCCGCGCTCGAAATGCTGCTCGAACAGGCCGAACTCATAGCGGATGCCGTAGCCGTAGCCAGGCAGCCCCAGGGTGGCCATGCTGTCCAGGAAACAGGCGGCCAGACGACCAAGGCCGCCATTGCCCAGCGCCGCGTCGGGTTCGGAGGCGATCACCTCGTCAAGATCCAGGCCGATCTCGCTCAAGGCCCGGCGACACTCGTCAAGCACCCCGAGATTGGTCATGCTGCTGGTCAGCAGCCGGCCGATCAGGAACTCCAGGGACAGGTAATAAACCCGCTTCACGTCATGCCGGTACTGGGCACGGGTGGTTTCCATCCACCGCTCGACCATGCGGTCGCGCAACGACAGCACCACCGCATGGAACCAGTCCCGGCGCGTGGCGTTCAGCTTGTCCTTGCCCATGGCATAAATCAGCCGTTCATGGAACGACCGTCTCAGACTGTCCGCATCCAGACCCCTGGGTTCGAACCCCTGCACCTTATACCCTGCGTCCATGAGGAGGCCCCGCCGTTCCTGACCGATCCTGATCCTGCCACACGCCCGGCCCCATACCGCCCGGGCCCGCACCGGCTCTTGCCCGGCGGGCCTCTTCATGCCAGAAAGCCCGGGGGATTGCGACGCTTTCCGTCATCAAAGCGTCGCGATCCCGGCCGCGGCGACGCGCATCCGGCGGTGCGGGACGACGCCGGACGCCTTGCCCGAGGACGGCACCGAACCGCGGGCGGACACGACAAAGACCGCTTGCGATGACGACAACGCGGAACGATCTTAAACAAACGTTATGGATTTAGGGCGATCATCGACTGCATAATGCTTTATTCGCTTTACCGGATAAGGGTGGCCCGCACCGGGCGCAGTGAAATGGTGGATTTGTCTGGTGGTCTGCAATCAACCTGTGGAACGGATGGGCGGCCGATGACCGTCGAGGGGGCTTTCGGCCGACCGAATGCCGGGCGCATTCTCGTGGTCGATGATACGCCGGAAAATCTGGCAATCCTCACGCAGTTGCTGCGCAGTCACAATTATCAGGTCCGCTCGGCCCTGAATGGCAAGCGCGCCTTGCAACTTGCACTCCACGAGACGCCGGACCTGATGTTGCTCGACATCCGTATGCCCGAGATGGACGGCTACGAAGTCTGCGAACAGTTCAAGGAACGACCGGAGCTGCGGGGCATTCCGATCATCTTCATCAGCGCCATGACCGATACCGAGGTTAAGGTCAGGACCTTTACCTCGGGCGGGGTCGACTTCATCTCCAAGCCCTTCGACACCGAAGAGGTCCTGGCGCGGGTCAGGACTCACCTGGCCCTGCACGCGGTGGAGCAGGAGCTTGACCGGCGACTGCTGGCACGGACTCAGGAACTGGCCGACAGCGAGACCCGGTATCGCACGCTGATCGAAAAGTCGCCCAACATCATCTATTCCCTGGTGCCCGGTCACGGCCTGCTCTACGCCAACCGGCGGTTTAAGGAGATTCTCGGAGTTGGCGCCGAGTGGTTCCGGGACTCCCCCGAACGATGGTGGGGTCGCATCCACCCCGACGACCGCCGACGGGTCGAGGCCGCCATGACCCTGGCGCCGGAGCATGGCCGGCATTACGATCTCGAATACCGCATCCTGGATACCGGCGGCCAGTGGCACTGGTTCCACGACCAGAGCATCGACATCCGTACCGGCCCCAAAGGCGTGATCGTCGACAGCCTTGCCACCGACATCACCGAAAGCCGGAAGCAACAGGAGGCGATGGAGCACCTCGCCTATCACGATCCGCTCACCGACCTTGCCAACCGCAAGAAACTGCTGGCGTCCCTCGAAACCCGGATTGCCGCGGCCGAGCCGTTCGCGCTGCTGTTGCTGGATCTCGACCGCTTCAAGGATATCAACGACGCTCTCGGCCACGCGGCCGGCGACCTGTTGCTGCTCCAGGTGACGCGACGGCTCCTGACTCTGGCGATCGACGCCACCGATATGGTTGCGCGGCTGGGTGGCGACGAGTTCGTGCTGTGCCTTGGCGGTGCCGACCTCGCGGCGGCCCAAAGGGCTGCGGTCGCGGTGCTGGCCGGCTTCGATCAGCCCTTCAGCCTCGAAGGACTGCGGGTCAAGGTCGGGGCCAGCATCGGTATCGCGGCCTGGCCGACCGACGACGGCTCGGCGTCCGAGTTGCTGATGCGGGCCGATGTGGCCATGTATGCGGCAAAGCGCCGGCTTGGCGGCTACGCCTGTTATACCTCCGACTCTGGCCGGCATTCGGCGTTCCGCCTGGAACTGCTTTCGGAATTCAGTGAGGCGATCGACCAGGAACAGCTCACCCTGCACTACCAGCCCAAGATCCGGCTGCATGACGGCTCGGTCTCCGGCGTTGAGGCGTTGGTCCGCTGGCAGCATCCCCGGCATGGGCTGCTGCCGCCGAGCGAGTTCCTGCCCCTGGTTGAAACCAGCGACGTCATCGGCAAGCTTACCCGCTGGGTGATCACCGCGGCGGCGATCCAGCTGCGGCGCTGGTACGATTCGGGCCTGCGGGTTCCCATCGCGGTCAACCTGTCGGCGCGCAATCTGGTGGATGACGGTCTGGCCGAATGGGTTGCCGGCGTGCTGACGCGCCATCGGATCCCGGCAGGCAGCATGGAGTTCGAAATCACCGAGACCGCCATGATGGTGGATATCGACCGGACCCTGGCCATCCTGGACTGCATCGCCCGACTCAATGTCGGCTTCGCCATCGACGATTTCGGCACCGGCTTTTCGTCCTTTTCCTTCGTCCGCCGTCTGCCCCATCTTGCGTCTCTCAAGATCGACCGCTCTTTCGTGGCCCCGATGCGGACCAATCCGGTGGACGCGGTGGTGGTCAATTCCATGATTTCGCTGGCGCGCGGCCTGGGCGTGACCGCCATTGCCGAGGGCGTCGAGGACGAGGAAACCCTGACCGCCCTGCGCCTCGCCGGCTGTCCCGAGGGTCAGGGCTTCGTCATCGCCCGACCGATGCCGGCTGATCAGGCCGAACGCTGGCTGGTCGAGAAAGGCGCGCGCGATTTACCCTGACGGAGACATGCCGGACCGGAGGATATTCGAAATCGGGGAGCGCCTGGGTTCGTTTGTTCCTGGCCGCGTTGACCCGGGACCGGGATGACGATCCGGTGCGGATGAACGGCACCTCTTGCGCTGGCGGGCCAACCCGGCAAGGCGAAGCGGCGCGGCGGCCGAGACCCGGCGTAATTATCGGCGGGCCATTCCCGCCGTCATCGAAGGCAGATTTCACGCCATATTTATGGCACTTCGATCCAGTACCGTTGACGGTCCCGGCCCCATAATCTATTACTCTTGTGGCGTAATTATCTTACTTTAGGGATGACCGCCATGGCCGAATCGGAAAGGCAACCCCACCCGCCCGCCGCCCTCGAGGCAACCGGACGACGGATCGGGATCATCGGCGCCGGCTTCACCGGCGCCCTGCTTGCGGTTCACCTGATCCGCCAGTGTCGAACCCCGACCCAGGTGCTGCTGTTCGACCGGACCGGCCGGTTCGGCCCGGGACTCGCCTACCGGACCGACGATCGCGGCCATCTGCTCAACGTCCGCGCCGCCAACATGAGCGCGTTTCCCGATCAGCCCGACCATTTCCTGCGCTGGCTGGATCCGCTTGACCCCGGCGCCAACGCGGCAGGCGCCACCGGTCAGGCTTTCGCGACCCGCAGCCAGTACGGGCGCTACCTTCAGGACATCCTGGAAACGGCGCGGCGGGAAGCGCCGCCCTTCGTCCATTTCGAACCGGTGTTCGCCGATATCACCGACCTGGAGCCGGAGGGACCCGGCCACCGCCTCATCGCCGCAGACGGGTCCGGGTATCGGGTCGATGACGTGGTGCTCTGTCTCGGCAACTTCCCGCCCCGACCGCCGGCCATTGCCAACACCGGATTCTTCGACGACCCCCGGCATTACCTGAGCAATCCCTGGGACAATGCCGCCATCGAAGCGATCCCGCCCGATCGGCCGGTGCTGATCCTGGGCAGTGGCCTGACCATGGTCGATGTGGTGATGACCCTGACCCGCATGGGTCATCGCACGCCCCTGGTGGTACTGTCCCGCCACGGCCTGCTGCCGACGGTTCACCGGGCGAGCGCGCCCTGGCCCGACTTCATCGCCGGCACCGAACTGCCGGCAACCGTGTCGGGCCTGTTCCTGCTGGTCCGGGCCCAGGTCCGGCAGGCGGCACGGCACGGCGGCGACTGGCGAAGCGTCATCGACTCCCTGCGTCCGCACCTGCCCGCGCTGTGGCGCGGACTGCCCCTGAGCGAACGGCAGCGTTTCCTGCGCCGTCTCCGCCCCTATTGGGACGTGCATCGCCATCGCACGGCACCGGAAATCGCCGGGACCATCGCCCGGCTGTGGGAGCGGGAAATGCTGAGGCTGGTGACCGGCCGCCTGCTTGATCTGGAACGCAAAGACGGAGCGACCCTGGCGACGATCCGGCCGCGGGGCGCCGACTCCGACGTCACGCTGACCACCGACGTGGTGATCAACGCCACCGGCCTTGCCACCGACATTCTCAGCGTCCCGGATGCCCTGATCCGCAACCTCCTTGCCCGCGGCCTGGTCAGACCCGATCCGCTGGCCATCGGCCTTGACGTTTGCGACCAGTGTGGCCTGATCGACCGCGCCGGGCAATCGGTGCCCAACCTTTACGCCCTGGGTCCCCTGACCCGCGGCGCGTGGTGGGAGATTACCGCGGTGCCGGAGCTACGCAACCAGGCGGCGCAGTTTGCCCGGCACCTGGCCGGCCGGTACTGAGCCGGTACTGAGAGGTCCCGATCCATGTTCCCACCCCCGTCCCACCCGCAGTCCGATCACGAGTGTTACGGCGACGACGATCTGCGGGCGATTTTGCGGGACGTCCGGGTCATTGCCATGGTCGGCGCCAGCCCCGACTGGAACCGACCCAGTTACTTCGCCATGAAGTACCTTCAAGACAAGGGATATCGGATCATCCCGGTCAATCCCAAAGCCGCGGGCCAGACCATCCTCGGCGAGACGGTGTATCCCGATCTCGCCGCGCTGCCGGTCCGGCCCGACATGGTCGACATTTTCCGCAACGCCGAAGCCGCCGGGCCGCTGACCGATCAGGCCATCGCGCTCGGTGCCCGGGTGGTCTGGATGCAACTGGGGGTGCGTAACGATGCCGCCGCCGCCCGGGCCGAGGCCGCCGGTCTCCGGGTGATCATGAACCGCTGCCCCAAGATCGAGTACATGCGGCTTTTCGGCGAACTCGGCTGGCAGGGCATCAACACCCAGGTCCTGACCGCAAAACGCCGTCCGCTGACCCGCACCACCAGAAAGCTGATGTGACCCATGAGCCAGCCCCGCAGCTTCGGCTTCGAGACCCGCGCCATCCATGCCGGCGCCGCGCCAGATCCTGCCACCGGTGCCCGCGCCACGCCGATCTACCAGACCACCAGCTACGTCTTCGACGATGCCGACCACGCGGCCTCCCTGTTCAATCTCCAGCAAATCGGCTTCATCTATTCGCGCCTGACCAACCCCACGGTGTCGGTGCTGGAGGAGCGGCTGGCCTCCCTCGAAGGCGGGCGCGGCGCGGTCGCGACCTCGTCGGGCCATGCCGCCCAGGTCCTGACTTTGTTTCCGCTGATGCGGCCGGGCGACGAGATCGTGGCCGCACGCCAGCTTTACGGCGGCTCGCTCAACCAGTTGGGCAACGCCTTTCCCCGCGCCTTCGGCTGGACCACCCGCTTCGTCGATGCCACCGAACCGGAAAATTTCCGGGCCGCGCTCACCCCCAGGACCAGGGCGATCTTCATCGAGAGCCTGGCCAATCCCGGCGGCGTCGTCACCGATATCGAGGCAATCGCCGCCATCGCCGATCAGGCGGGGGTGCCGCTGATCGTCGACAACACCCTGGCCACCCCTTATCTGTGCCGGCCCATGGAGCACGGCGCCACCCTGGTCGTCCATTCGACCACCAAGTTCCTTTCGGGCAACGGCACCTCTCTCGGCGGGGCGGTGGTGGACAGCGGGCGCTTCGACTGGGGCCGGGATGGCCGGTACCCGGCGCTGACCGAACCCGATCCCGGCTACCACGGCCTGCGCTTTCATGAAACCTTCGGCGATCTCGCCTTCACGGTCTACGGTCACGCCGTCGGACTGCGGGATCTCGGCCCGGCCCAGGCCCCGGTCAACGCCTTCCTGACCCTGGCGGGCATCGAAACCCTGGCCTTGCGCATGGAGCGCCATTGCGCCAACGCGCTTGCGGTCGCCCGCTGGCTCGAGGCCCATCCCAAGGTGGCGCGGGTCAATTACGCCGGCCTGCCCTCCAGCCCGTTCCATGCCCTGGCCCGGCGGTACCTGCCCCGCGGCGCCGGCGCCGTGTTCACCTTCGGGCTCAAGGGCGGCTATCAGGCCGGCGTCGCCCTGGTCGAAAGCGTGCTTCTGTTCAGCCACCTTGCCAATATCGGCGACTGCCGTTCCCTGATCATCCACCCGGCCTCGACCACCCACCGCCAGCTCAGCCCCGAGGGTCTGGCCGCGGCCGGTGCCGGACCCGAAATGGTCCGGCTGTCCATCGGCATCGAAAGCGTCGAGGACATCATCGCCGATCTGGAGCAGGCGTTGCACAAATTGCCGTAGCCGTGGATTGCGAATCCCCCGCCCGGCGGTCCCTTCAGGACAACCGGGACAGGGCGGCAAGGACCCGGGTCATGCGTTCGCGCCAGGTGTGACGGGCGGGGTATTCGGCCAGGCCACGGGCACGCAAGGCATCGATCCGGTCGGGATCCTCGCACAATGCCGCCAGCCGGTCGTTGATCTGTGACGGGTCCCCGGGCAACGCCACCATCCCGAGCCCGCGCTCCAGATCGTCGGCCAGGAACGAACTGGCCTCGGTGGCGGCCACCGCGCCCCGGCTCAAGCCGTAAAACAGCCGCTCGTGGGCGCCGCGGCCGAAGGTCCAGCGGCTGTTGATCAGAACCCTGGCGTCGGCCATCGCCCGCAGGGACTGGGGAAACAGCGACGGGCCACGCATGTCGTGGTGGGCCAGGGCCGGGATCGGGTCTGCGCCCAGGATGACCACCCGCCGGTCGGTGATGGCGCGCAGAACCTCGAAGCGGCGAAGCTGGGTCGCGCGCTCGTCCAGGGCCGCCACCAGCCCGGCCACGGCCGCCGGGGCGGAGTCCAGCCCGCGGCTGTCGAAAACCCCGGCCAACGCCTGGTAAACCTCCATGCCGCCGTCGTGAATCGCCTCGAGGGCCGCCGCCAGCGCCGCCCGCAGCCGCCGGTCGCGGCCCGCCACCCGGTCGAGCCAGGCCGCCGACGGTCCCGGATCCACCACGCCGCCCACGAACAGCAGGTCGATCGGGCGGTCCCGCGCCTCCCGCTGTTCGGCCAGCGGTTCGGGACCGCCATGGGGACAGAAAATCCGCGCCCGCGGTCGCCAGCCGGCCCGGTCAAAAAACGCCAGATGCCCTTCATCGATCAGGCCGATGATCGCATGTTCGGGCGCCCGGCTCAGGGCCTCGAACTGCCCCGCCGGATGATCGACGACCAGCGCCACCAGCGGAATTTTCCAGGCATCGTGAATGCTCAGACCCCGCCCCCGGGCATCCCGGCCCAGCAACAGCTCGTCCTTGGCGTTGCAGTTGAGCACGAACCCGCGCATCCCGCCGTTCTTCAACTGAAGCACCAGGGCCTGCATCAAGGCCGGATTCGGGTATTCCGAGGCGTGAAGCAAGGTCCGCGTCGGCACGCCCAGGGCATTGAGAGCCGCCCCGATATCGGTCAGAAAGGCGTCAAAACTGGAAAAAGGCGTAACCGTCGCGGTCACGAGCGCCTGAAACCCGCTGTTCCTCAACCGACATCCCTTTCACGTTACCATGACCGGCGCCGCCGGGTGGAGCAGGTGCCCGCCCACGCGACCGGGCGGCCATCGCCGGCTTCGGCGCGGATCTGGTGGCGGGCTCCGGCAATCGGGCCGAAACACCTTCTCGGATGACCGTTCCCCAGAATGGCACTTGCCGGGCCGATCGAAAAGAGCGGCGACGCCGGTTTCCCGAAGACCCTGCCGGCGCCTTTCCTCGCGCCCTGCTCCCTTGCCCCGCGGACAAAGCCCCCGGTCGCGGTTTCCGGGATTGCGCCGGCCCGGCCGGCACGGTATGGCCACGGCCAGGACCCAACACGTTATCGCAGCGCCGGCGGGCCGCAGGCCCGCGCGCCAGGGAGTCGATCCTGCCATGATTCTGACGCCGATTCCTTCCGATCGCCTGGGGGCGGTGCTCCACCAGTTCGCCGAACGGCTGGCCGACCGCCCCCGGGCGGCGGCGGCGTTCGCCAGGATTGCCGCCACCTGGCCGGTGTCGCCCGAAGCCGTCGACACCCCGGCCCAACGCGCCGACGCCGTGGCCCTGGCCCATGCCGTCGGGATCACCACCCTCGACCAGGAGCCGGCGGTGGCGTTCAGTTGGGACGGCCGCTGCATTCGGACCCGCAGCGAAGCGTCGGTGATCGTCCACGAGGTCGCCCACTGGCTGCTGTGCGCCCCCGAACGCCGGCCGCTGCCCGACTTCGGCCTGGGTGCCGGACCGGAGACGGGAGAAAAGGAAATCGCCAACGCTGCCTTTTGCGTGTCCGAAGAACATCGCGAAACCGAAGAAGTGCTGACCTCCCTGCTCGGGATTTTGTGGGAGGCGGAACTGGGGCAGCCGGCGATCCTGGCCTGCCTCGAACAGAACTGGCTGGAAGGCCCCCACCGGGCCTCCACCGTGGCGTTCTTTGCCGACGCCATCGACACGCTCCACCACGCCGGCCTGATCGGCGCCGACGGCCACCCGGTCCCCCCGGCCCGACACGCCGAAGCAGCGTGAACCGTAAAGCAGCATGAACCGCAAAGCCTGCTGGCAGAGCCGACGGAACATGGTAAAGGAGTTGTCGCAAGACTGACTTATCTCCCGATCGGCGGCGCCCCGCAGGCGCTTTCCGCCGACGCCAACGCCCTGGATTTGTCGATGAGCGAATTGCCTCTCGGTTTCGGCCTTGGATTCAACGATCTCTATGATCACGCGGGGCTGGCCCGGCTGGATCTGGCCTTCCTGGAGCACCTCTCGGCGGCCGATCCCGATCTGGCCACCCGCCTGCTGGCGGCCCGCGCGGCACCCGACGCGCTGGAGGCCCGGGTCGAGAGCGGGCTGCTGACCGATCTCGCGCCCCATCTCGAGGACCTGATCGCGACGCTGTTCGGGATTGGCGCGGAACTGGCGGAACTGGCGGCGCGCCACGGCGCGCTCGCCACCCTTTACACCTGCAAACGCCTGTTCGTGCAGCGGCGGGCGGCCAAGGCGTTCAAGCCCGAACAGGCCGCGGCCTTCGACGGCGCCGCGCTTGCCGCCGACCTGGAAAAGTGGCTTGGTCCCGGTTTCGACGAAGCCACCTTCGCCCGCCAGGTCATGGCCTGGGCCGACGACGAGGCCGCCCACGCCGAGCCGCTGGCGCTGGCCGAGCGTTACGCCGCCTGGGCGCTCCATGCCCCGGCCGGCCGGACCCGCCACCACCACGGCATCCTGTTCCAGGTTCCGGCCCGAATCGACGCCCAGCGGCTGGTACCGGTCGAAACCGTGGTGGCCGACGGCGTCACCCTGCTGCGACTGCCGGAACACCATCGGCGACTGCGCGAGGGCTTCGACCTGACCGACCGGGGAACCGACCTTGCCGGCGCCCTGGACGAGGCCAACTATTGCATCTGGTGCCACAACCAGGGCAAAGACAGTTGCTCCAAGGGGTTGCGCGACCGCAAGAGCGGCGCCTTTCAAAAAAGCCCGTTCGGGGTGCCGCTCACCGGCTGCCCGCTGGAAGAAAAGATTTCCGAGATGCACACCGCCATGGTCCGGGGTCAGCCGGTGGCGGCGCTGGCCATCGCCATGGTCGACAACCCGATGGTTGCCGGTACCGGCCACCGCATCTGCAACGACTGCATGAAGGCGTGCATCTATCAAAAGCAGGAGCCGGTGGACATTCCCCAGGCCGAAACCCGCAACCTCAAGAACGTCCTGGAACTGCCCTGGGGCTTTGAAATCTACAGCCTGCTCAGCCGCTGGAATCCCCTCAACCTGCGCCGGCCCGTGGCCAAATCCGCCTCGGGCTACAAGGTGCTGGTGGTCGGGCTGGGACCCGCCGGGTACACCCTCTCTCACTACCTGTTGAACGAGGGCCATGCCGTGGTCGGCATCGACGGCCTCAAGATCGAGCCGCTGCCCGCCGATCTTTCCGGCGTGCTGCCTTCGGGCGAGCGGGTGCAGTTCCGGCCGATCCGGCGGATCGACGATCTTTACGACCGACTTGACGAACGGGTGATGGCGGGCTTCGGCGGCGTCGCCGAATACGGCATCACCGTGCGCTGGAACAAGAATTTCCTCAAGGTGATCCGGCTGTTGCTGGAACGGCGGGCCGGCATGGCGGTCATCGGCGGCGTCCGCTTCGGCGGCACCCTGACCCTGGACGATGCCTTTGCCGCCGGCTTCGATCACATCGCGCTCTGCGCCGGCGCCGGCCGCCCGACCGTAATCCCCATGGTCAACGGCCTCTCCCGCGGGGTCCGCCAGGCCTCGGACTTCCTGATGGCGCTTCAGTTGACCGGCGCCGCCAAGACCGACTCCCTGGCCAACCTCGAAGTACAGCTTCCGGTCGTGGTCATCGGCGGCGGCCTGACCGCCATCGATACGGCCACCGAGGCGCTTGCCTATTACCCGATCCAGGTCGAAAAGTTTCTCCAGCGTTATGAAACGCTGGTGGCGGTGCGGGGAGTCGAGGCGGTGCGGGCCGCCTGGCGGGACGAGGAACGGACCACTGCCGACACCTTTCTCGCCCATGGCCGGACACTGCGGGCCGAGCGGGCCGCAGCAGCAGCCGAGGGCCGCCCGCCCCGCATCCAGCAGTTGCTCGACGGCTGGGGTGGCGCCACCGTCGCCTACCGCCGCCGCCTGATCGACGCCCCCAGCTACACCCTCAACCACGAGGAAGTGGCGCTGGCCATGGAGGAGGGCATCCGCTTCGTCGAACAGGTCACCCCGGTTGCGGTGGTGGTGGACGGCTTCGGCCATGCCGAAGCCCTGCGGGCCAAGGGCGCCGACGGCCGGGAGGTGGTGCTGCCGGCCCGAACCATCCTGGTCGCGGCCGGGACCCAGCCCAACACGGTCCTGGCCCGCGAAACCCCCGGCTTTTTGACTCTCGACGGCAAGTATTACCGCGCGCTCGACGAAGACGGCGATCCGATCCGCCCCGAGGCGCTGCCCAAACCGGCAAAGGTCGCAGTGCTCACCGCCCAATTGTCGGACGGCCGCGGCGTCTCGTTCTTCGGCGACCTTCACCCGTCCTTCGCCGGCAACGTGGTCCGGGCCATGGCCGGCGCCCGCAAGGGCTTCCCGGTGCTGTGCCGGTTGCTGGCCCGACGCGAGCCGACGCCGGTCGCCCCAGCCGATCTCACCGCCGCCCTCAACCGCCAACTGCGGCCGGTGGTTCACGAGGTCAACCGGCTCGCGCCCAACATCGTCGAGGTGGTGGTACGGGCGCCGCGCGCCGCCGCCAATTTCCAACCCGGCCAGTTCTATCGTTTGCAGAACTTCGAATCGCTGGCGCCACGGGTAACCACCGGCGACGGTCCCGCCACCACCCTGGCCATGGAGGGTCTGGCCCTCACCGGCGCCTGGGTCGACAAGGACAAGGGGCTGCTGTCGACCATCGTGCTGGAAATGGGCGGCTCGTCCAACCTGTGCACCCTGCTCCGGCCCGGCGACCCGCTGGTGCTGATGGGACCGACCGGAACCCCCACCGAAATTCCCCAGGGCGAGACCGTGTGTCTGGTCGGCGGCGGGCTGGGCAATGCCGTGCTGTTTTCCATCGGCCACGCCATGCGGGCCAGGGGCTGCCGGGTCATCTACTTTGCCGGCTATAAGAAGGAAATCGATCGCTACAAGGTTCCCCAGATCGAGGCCGCTGCCGATCTGGTGGTGTGGTGCTGCGACGAGGCCCCCGGCTTCACCCCGACCCGGCCGGCCGATCTCAGCTTTGTCGGCAACATCGTCCAGGCGCTGCACGCCTACGCCAGCGGCCAGCTTGGCGAACCGGCCATTCCCCTCGGCGGCGTCAACCGGATCATCGCCATCGGCTCCGACCGCATGATGCAGGCGGTGGGCGCGGCGCGCCACGGGGTGCTCAAGCCCTACCTCAACCCGGATCATGAGGCGATCGGTTCGATCAACTCGCCGATGCAGTGCATGATGAAGGAAATCTGCGCCCAATGCCTGCAACTGCACAAGGACCCGATCAGCGGCGAGGAAACGGTGGTCTTCACCTGCTTCAACCAGGACCAGCCCCTTGATCTGGTGGACTTCCCCAACCTGCGCGAACGGCTGGCCCAGAACGCGGTTCAGGAGAAGCTGACCGCGCAATGGATCGACCATTGCGCGGCGAATCCTGCCGTCAAGCGCGCGGCGGTGTAACAGGCCAGGGCTTTGCCCCTGGACCCCACTGGGGCCGTTGGCCCCAGACCCCTGGAGGGAATGATGCGCCATAGTGTCGGCAAGACCAGCAGGACTCGCGAGCCCGTTGACCCGGCCCGCCGCCGCGGCGCCAGCCTGGTCCCGCCGGCTTACGGACTGAACGCGGCCGACCGCCACCGCGGCCGGTCGGTGGCCATGCTCCCGGCCGCCCCGGGTCCGGGTCCGGGCGTGATACAGCGGATACCGGACAAGGCCTATGGATTGAGTAACGAACGGGCATCATTCATCACCAAGCGTCGCAAAGAGGGATACGACATCAACACAGTGGACGAGTTGAACAATCAGTTCCTCGGCACCGACGCCTTTACCAAACAAGACGCTGTCCCCTATCCCGCCGAGTCCTCACCGCCTACGCAAGAGGCTGCGCTTTTCAAGACATTCCTTGAGGCGCATCCCCAATACGACCCGCGAGATGTCACGACTGCCGATAAGACCTGGATGCGGGTTAAAAGGGCGTGCAAAGCTGGTATAGAATTCACAGCAAAACAAAATCAAAAGATTTATTTTGTTCTTGATGGAATTAATCTCAAATCGGTTGTTGATAAAACCTCTCCAAACCCTGCCAACTACCAGGATTGGTTTGATGACAGCATGCGTGGAAATAAAGGGTTAGTAGAAAAGAATTTCTTGCCAATAACTGCGGCTGAATTGCGATATGTTTATCGGAAGCGCGATGATCCGGTCATTAGGGATCACGTCATCTTCTGGAAGGATGACAAAGAAGTTGATGAACCCTGGATCACCGATCCGGCACTATGGTCTCGATACCAGCCAAAAAGCGAAAATATCGTGCGCATCTTTGGTTTATCGGTAATCTCCGTGGCGGTTCTTGCGTTTCTGGCCTGGATAAAAGCAAATGGTATATAATTCCTAACTGCTACGTCTATGTCCGCCACATTCGAAGAATCCGATGCCGGAACTGTTTTTTTAATAGGCATCAGGCAAAAATAAACGCATGACTTCGAGTTTTTGCACCAAAGACGTTATCCCGAAGCTCTCGAGAAGCATCTCAGTCACCCGACCACCCTGGCCATCACAGTTTCATTCCCGCTGGCCACCACGACCCGGTACCCGACCCGTTGGTGGTGTTCGGGTTCGCCGCTTGAGAGCAAAAGGATTTCGGCGCCACGGTGCCGGGCGTAGGCTTCGGCGTGGCGGATGAGCGCGGTGCCGACGCCGCGGCGGCGGACGTCCCCGCGCACCACCTGCCAGCCGATTTCCCAGACCCCGGGGCGGGCCAGGAACGACGCGGTGGTGGCGACGACGCCGATGACCGTCTCGTCCTTGACGGCGACCGCGAAATGGGTGGCCTCGTCTCCCGCCAGATGAGCGGCGATTCCGGCTGCCAGCGCGACCAGATCAGCCGCCGCGGTTTCATCGCCAGGCGCCGCCGGATCCGGCTCGTCAAGGAGATCGGTACAGATCAACAGGATCACCTGCTCCCGATCCCGGGCAGTCAGGGGACGGATGTTCGCTCCGGTCATTTCGAGTCCGGTCATTCAGCGGTTCTCATTTTGGCGAAA
>PLTC01000233.1 GCA_003165295.1 Rhodospirillales bacterium | reverse complement strand
GCCCTGGTCGGGGGCAAGGGGGCGAGGCCCCCACCATCTCAGGCCGCCGGCGAATCATGCCCATCGAGGACGCGCGTCAACCCCTGCTGCTCCATGCGGAATTTCATGGCCTCAACCGGATCCGGCGGGTCCATGGGATAATGCCGGGCCTCGTAAGCATCGATCAACGTCGCCAACAGATCAAGGCGCCCGCCCTCCGATGTGCCGCTTCGAGCGCCCCACAAACGATCAACCTCCGCCAGTGCCGCCTCGTAATCCGCCTCCGAGCGGATCGGCATCAACTCAACCGTCATAGTCCACCTCCGTCACATCGATCCGGTCGTAATCCTGGTGGGTACCGATCCATTTAATCCAAACGATGCCCTTTTCAAAATCCACCGCGACGACCAGCCGGCAGGTATTGCCCTTGACATTGAAGACGACGCGCTCGGCCGTCACGATACTGGCTGTGGCATAGCGTCGCTTGATGTCAACGGTGCTGGTCCACCGCGCCTTACGCACCTCATCGAACCAAGCGTCCAAGGCGACCTTGATCGCCGGCTGGTTCTTCTGTCCAGAGAGCGAATCGACAAAGTCCCGCAGGGTACGCCTGGCGATGATCCTCATGGCGATTGTTTTACCATCGTGCCCATTTCGGGCGCAAGGTGGGCGGATAGCTTCCGGCCTGCGGCAACACCCCCACGTTCCGGCCCCGGCAACCCACGCACCGCCATCGGAATTGAAACATTTCCCCTTCGCCGGTCAGGATTGGTATGACGGACACTGGGCTGGTCGGCAGCCGCCCCGCGGCGGTGCCTTGGTCCCCGACTTTTTCGCGGTGAAGGATTGCGAAAATGAACACCCTCGTCGGCGATCTTCTCCACCGGGCCGAACGCGCCGGCGCGGCGTTGATGGTCTGCGACGACCAGGACCGGATTCTCCGCGTCAGCCGAAAGCATGCGCAGATTTACGACTTTCTCGACTTTTCCACGCGCCCGACGTTCGAAGACTTCATGTGGAGTAGCATCAAGAGCCGTAAACAGGCCGATCCCTTTCTCTATCAGCATCCTCAGGAATGGTTACGCGCCGCGTCACGAGCCCGCCAAACAGTCGATTACACCCAGTTCATAACCCGGCACGCCGATGGCCGGGTCCTGTTGGTTTGCTACGAAAAGATCAAGGGCGCCACCAACTGGTGGTACCAAGCCCGGATCGACATCACCCGTGAATTGAAAGAACGCTTCAAGCAGGACGGTGTGCTGCTCGGTCCGGCCTGTTGGGAGGGCAATTTCGCACCGCTGGCCCGGAACACCACCGTTCCGATCACCAATGTCCTGGAGGCGATGCCGGCCGCCGGGGCGCTGATCATGGCCCGGGGCCGGATGCTGGACGCCAACCGCGCCCTGTTCGCCATACTGCGCGAGGGCGACGGATTGTTGAAGATGGATGACCGGGTGGTCGCCCGGGAGCCTTCGGAACAGGCCGAGTTCCAGCGCCGGCTCGCCCGCTTCTTCGAGGCCGGCACCCGCGGTTCCCCGATCGCCATGCGAATTTCCCGGCGGGAGTGCCACGAACCCTATTTCCTCTCGGTCTCGTCCCTCCTCAACCTGGGCCAGGAGACCTGGGGGGATGGCCATATCNNCGGTCCTGGATCCGGCCATGCTGGCGGAGTTCTTCGGGATCACCCGGGCCGAAGCCGAGGTCGCGGCGGCCCTGGGGGCCGGGCATACAGTGGCATTCATCGCAAGACAACGGGGCGCCACCCTCAATACAGTCTATTCCCAGATTCGAAAAATCGTTGAAAAGACCGGATACAACGGACAGACTGACATCGCCCGCCGGGTCACCGATCTGGCCCGCATCTTTGGCAGACAGCGGTCCACGGGTGAGAACAGATAAATAGTTTCTGAGGAATTGAAATGACATTGGTTCACCTCGATACCGAAGTCTCGAAGCGGAAGATTCACGACCTTGATCTGTCCTTTGTCGAACGCCGCCTGATCCGGGTTGACGGCTATACCGCCGAACAGGCACGCGCGGCCACCGATCTTTACCGGTGCGTTCTGGTGCTCCAGGTGGAATACCCGGAACGGGCGATTGTCCCGCCGGTCGCCGCCGACCACGCCCTGCACGCCCATATCCTGCACACCCGGCGCTATGCCGCCGACATGCAGGCGATCTTCGGCCGCGTCCTGCACCATGATCCCGACGACTTCGCCGCCGCCACCGCCGACGCGGCGCGGGAGTTCACCCGGCAGGCGTTCCTCGACCGCTTCGGGATCGCCGTCCCGGCCTTTGAAATGTGCCTGGTCAGTCTGGAGGCCGGGGCGAGGCAGGCGGCCTAGCCTGGCGCCGGGTTGTCCTTGAAAGGGCAGGGTTTTGTGGGCGCTGCCCACACCCGCAAAGGGCCGGTCGGCCCTTTGAACCCGTGACGTTTTGAGGTCGGGGAGGAGAGCCTCCTTGCCGGAAGGTACCCCCGGCCCTCTCCCGCATTGCGGGAGAGGGTTGCGGTGGTGCGGGTGACCGAAACCCGACGCACCGCGGTCGGCTTATGAAGGCTTCTTCATGTTCGACAGCCGCTCGGAAATCATCAATAGCTGCTCGCGCAGCTCCTCTTTCCCTAAATGCGACAATTGCTCAATGATCTCGCCCATCTCCTCGTCGCCTTCGGCCCTTTCCCTCTCGGCATGATCGCGGACCTTGGACGCCCCGCCATCCGCAGCCTGGGCCATCGCCTTCACTTCGGCACCGGCCTTGCCCAAATAGCGCGAGGCGTCGTCGTTAACAACGTCCCAAACCATGCTTAAAACAACGTAAATCCTGACCTCGGCATCGAGACCCCGGATTTGCCCGCTATTGTAATAACTCATCAATTTTCCAACCAGCAGGCTGCGTAGAAAGCGCGCATCCTGAATGACCGCATCAATATCGCGTCCAAGATTATCGATCACCGCCCGTTTCAGCCAACTCCCGGTCAAACGAGTGGAAACGATCGATTCGGCCGTCAACACATCCCTCGACAGCGCGATGAAAATATCCACCAGCATCACCGCATCTTCGGCCGCGAGCAGGGGATCCCGCCGAACTGCTTCCGGCATCGCCTGTCGTAACCAAGCCGACATGGGAATGCTCGAGAGATCACAAATTTCGCTAAAATCAACACCCTCGTCCCCATCAGCTTTGCGTCGCGCCGGGCTTTACACCTGACATCAAGGGTGCGGCATTTTCCCCTCGCCGTCAACGGGAAACCTGCGACCAACCCGTTCAGGCGGGCAATTTCATCCCCAAATCTGGTGATGCGGAAAGATTATTTCGCTGAGAGAGTGCCATTAGATGACCAAGAGATCGTAACAATCCGAGGCCGCAGCGGGAGTACCGGGCATGAAACGCGAAGACCGTCGCGGCGGAAGGGAGCCAGGCCGTCCCAACAGCCACAATATTGTGAGTCCGCCAAGCCCCATCACCCAACCGGGACCGCTGGAACTTTTAAGATGTTGGTGGCAACTCTCCGAAAACGAGCATAATTCGGCTGCCGACATCCGTCGATCCCTCTGAGAATATCTTCGTTACCCCCAATATCCGCCGCACCAGTCCGAAAATGGCGCCCGAGGAGGCTCGCTCCATGGCCGAACCACCAGACCAGCAAGGCGTACCGGATCATGGGAGCATCCGGTTCGCGACCGCGATTCGCGCGTTTATCGTGGACTACTATCGCCGACTCGCACACGGCGGCACCCCCTCCCGTAACCGGAACGACCACCCCGACGCCGACGCCGACGGCGTCGGGACTGACCGCCCCGGAGACCGGGATCACCGAAGCTGACTGGTCTCGAGTCGGGACCGGACCCGACGGAGGGGTTCCAAGGGCCGCCGGCCTTTGGTGGGTCCAGGGCAAAGCCCTGGTCGGGGGCAAGGGGCGAAGCCCCCCAACCAGCCATCGGTCATTCTTATCGCTCGCTCAGTTCACCGTAATGGTGCCGACCCGAATCACCTGTTGGGGCGTCGCCAACAGGTCGGCGGTGCCGCCGTTGAGGGTCAGGCCGGTCACATTGGCCACCCCGGGCACGCCCCAGGCCACCGCCGCCAGTTGCGACCAGGGCAGCGACACCCCCAGTCCAAGGCCACCGATGGTTGTACCGATGGCGTTGGCCACCGCTGCCGCCACCGCCCCATGGGTATAGCCGCCGGCGGCAACCACCGTCATGGTCGGGTTGGCGGTCACGATGGTCGGGCCGAACACCGCCCAGCAGGTGCCCACCGGCCGGATGGCGTCGATGGCCGCGGCCACCGCCGTCAGCAGGCTTTGGGGCGGATTGCCGCTGCCGTCGTCCACCACCACATAGAACGACCCCGGTTGCGCCTGGCCGACATAGTTGGTGGCCTCGACCACCGTATAGGACAGCCCCTGCCGCACCGAGGCAATGGCACTGCCGATGGCGGTCTTGGTCGCCTTGGCCAGACTGGCCACGTATAGGCCGAATCGGTTACGCAACGCCGGGTCCGACTCGGCATCCAGGCCGTTCACGAACGGCGCCGCGTTGGTCACGGTATCGAGTCCCGGGTTCACCGTGGCCATCGACGAGATGGCGCCGATCATCACATTGCCCGCCGAACCGGCGATCTCGGCCTGGGCCGGAACCGTCAGCGACGCGACACCGGGCGCGAGCACATAGCCGCCGAGCGCCGCCGACCACGCGCTGTTGGTGGGATCGAGGGTCACCGTGAACTTTTGGCTGTTGTCAGCGGTCTGCACCACCGCCCCCACCGGCACCACCACCTGTGCCGTGGTAAAGAATCGCGAAAACGTCACCTGCCCGCTGGCGGGCACCGCCGAGAGCCGGCTCACGCCATAGTCGGCCACCCAACTGTCGAGATCGGCGCCGGCGCTGGTGGCGGCCCGGGTGGTGGTCAGAACCTGGATGATCAGGCCCTGAAGCCACAACAAGACCCCGGCGTTGCCCTCGGCAATGGCCCGCAAGATCGAGCCGATCGAAAAGTCAAGCAAAGGTGAAGCCGAGCCCTGGATCGCCGCCGCCTGACTGGCGACCAGTTGATCAAAGCTCTGAACGTTAAGATTGGCCATTTTTGAAGTCTCCGTTACGGGTTGACGTTAAAAGTCACGGCGGCCTGGCCACCACTGACCGCATCGACGTAGGTAATGCTGACCACCACACCATTGGTGATGGGCGCGAGCGTGATCACCGGAGCCGGCTGCGGGGCCACCGCCGCCTCCAGCGCCAGTTGGTTGCGGATCACGGCAATCAGGGCGTCGGCACTCGGATTCTGGCCAACACAGGCGGGCAGGCCCCCGCCATAGTCCGGTTGCCAGAAATAACTGCCGGGCGCGGTCAGCAGACGCCGCAAGACCCGTTGATTTCCAAGAGTCAGGCCATCAACGGATTGCAGGTCCCCGGTTGGACTGCACGTCAGGTCGTTGTCAATAAGGTGGTAAAGATCGGTCATGTCATCGGTTCTCCTTTGTCGCCAGCCCCGATACTCGGGGCTGCGGCGGCAGGCCCGAGTCGCGGGCACAAAAAAAGCCCGGTGCGGTCTCCCGCCCCAGGCTTCATCGCCACGTCTCCATCGCCACGTCTCGCGACGTTGCCTATCTGTATCACATCTCGCGCCCGCCGGTCCAGACGCGAGGGCGGGATAATTACCGGAATTTGATGGGGGGGTGATACCGGGGGGCTTCGCCCCTTGCCCCGACCAGGGCTTTGCCCTGGACCCACCAAATGCTGCGGCCCTTGGAACCCAGGACTTTAATGTGCTTTACGCCCGGGGCCGGGGTCTGCGCTGCGACAAACAGACATTGTCCCGGCGACCCGGGGCGGGTACCAAAGAGGCCGCTTGTTGAAATTGGATGCGATGTCCCATGTCCCGTTCTTCCCATGGTACTTTTCCCCGGGTGCGGCTGCGCCGCAACCGCGCCGATCCCTGGAGCCGGCGGCTGGTCGCCGAGCACCGGCTGACGGTGGATGATCTGATCTGGCCGGTGTTCGTGATCGAGGGCCGGGGCCAGCGAATCGACGTGGCATCGATGCCGGGGGTGGCGCGGCTTTCCGTGGATTTGCTGGTGGAGGCGGCGCTCGAGGCCCGATCGTTGGGGGTGCCGGCGCTGGCGCTGTTTCCCGTGGTCCCCGCCGAACGCAAGTCCCCCAACGCCGAAGAAGCCTGCGATCCCGACAATCTGATGTGCCAGGCGGTACGCGCGCTCAAGGTCGCGGTCCCCGACATCGGGCTGTTTTGCGACGTGGCCCTCGACCCCTATACCAGCCATGGCCATGACGGCCTGCTGTGGGACGGCCGCATCGTCAATGACGAAACCGTGGCGGTACTGGTGCGCCAGGCGCTGGTGCTGGCGGAAGCCGGAATCGACGTGGTGGCACCATCAGATATGATGGACGGCCGGATCGGGGCGATTCGCGACGCCCTTGACGCCGCCGGTCACCAGGAAGTCCGCATCAGCGCCTATGCCGCCAAATACGCCTCGGCCTTCTATGGCCCGTTCCGCGACGCCATCGGCACCAAGGCGGTGCTGACCGGCGACAAGCGCACCTATCAGATGGACCCCGCCAATTCCGAAGAGGCGCTGCGCGAAGTGCAGACCGACCTGGAGGAAGGCGCCGACATGGTCATGGTCAAGCCGGGCCTGCCCTATCTCGACATCATTCATCGCGTGAAAGAGACGTTCGGAGCCCCAACCTTCGCCTATCAAGTCTCCGGAGAATATGCGATGATCATGGCTGCTGCGGGAAATGGGTGGATCGACGGCGACAAGGCGATGATGGAAGGCCTGCTCGCCTTCAAAAGAGCCGGCGCTGACGGCGTTCTCACCTATTTCGCGCCTAGGGCGGCGGAAATGTTGCGGCGGAAATGATGAAAAAAGGCGCATAAGCCGAAGGCGGGCAGGAGAGACCGGACTTTTCCGGATTCCCGCGCCCAAGCCGCCATTTCCGCTTCTGGGAGACGAACCCGGAGGGAGGAATGTCATGGCTGCGCGGAAGATAGATCAATTTTGCCAAAAACTTTTCCCCGATGGCGCCGCGCGCACCGAGCGCCTGAGCATCGCGCCGCTGCAGGCGTCCGACGCATTCCAGCTCGTCTTCCTGACCAACGATCCGTTGGTCGCGGGCGGGTTGTCGCTGCTTCGCCAGCCCTTCACTCTTTCCGACGCCCAGGACTTGATCGCCTTGTCCCGCATGGACAAGGGCTGCTTCGCCGCGATCCGCCGTTGCGAGGATGACGTTTTCATCGGCTGCGCCGGGGCACTCGTGCGCGACGAACAGGATGTCGAAGCCGGCTTCTGGCTCGGGGCGCCCTATCATGGCAAGCATTATGGCGAGGAAGCCGCGCAGGCCATGCTCGACCTCCTGCGCAGGGCGCTGCCCGGTCGCCGCATTGTCGCCGAATGTCCGCGCGAGAATTCGGCGTCCTGGCGAATCCTGCAGCGCCTCGGCTTTACGCCCTGCGGCGCGGTCGGCTGGCGAAAGGGCGCCCAGCTCCTCGCCTATAAGGCGCCGCAAACGGTTTGCTGAAGGCGACGTTTCGCTAATTTCGCCTGGGCCGGGCTTTTCGCCCTTGCACCCAACGGGTTGAAAAGCCAAATTAGTAACGGGTTCAGGCCCTGCATGATCGGAGCGCGCAATGAGCAACGCCAATGGCTGGAACGTGGCAGGGCAGACTTCGGCGGCCCAGACCGCCGTCTATCCTCTCGGACCGCTGCCCGCTTCCGCATTGCAAGGCGTGCGCACGCGCCGCATGACGGCCATCCTGCTTGACCTGATCCTGATCAGCTTCGTCTCGGTCGGGCTTTTCCTGGTGCTTGGCGTGCTGACGCTGGGCTTGGCCTGGCTGCTCCTGCCGCCCCTGTTCCCCTTTGTCGCCTTCTTCTACAACGGCCTGACCATTTCCGGCTGGCGCCATGCGACGCCGGGCATGAAGGCGATGGACCTGGAAATGCGGCTGGTCAATGGCGCGCCCGTACCCTTTCTCTATGCCGCCGTCCATGCCGTGCTGTTTTACGTGAGCTGGATGTTTCCGCCTATCTTCCTGTTTTCCCTCCTTTCCTCCGACAAGCGTTGCCTGCATGACATTCTGGCGGGTGTGATCGTGTTACGTCGCGCTTGAACGGCGGAGCGGCTGACCGGATGGGAGGGAAGACACATTGACCAGCGAGCCCCGCGATCCCCCTCAGTTCTATCTGACGTCGCCCGCGCCCTGCCCCTATTTGCCGGGTAAGGAGGAGCGCAAGGTCTTCACCCATCTGGTCGGCCGCCGCGCCGCCCGGCTTAATGACGCCCTCACCCATTCCGGCTTCCGCCGCTCCCAGACCATCGCCTACCGCCCCGCCTGCGAAAACTGCAAGGCCTGCGTGTCCGTGCGCATCCTCTGCGAGGAATTCGAGCCGGGCCGCACCCAGAAAAAAAACCTCTCCCGCAATTCCGACCTTGTTGGCGAGCTTGGCCTTGCGCGAGCCGACAGCGAGCAGTTCGGCCTGTTCCGCACCTATCTCGACTCCCGGCACAGCGACGGCGGCATGGCGGACATGGCCATGCTCGACTATGGCATGATGATCGAGGACAGCCACGTCGAAAGCCGGCTGGTGCGCTACCGCCTCCGCTCGACGGAAGCCGAGCCCGGGCCGCTCGTCGCCAGCTGCCTGACCGACGTTCTCGATGACGGGTTGTCGATGGTCTATTCCTTCTACGACCCCTCGCTCACCCATCGCTCGCTCGGCGCCTACATGATCCTCGACCACATCTTTCGCGCGAGAGCCATGGGCCTGCCGCATCTCTACCTCGGCTACTGGGTCTGCGGCTCCCGGAAGATGGACTACAAGGCGCAATACCTGCCGCAGGAGCGGCTGGGGCTCGAGGGCTGGGCGCGGGTGGATTGATCGCCTCGAGAGTAAGCGAGAGGAATTCGGGGGCCTGATCGCATTGCGCCCGCGGCGGTTACGAAGGCGTGCGAGGCCTCGGGGCGAGCAATGCGTTCATGCCCTCAAAATCGGAAAACCGTAAAACCCCAATAGCATTTGGCCCGCGACTTGCCTGTTCACGCGAACATTGTCAGGAGCCCGCCATGCCTGTTTATGGATTCCACTGCAAATCCTGCGGCCAGCCTTTCCAGGCTCTGGTGCGCGGCAATAGTGCTCCGTCGTGCCCGGTCTGCGACTCCGTCGATATTGAACAGGAATTGGCGCTGAGCGCCGATCCCGCCGAGGGGGGAGACGAAGGTCCGGAGTCGTCCTGCTCCAGCCCCGGCTCGGCGCCCGGCTGCGCCGGCTGCCCCAGCGCCGCCGCCCACGGCCACGGCCCGGACCATGGCCTGGACCACGGCCCGGACGAGGACATGACGCCAATTGCATAATTGAGGTCGCCGAGGCGCCTCGGCCTGCCCCTTCTCCCCATAGCCCGTCGTGAGACGGGCGTTTTACAAACGCCCTATGGCGGGAGAAGGTGGCGCGAAGCGCCGGATGAGGGGGCTCGNNCGCGGAAAGGTTCCTGCGCAAACGCTCGGCCGCTCGCGGCCTCAGCCATCCTGAACAGAACCGCCGCCGTGATCATCGCCATCCCCCTTTGCCTCGGGGGACGCGGTCTTCGGCTGCTTCACCCTCTTCCGTGTCTGCGGCTTTTCGCGCGGGCCTTCGACGAGACGCACGATGGCGCCCCAGAGCGTGCGCACGTCCTGCTGCGACAGGTTCATCCGGTGCAGCATGTTGCGCATGTTCCGCTGCATGACTGGACGTTTCGATTCCGGACGAAAGAAGCCGGCGGCGTCGAGCTTTTCTTCCAGGAATTCGAAGAAGGACAGCGTCATCTCGCGCTGCGCCGGCGGCGAGCGCTCGCTGATGTCGAAAGGGACCGCCCCGCCCTGCCGCGACTTGAAAAACTCGTAGCCGCACAGCAGCACGGCCTGCGCCAGATTGAGCGAGCCATAGGCGGGATTGACCGGAAAGGTCAGGATGGCCGAGGCGAGGGCGACATCGTCATTGTCGAGTCCGGTGCGCTCCGGCCCGAACAAAATGCCGTGCTTTTCGCCCGCAATCGTCGCGGCGGCGGTTTCCGCCATGGCGAGCGCGGGAACCTCGATCCGCTTGTGCTGGCCGCGCTCGCGCGCCGTCGCCGCCCAGACGAAATTGAGATCGGCCACGGCCTCCGCGACGCTGTCGAAAACCCGGGCCTGTTCGAGGAGATGCACAGCGCCGGCGGCGGCGGCATAGGCGCCCTTGCGCCGCGCGCCCGTACGCGGCCAGCCCTCGCGCGGAGACACCAGACGCAGGTCGGACAGGCCGAAGTTGGCCATGGCGCGGGCGCACATGCCGATGTTGACCGCAAGCTGCGGCCGCACCAGCACAATGGCGGGGCCGCCCTGGAAAAGCGGTTTCGTCCTATCCGTTCCGGCTCCGACCAAGACGCATTCCCGCCAGCAAAAAAGTTGCAAAAAGTTCTTGGCCCTTTTGGCGCATGGAGCCGCCGGAGCGCAAGCGGGCATTCGAAGTCCTACGATTTTCCGATCAGGCCCTCTCCGGGTCGCAACCCGCCCAAGGACGACCTGTCGATCCGTGCGATCGAAGGCGTGACGCTGGCGATCCTGTTGCGCCCCAGCGAATCGATCTCGCCGCTTGTTTGAACATCAGCGAAAGGCGCATCGCATGCGGGGCATCTTACGGCTAAGCTACGCCATTGCTTAAATTTTTTCGGACGTCCGCCGGGGACGCCAACGCCTTCGTAACTATTACAACCTATGGTTGTTCACCTTTCCGTGACCGGCTTTTTTTAACCCATGACCCTTCAGCCTGAAATCGAAGTCGGCGCGGCGACGGCCGCAGGAGAGGAGTCGTTCGATGTCGGCG
>PLTC01000006.1 GCA_003165295.1 Rhodospirillales bacterium | reverse complement strand
GGATGGATCGCATGCTTAAAACAAACACCTCGAAACATCGAACCCATTCCTTGTTTCGCCAGGGATGTATGCTTTATGACCTGATGCCGAATATGCCAGATATTCGTCTGCTGCCTCTAATTCAAAGGTTTTTTGAGTTGCTACAGCAATGCCGTGTCTGCTCAGAGGTTTTCTCAATCGTCTAAAATGAGGGGAAGGTTGAGCGACCCAACCCGACGCCCGACGCGATACGGAATACAGTTTGCTGTTAACCTCCCGTAGGTTTCGGGATACACTGCTGTAACATCGGTCGGAGGTCCGCAGGATGGGGCGCCGCCCGTGAAACCTTGGTGGGAAGGCGCCGCGCCGTGACATCCGTTTCCCCGTCCGTGCCGACCATGACCTATCTGGCGCTGCCCTCGCCGGCCAGCGTCCGGGCGACCACCGTCGCGCGGTCGGCGGGCGGCACAACCGGAGCCGCCACCACCGTCAGATCAAGCGAAGATGCTGTCGAGTTGCAACCGGTTGTGGCGGTTCCGCCGGTCACCCGGCAGCCGCAACAGGCCGACAAAAACGAAGATCAGGCCGGCAATGGCGGAACCGGCTCCGCCGCGGTCGGGCAGCGGACCTCGGCCGCCGGCGCGGCAGCTCCCGACCAGGAACAGAGCAGCCAGCCGCGAGTCGCAACCGGCGGTACACCGGGCCGGTCCAGCACCGGTTTCCTGACCCAGAGCCTGTCCCAGGAAAAGATCGGCGCCGGCCTTCACATCGAACCGTGGCAGGCGGCGCTCAGTTCCTACCTCAGTGCCGCCGCGCTGCCGGCCTCGGCCTGGGCCAGCAGCAGCGTCAGCCTGATGGTCTGATGCCCTGATTACGGGGTTGCGGCGATCAACCTTAAGACGTGCAGCACTGGTTCGGGGGAGATCGCGATCACCCCGCCGAATGGTTGGTCCATGTCCAGGATCAGGACCATTGCCGCCGAAATCGACGCCGCGCAAACGAACAATGCCGTCAGCGTGACGATGTTGCGGCGGGCAAACATGCCGAAGCTTATGAACAGTACGGTAATCCAAAAGAACAGGACATAAAGAAAAGCCGGCTGAATCGAGCTGCCGCTCTGTGCCCCGAGCAACCACCGTTCATGGTCGATGTCACCGGAGATCTGCAAGGCCCGCGACTGGAGCCAACCTTGGGTGTCGTTCTGCGGCGTGAGCCCCAGGACCATGCCCTGAATCGCTTCGAACCGTCCGATCAGCCTCGGATCAAACATCACCGGTTCGGCGGAGGCGGTCTCTGGCCAGATCAGGTGAATCTTGGTGGTCGTGGCCGCCGCCATCAATTGCCGGGCAGTTTTGGTTTCGGGGCCATAATCCCTCAGCAAACTGTCGAAAAGGGCCAGGTTGGCCGCAAATTCCTGAACCTCGCGATTCTTGGTGTCGAAGGAATTCTTGGCCGAAGACAGCAGCAAGCCCAGCACCAGCGCCGCCAGCAACGAGAGCATCCCGGTGGCGGCTTTCACCACATCCTTGGTTTCGGCACACGTCATCACCTCCGGGCGGATGGCATTGATCCCGATGCCGGCCAGCGCGCCGCCAAATGCACCCGCCAACCCGATTAAAGCCGTCACCACGCTGTCTGTCATGTCGTCACCGCCAACAATATCACGATCGCCGCCAATATCACGATCTCCGCTAACATCGCGATCTCCGCTAACATCGCGGTCGTTTAGCCACTTTAGCATGTGTATCCCCGGCGCACCAGTCGTCACGCTTTCGCCGCCGCGGCCGGGAACCGGTTCCGCTATTTCGGCATATACCCGCCGGCCCCCTGGCGGACTATATGCTGCGCTGCAACATTCTATTGCCGTGGAGAGACCGCACATGTCACCGTTGATCACCCTGGAAGGCAAGAAAGGCCTGGTGGTGGGCATCGCCAACCGCCAAAGCATCGCCTACGGCTGCGCTTCAGCCTTCAAGGCGCTGGGAGCCGAGCTGGCCATTACCTACCTCAACGAAAAAGCCGAGCCTCACGTCGTACCGCTGGCCGACACCCTTGGTGCCTCCATCGTGCTGCCCTGCGACGTCCGGGTGCCAGGCCAGTTGGAGGCGGTCTTCGACGCCATCAAACACAGTTGGGGCAGACTCGACTTCCTGCTGCACTCCATCGCCTTCGCACCGAAGGAAGACCTGCATTCCCGGGTCGTCGATTGCTCCCGGGACGGTTTCATGGTGGCCATGGACATCTCATGTCACTCCTTCATCCGCATGGCCCGGCTGGCCGAACCGCTGATGACCCAAGGCGGTTGCCTGCAAACCGTGACGTTTTACGGCTCGGAAAAGGTGGTCGAGCACTATAACCTGATGGGGCCGGTCAAGGCCGCCCTGGAAAGCGCGACCCGCTACATGGCCGCCGAACTCGGCCCCAAGGGCATCCGGGTACACGCCCTGTCGCCAGGACCGCTGAAGACCCGCGCCGGTTCGGGCATTGACCGGTTTGACGAGTTGCTGCAACGCTCGGCCGAACGCGCCCCCACCGAAAAGCTCGTCACCATCGAAGACGTCGGTGCCTGCTCCGCCTTCCTCGCCTCGGATGCGGCCAAAGCCCTCAACGGCTCGCTGGCTTTCATCGACGGCGGCTATCACATCATGGCCTGATCCATGGGGTAAGGCCGGGAACACGGCGCGGGCGAAAACCTCAAACGCCCCGCCAACCCGGCACCCCGCGGCCGCCTGACCCATAAACCCGAACTGACACCCGGTCCTGGCCGGTCACGCCGCCCTGGAAAGACCGCAACACCCGGTGCCCGATCGGCGCGACTTGGTGTAAAGTGGCCCCATGATGACCGATCCTTTCGCCCCCCAGGACCTGTGGCCCGACGGCCCGCCCCCGGATGATCCGTTGAGCCTGCCGATGGCCGAGCCCGAGGGCTCCGGTTCCGGCTTCAGCCTGGATGACCTCAACCCGGTTCAGCGCCGGGCGGTGGAGGCGGCCGATGGGCCGGTGTTGTTGCTGGCCGGCGCCGGCACCGGCAAGACCCGGGTCTTGACCACCCGGCTGGCCTATCTGCTGACCACCCGGCGGGCAACCCCCTTCGAGATTCTCGCGGTCACCTTCACCAACAAGGCNNCGCGACCGGGTGGCGGCGCTGCTGGGAAACTCCGGTGTCGAAGGCTGGTGGCTCGGCACTTTCCATGCGCTGGCGGCGCGGATGCTGCGACGGCATGCCGAACTGGTCGGCCTCACCGGTGCCTTCACCATCCTCGACACCGATGACCAGTTGCGGCTGGTCAAACAGCTGCTGGAAGTCGCCCGAATCGATGCAAAAAAATGGCCGCCGCGGCAGGTTCTGAGCGTGTTCGAGCGTTGGAAGGACCGGGGACTGACGCCGGACCGCGTGACCCGGACCGAGGCCGGTGACGCCGTCGGCGGCCGG
>PLTC01000040.1 GCA_003165295.1 Rhodospirillales bacterium | reverse complement strand
TGGTGGTGGTCTTGCCCGAACCCTGGAGGCCCACCATCAGAATCGGCACCGGCGGCACGGCATTCAGATTGATCGTCTCGGTGGCGCTGCCCAACACCTCCACCAGATGATCATGAACGATCTTGATCACCATCTGGCCCGGCGTCACCGAACGCAGCACGTCCTGGCCGACCGCCCTGTCCTTGACCCCGGCGATGAACTGCTGNNGCAGGGCCACGTCGGCTTCGAGCAGGGCGATCCGCACTTCGCGCAGGGCGGCCGTGACGTCCTCTTCGCTCAGCGCGCCCCGCTTGCGCAGCCGGTCGAGGATACCGCCAAGACGTCCCGTCAGCCCGTCAAACATGCCCGCTTCGCTCCGCCGCACCAAACGACAACGCACCAGTGCGCGAAACTCGCGGACTGGCGCTTTTGATGCCGGCGGTGGCCGGCATCCAGAAGACAGCGGGACACTAAGGCGCGCCAGGACCGATGTCAACGACCTGATCGCACGTCTCGCACAGGCCCGGGAGCGGGGCTCTGCTGCCCCGGCCCCCGGATGCCTCGCTTAGACGCCGGTGTTGCGGGCCTCGCCGGTGGCCACCGAAAGACTGTCCAGCACCGCCGCACGGAGTTCGGCCGCCTCGATCGGCTTGTGCATCAACCGCAGGCCGCTGGCCGTGGCCTCGCGGATGCGCTCCGGCGCGGTATCGCCGGTAATCAGAATTCCGGGAATCTGCCGGTTGAACATTTCCCGAATTTGCGCCACCACCTGCCCGCCATTGCAAATGCTGCGCAGCCGGTAGTCGGCAATAATCAGATCCGGCGCCTGCTGCCGCCGGGTCAAGGTGCTCACCGCTTCCAGCTCGGTCCGGCCGGTCAGCACGGTGTAGCCCCAGTCCTCCAGCACCAGCCGCAACCCTTTGAGCACCGAAGGTTCATCGTCGATGACGTAGATCAGACCCTTGCCGGTGGGCGTGAACTGGGCAAGAGGGGGCCGCAACGGGAAGACATTGGCGATCCGGTTGAAACCGACCAGCGGGATATCGATGGAAAACGCCGAGCCCCGTCCCTCCGTGGCGCGGACCAGGACCGGGGCGTGGAGAAGCCGGGACAGGCGCTGCACAATGGCAAGGCCCAGGCCGAGACCCTTGCTGCGGTCGCGCTCGGGATTGCCGATCTGAAAGAACTCCTTGAAAATCTCCTGCTGCAAGTGGCCCGGAATGCCGATCCCGGTGTCAAGAACCGAGATGCGCAGCTTACGGCCAAGGCGCCGGCAGCCGAACAAAACCTTGCCCTGGCTGGTGTATCGCAACGAATTTGAGATGAAATTCTGAAGTATGCGGTAGAGCAGAATCGGATCCGTGCGCACCACGGCGGAACAGGGTTGGACACGCAGGTCGAGTTCCTTTTGCTCGGCCTGCGGCCTGAATTCCGCCGCCAGCCGCTCCAGCACCGAGGCCAGGGAAAAGGTGGTCTCGTGGGGAACCACCACGCCGGCGTCCAGGCGGGACACGTCGAGCAGGGCATCGAGCAACATGGTCATGGCTTCCACCGAGCCCTTCATGTCGTCGAGCAAAGCCGATGCCGGCGTCCCCTTCAGCTTGGAGCCCAGGGCCGAGGTGAACAGCGTCAGCGCCTGGATCGGCTGGCGCAGGTCATGGCTGGCCGCCGCCAGAAACTTGGACTGGGACAGAATGGCGCGTTCGGCCTGATCCCGGGCTGCCGAAAGCTCGGCTTCGGCGCGCTTGCGGTCGGAGATGTCGCGGACAATGCCGGTGAAGATCGGACAGCCCCCGACCACCGCCTCACCCACCGACAACTCCATGGGAAAGGTCGAGCCGTCCTTGCGCCGACCGAAAACCTCCCGGCCGATGCCGATGATATGACGCTCGCCCGTTTGAAGGTAATGGCGAAGGTACCCGTCATGCTTGCCGGCATGGGGTTCCGGCATCAGCATCGAGACGTTTCTGCCCGTCAATTCGTCCGTCTGATAACCAAACAAACGAACCGTGGCCGGATTGGCGGACAAGATGATGCCGCTGCGATCAATGGTAACGATGCCGTCCACCGCCGTTTCCAGAATCGCCCGGGCCTTGCTTTCGCTGGCCTTGAGTTGTGCTTCACCCTGCTCGCGGTCACTGATGTCGCGCACGACCGCGGCAAACAGGCGACGCCCACGCCTCCAACCTTCGCCGAGCGCCACTTCCATGGCAAAGGTCGTACCATCGCTGCGGCGGCCGACCACTTCGCGGCGGGTGCCGGGCATCTGGACGGCGCCTCCCCCCGGCGGATCGCCTGGCGGGCTCTCATACTGCGAGCAGTACGGCTCGGGCATCAGCATTCCAAGATTGCAGCCGATCACCTGGGCCCGGCCATAACCAAACAGGCGTTCGGCCGCCGGGTTGAAGCCGGCAATGCGACCGCGCTCGTCAAGAGTAACGACCCCGTCGATCGCGGCCTGAAGCACAATTTCCGCCGGCGCCCCCTCGCTTCGGACCCTAAAGCCTAAGATTTTAAGTATTATTCCAAGGACTGTGACTATTGCGCCCAGCATCAGCGCACCGTCCCAGAAAACCATCTGGCTCAGCACATCCATGAGGCAACTCCTTGCCGATCCGTTGCTCGCCAGCCGCCGGCATTCGCCCGAACATTCCTTTGCAAAGGTGGTCCGGTGGTTCCATCGATGTCAATGTGAGAAACGACTTAACTCTTTCAGATAGGCCTGCCCCGAATATGGTTATTAACACGCGACATGCCCGAAGACTCCGGTATCTGCCAAAAGAACGGCAAGCCGCGCCGTGCCGGTTTAAAAACACATATCTCAATAAAGACCGCCGGATATCCCGACAGATGACGACGTCCATTCGTTGCCACGCCTCCCGTATGGCGCGGGGGCATTGTCGCGGCGTCGCGAACGGCCAATGTCGCCCAGCGGCAACAAGGCAGACCGGAACGGACAGGCTGTTCTTCTGATTCAACCGTCGGCGTGAAAGCGCAGACGTTCGGCCGGGAAAATCAGGGCGACGGTGGTACCGGAATCACTGCCCTGACGGCTGGAAATGTCGAGGGCGCCGCGATGAAGTTCAACCAGACTCCGAGTCAAATAAAGGCCAATGCCGCTGCCGGTGTGGCGACGGTTCATGGCGTTGTCGATCTGGACAAAGGGCTGGGCCAGCTCCCTCACTCTCTCGGCAGGAATGCCGACGCCGGTATCGGCGACCTCCAGGCGCAGACCGCTGAGATCCCAAACCGCCCGCATGGCCACCCGGCCGCCCGCCGGCGTAAACTTGATGGCGTTGGACAGCAGATTGAGCAGCATCTGGCGCAATGCCCGACGGTCGGCCAGCAGTTGCGGGGCAAGATCTCCGGCCCCGGAGAAGGTGGTGGTGGTTCCTTTTTCCTCGGCGCGCGGACCGACCAGAATCAGCGCCTCCTGGAAGACTTCACGAAGACACAACCATTCTTCGGCCAGTTCGTAGCGGCCGGCTTCGATCTTCGAGAGGTCCAAAACCTCGTTGATCAATTCAAGCAAATGGTTGCCACTGTTAAGCACGGCTTCGGCATAATCGCGATAACGCTTGTTGCCCAACGGCCCCAGCACCTCGCTCGCCATCATCTCGCTGAAACCGATGATGGCATTGAGCGGAGTGCGCAACTCGTGGCTCATATTGGCCAGGAACTGCGACTTGGAGCGGTTGGCCAGCTCGGCCGCCTCTTTCGCCTGAATCAACGCCAACTGGTCAAGCCTGCGGGCGGTCACGTCCTGACAGACCCCGAAATGGGCGACCACTTCGCCACGCTGGTTACGTTCGCTCTGACTCTCGGCCCACAGCACCCGCTCCTCGCCGCTGGGGCGGACGATCCGAAATTCCCATTCCCGCGCCGGCAGGCGTCGGGGCGGCCGGGTCAGCAGGCGCCGCACCCGCTCGCGGTCGTCGGGGTGGATCACCGCGAACACCGCCTCCGGCGACAGCGGGAACGCTCCGGGCTCCACGCCAAACAGGCGATACATCTCCTGGGACCACGTAATGTTGCCGCTCGCCAGATCCACCCGCCAGCCGCCCAACCGGGCGATGCGCTGTGCCGTGGACAGTTCGGCCTCACGCTCGCGCAACTGCCGTTCCCGGTGGTAGCGTTCGGTGATGTCGTCGTAGACGCTGACGCAGGCGCCCTCGGCGGTGGCCAGCTCGCGCACTTCGATGCGCCGGCCGCCGCGAATATCCATCTCGAAACGGTTGGGCAGGTGACGGCGCCGGGCCAGGCGTTCGGTGATCCAGTCTTCCAGGTCCTCCGCCCCGGGATTGTAGAGACCGCGCCGGGCACAGGCCCGAACCAGATCGTTAAAACTGCGGCCCGGCACAATCAGGTCGGCGATTTCCGCGAACAGCGAGCGCATGCGGGCGTTGGCCACCACGATGCGATCCCGGGCATCGCACAGTAAGAAGCCCTCCTTGAGGCAGCCCAGGGCATCGTAAAGCCGGGCGCTGGTCTGCTCCAGGCTGGCCCGGTTCATCTCGTGATCACCATCATGGAGCAGCACCGCGAGGTAGCCGCCGCGCGCGCCCACCGGACGCTCGTCAAGCAGCAACACCAGCGGAAACACCGAGCCGTCCTTGCGCTGGCCGACCACCCGGCGCTGGCGCTCGTGCCTGCCCGAAGCCGGGTTGCACCCGGCTTCGGCCATATAGCGATCGTGCTGCTGACGATAGGACTCGGGCATCAGCACCGAGACACTGGCGCCGATCACCTCCGCGGCGTCGTAGCCGAACAGGCGTTCGGCGCCGCTGTCGAAGGTGTCGATGATGCCGTTCCGATCGGTGCCCACCACCCCGTCGCCGGCCGCCGCCAGCACCGCCAGGCCCGGATCGGCCGCGATGATAAAACCGTCACCGCGCCCGGCCGGCATCACCTCCCGTGCCGTGACCATGGTCACGGTGAAACGGCCACCGGTCATACCGGTCAGGGCAAAGGCCCGGGCGATCAGTTGCCGTGCCGGCACCCCCGGCAGCGGCAGGTGCAACTCCATCCGCTCGCCCAGCGTCCCGCGGATCAGGTCGATATAGCCGGCCCCGAACGCCGGCCGCTCCCCGCCTTCGGCCAGGACCAGGACCGACCGCCCCAACAGCTCGCCTTCGTCACGGCCATGGAGCCGGCAAAAGACGTCGTTTACCCGCAGGAAGATGCCGGACTCGTCGGTGATGCACAGCCCATCCCCGACGCCCGCAGCGTCCGGTACCGTCCATAGTGCGGACAGGAATTCATCTGGCATGGCAAGCCTTATGCGCCGCCGCACCCGGCCGGGAAATCGGGACACCCACATCCTCCTCCCGGCGCCACGCGACAGGCCGGTGTCGAGTATAGGAGCCGGCAACCTCCAAGGAAAGCGGTTTTGCCCTTCAACGATGGTTAATCATCTGGAAAACCTGGAACTCCTATACTTTGTTAACGAACTCCCGCCGGGCCGGAGACGAATCGTCCCCTGCCCGCGTCGTCGAGGCACCCGACCTTTTGCGGCACCCCAGGACGATGGCGGGTCGGTCGACGGGTACGGTAGACTGTGGAGGCGGTCGGCGACGGTCGGCGACGGTCGGAGACGGTCGGAGACGATCGGAGACGGCGCGCTCGCGGGGCCGGCCGTCCAGGGCTTTGCAGCCGCTGCCACCAGGAAAGGAACGGCAATGTCGGGGGAAGGCGGAGAGGGGATTGATCGGGCACTCCGGCCGGAGGTGAGCGCCCCCGGTTCGAGAGCGGCGCTGCTGGCCTGTTTTCCGCAACTTGAAGGACAACTGCCTGACGGTCTTGCCGCCCTCCTGGTGGTCGCGGACGGGGTCGGGGTGGACGTCGCTCTCGGCACCGGCCGGCTTTACCGCGGCGACGCCCGCGCCATCGCCGCCCAACAGATCGAGACCTACCGTCGGGCACCGTTTCGGGTATTCCGGCACGCTCCGGGCGGTGAAAACCTGTTCCACGGCATCGGCCTGGAATTCATGGCGGTGGTCCAGGCCCAATGCCGGAGCTTGCTGGACCGGGGACTGACCCTGACCGACCGGCCCGATGAGCCGGGCGGCACCCTGGTCGTGTTCGGGGTCGGATTGGGCTACCATCTGGACGCTCTGATTGAGATGGCCAGACCCCGACGGGTGGTGCTGGTCGAGCCGGTGCCGGAATTTCTCGCGCTTTCCTGCCATACCGTCGACTGGCAACGGTTCTTTGATCACCATCACGCCGCCGGCCGACGTTTTACCCTGCTGACCGCCACCACCGAGAGCGAACTGGTGGAACAGGTCATTCTGGAACTGGCTGCCGATGGCGCCATCCACCTTGATGGAGCGTGGCTGTTCATTCACTATCCGGCCGAACTGTTCCAGCGGGTCCGCGACCAGTTACCGGCCCATTACGAGCGGGTCTTCGCCGCCACCGGCTTCTTTGAAGACGAGCTGATCATGCTCGTCAACACCCTGGCCAACTGCGCGCACAACCGCTTCGCTTTGGTTCCGGCGGCGCCGCTGCCGCGCCGGCTCGAACCGGCAATTCTCGTGGGCGCCGGCCCCTCCCTCGATCGCGATCTCGAAGACCTGCGTCGTTTACGCCCGGGGGCGGTGCTGATCTCGTGCGGGACCGCACTGCAAAACTGTCTCAGCCACGGCCTCGTCCCGGATTTTCACCTGGAATGCGAAAATGCGCCCGAAGCCGTGACCATCCTCGGTCATACCGCCGGCAAGCATCCCTTCACCGGCATTACCCTGGTGGCGGCGCTGACCGTCGATCCCCGACTGCCGCCAATGTTCGACGACGTCCTGATGTACGTCCGGCCCTACGTCGCCGCCAGCACCATGGTCGGGCTGGCCGATCAGGCGATGGTGCTGGCGTTTCCCACCGCCGTCAACGCCGGAGCGCGGCTCGCGGTCAGCCTGGGTTTTCGGGAACTCTATCTTTTCGGCGCCGATTTCGGGACCCGGGTCGCCGGATTGGGGCACGCCGGCAATACCGTCTATCAGGACCTGGATTTCCTGATCGCCGAGGAACAGGACCGGTCGCTGCCCGTGGAGGCTCCGGCTAATTTCGGCGGCACCATCAAGACCGATGTCGTCTACGCCATCGGTCTCGACAACTTCAAGCTGCTGATCCGGCATAGCGGCAGCCGGGTCTTCAATTGCAGCGATGGTGCCCGCATCGATGGCGCCGAGCCCAGGCTTGCCGCGGCGGTGCGGCTGCCGCCGCTGCGCCGGGGCTCCCGGGCAACCCGGGACGAAGTCGTCGCCAGCCTGCCACGGCGGGAGCCTGGAGCTGTCCTCTTTCCGGACCGACTGGTGCAACTGACCCTGGAGCACCGGCGCTTCTTCGCAACGCTCCTCGACCTGATCGACCGGGCCGCGGTCGATGGCCTCGGGATCATGAGCTTCTGGGATACCCTGTTGCCCTTGCTTGACCGCGACGGTTACCAGGGCGTGCCGGCACTGACCGCGGGAACCCTGAAAGGCATGGCGCGTTACAGCGCCTTTTTCCTGACCCGGATTCCTGATCGCGCCTTGCGCCACACGCTGTTTCAGGCAATCCTGCCCGAGCTGCGCCGGTTGGTGGTCCACATGTGCGACCGCTCCGCTCACCTGTTGGAATCGGGGACCGCCACTCGTGATTTGCCCGAGCGATCCGACGCCGGGCAACCGCCCTCACCCCATCCCCCACGATGAATACCCGGCAGGTTGCCCGACCGACGCGCGAGACAACGCCATAACCGATGCGCGGCCCGAAAACCGCGCAAGACGGGCATTCTTTGTCAGCCGCTCAGACCGGGAACCCGGACGATATCCCCAATTTCAGGCTTCCGAACGTAGATCATCGCTGCTCTGATAATAAAATGATCGTCCCAACAACCCCAATCTCCTTCAATTTTATGCGCAATGCAGGGTTGTTACGCCCCATGTCGGTACACCTCAATTTCGATCAAAGGTAATAATTAAGTTTTTATTCTAAAACTATCTTACGATCAAGCAACGTTCCGCGCTTAGAATAAACTTGACTTTTGCCAAAAAATACTAGATGACGTTTCTCGGCATTGATCATCTGATTCCCGTGTATGGTCAGTGCCAGATCTGCGACGAAAAGGTTCGTTTGCGATATGAACACTTTGTATCGTTCATCTTTGGCCCCTCGGTCTCGACAACCCGGATGTGAAATGCCTGGCCTGTCAGGCGTCGATGCCGGCAGGATATCCTGGGTTGACACGGCCCAACTTACGGAAGCGGCACAGGACAACGACTCCAGTCTTTTGCGCTCGCTGATCCAGACCATTCCCGATCCGATCTGGCTCAAAGACCCGGCCGGCGTCTACCTGGCCTTGAACCCAGCCTGTTGCCGCTTGATCGGCCGCAACGAAGGGGAGGTTATCGGCAAAACCGATCGCGATTTTTTCGCCGCCGACTGGGCGGAATTCTTCCGCAGGAAGGATCTTGAGGCGCTGGTGGCCGACGAATCCCGAGGCAACGAGGAATGGATCACCTCACCCGATGGCCAGCGGCGCCTGTTTGAAACGATCAAGACCCCCATGTACGACGCCGGTGGCATCCTGATCGGGGTGCTGGGGATTGCCCGCGACATCACGACGTTCTGGGAGGCCCAACAGCAGATACGAAAAAGTGAGGAGACCTATCGCTCCCTGTTCGATCATATGCTGAACGGCTTCGCCTATTGTCTTATGCTGTTCGAACAGGGACAGCCTCAGGACTTTATCTATCTCAGTGTCAACGCTGCCTTCGAGGCCCAGACCGGGTTGAAGGGAGTGACGGGGAAGCGGGTCAGCGAGGTTATTCCGGGCATCCGTCAAACCGACCCCGAGCTGCTCGAAATCTATGGCCGGGTGGCCGCCGGTGGCCCGCCCGAGCAATTTGAGGCCTGCGTCAAAAGCCTGGGCATGTGGTTTTCGATTTCCGTCTATTGCCCGAAGCCGGAACATTTCGTCGCCATTTTCGACGTCATCACCGAACGCAAGCGTCACGAGGCGATGTTGGAGTATCTGGCGAATTACGATTCCCTCACCGGCCTGCCCAATCGCCTGATGATCAATGCCCGCGCCGGCCAGGCCATCGCCCGGGCCAACCGACAGGGCACGTCGCTCGCCATCCTGTTCGTCGATCTGGACAATTTCAAGCACGTCAACGACTGCTTTGGCCATCAGGCCGGCGATCAGTTGCTGCGGGATGCGGCACAGCGTCTCAAGGGCCGGATCCGGGAACAGGACGCCCTCGCCCGCATGGGGGGCGACGAGATGGTGGTGCTGATGGAAGGTCTGACGCGGGAGGATGATGCCGCCGTTCTGGCAAAGAGCCTGAATGAGATTCTCCATGCGCCGTTTTTGATCGGTGGCCACGATTTCTTCGTGACCGCCAGTATCGGCATCGCGCTCTACCCCGGTGACGGCGAGGACATCGACACCCTGCTGAGTCACGCCGACGCCGCCCTGTACCGGGCCAAGAGCCAGGGGCGGAACCGCTTCTGCTTTTACACCCCCGAACTGACCGCCCGGGCAACCGAGCGGTTGCTGTTGGAGGCGGATCTCCATCGGGCCATCCAGCGGCAGGAATTCGTGGTCTATTACCAGCCGCTATGGGACCTTGGAACCGGAACCATGATCGGCGTCGAAGCCCTGGTCCGCTGGCAGCACCCCGAGAAGGGACTGGTCGCACCGGCCGGTTTCATTCCCCTGGCCGAAGCGAATGGAATGATCGTTCCGTTGGGCGCCTGGGTGCTCGACGAAGCCTGCCGGCAAATGCGCGCGTGGCGCGACCGGGGTTTTTCGCTCAGGCGGATGGCGGTCAATCTGGCCGGACCCCAGATCTTTCGCGGCGATGCCCTGGCCATGGTCCGGCAGGCCCTCGAGACCCACGGCCTGCCCGCCCATTGCCTGCTTCTGGAAGTCAGCGAAACCTTTATCATGGACGAGGGCGAAAGCGGCTACGATATTCTCTGCAAACTCCGCGACCTGGGAGTCGAGCTGGCCATCGACGACTTCGGAACCGGCCATTCTTCACTCTCTTACCTGAAGCGCCTGCCGATCAATGAACTGAAGATCGATCGGGCCTTCGTCGACGGCCTGCCCCATGATGCCAACGACGCCGCCATCACCCGCGCCATCATCGCCATGGCCACCAGTCTCGGCTTGGAAGTCCTGGCCGAGGGCATCGAAACCGAGGCCCAACGCGCCTGGCTCAGCCACCTGGGCTGTCATCGCGGACAGGGTTACCTGTTCGGCCGGCCGATGAAGCCGAGTGACCTGGAGCGGTACCTGATCCCCCGATGACCGGCCCCGATCGCAGGCCCCGATCGCAGGCCCCGATCGCAGGCCCCGATCGCAGGCCCCGATCGCAGGCGTCGACTCCGGCTGTACCGTGCGTTACCATCCGGGCCGGAGGTGCCCCATGGCTGCGGTCGCGTTCGATACCTATAAGATGGTCAAGCGATTGTAAGATGGTCAAGCGATTGCGGGAATCCGGGTTCACCGACATCCAGGCCGAAGCCGTGACGGTGGCGGTTCAGGAAGCCGGAACAACGGACCTGTCGCACCTCACAACCAAGGATAACCTCAAAGCGGTTGAGGCTGCCCTGAAGGCGGACCTCTCGGCGCTCCGGGTAGAGTTGAAGGACGAAATCAAGGCCACCGCCGCCGAAACCAAGGCGGACATTCTGCGTTGGGTATTTGGCGCGATGGCAGCACAAACGGCGCTGATCGTCGGACTGGTCAAGTTGCTCGGACACTGACCAACGACCGGCCAACGTCAGGCCGCCGCGACGCCCGAGCCCCATCCCACCTCCCTGCCTTGGGACGAAGCCGTGTCTGTCGCTTCCCTGGTTACGCGCTTTGCTCCCAGCCCGACCGGGCTTTTGCATCTGGGCCATGCCCACGCCGCGTTGTTCGCCTGGCACGCCGCCCGGATCGGCGGCGGACGGTTCCTGCTTCGCATTGAAGACATCGACCGGCAGCGGTGCCAACCGGCTTTCGAACGCCGGTTGCTGGAGGATCTGGCTTGGCTTGGCCTCGAATGGGAACAGCCGGTGCGTCGGCAATCCGAGCATTTCGACGACTACCGGGCGGCGCTCGCCCGGCTCAGGGCGCGGGGCGTCCTTTATCCCTGCCGGTGCAGCCGCAAGGACATCGCCGCTGCCGGCCACGCCCCGCACCCCGGAGAAGACGGTGTCGGCGATGGCCCGATCTATCCCGGGACCTGTCGCCCGACCCGCCGATCCTTCGACCCCGCGGCCGACCTGCCCACCGTTGACCGCGGCGAACCGCTGGCGCTACGGCTCGATGTTGCCCGCGCGCTGGAGCAAACCGGCCCGCTGGTCTGGCACGACCGAGCCGCCGGCCCCCAGCGTGCCGCGCCCGAACGACTCGGCGACGTGGTGCTGGCCCGTAAGGACACCCCCACCAGCTACCACCTCAGCGTCACCGTCGACGACGCGCTCCAGGGCGTCACCCTGGTCACACGCGGCGCGGACCTGTTTCACGCCACCCACATTCACCGCCTGCTTCAGGCGTTGCTCGACCTGCCCACCCCCGGGTACCACCATCACCCGTTGCTGACCGACGCCGGCGGGCGCCGTCTCGCCAAACGCGACGGGGCACAGGCCATCGGTGCCTTGCGCGCGGCGGGCTACACGCCGGAAATGGTGCGAAATGCCGCCGGATTCGTCGATTGATTCCCATGAGTCCGTAATCCCTCCGCAAATATCACTTTTCCCGCCGGATTGAATATACCTGTGGATTGCAATGAGTATATTCCGACTCTGGTGTGCCCTGTCTTCAAAGACGACACTTCAAAGGCGGTGATGGCGATTTTGGCTAAGTGCCTCCGCGACAGGCAACGGACAACAAGCCCCGAGTCCTTCGGCGGCCTGAGAGTCGGCTTCCGCAGCCGCAGGATTGGCTCGCGATACCATCAAACAGGCGGAGAGACAGCGACATGAACAAGGATCGTATCGTCGGCGCAGCCAAGCAGGCCAAAGGCGCCATCAAGGACGGGGCGGGCAAGATATTGGGCGACCCCGAGCTGGAAGCGGAAGGCAAGGGCGACAAGATCAAAGGCACCGTTCAGAACACCATCGGTCGCGCCAAGGATGCACTGGAACATTAGTATAGGCAAGGAAGCCGGAACCTCGGTCGTCTCGGGGAACCGGGCGATCACGGGGAACTCGGAACTGCGGTTTGCCTTCGGCAACCCGACTCGAGGTGGGGAGTAAATCGATATGAAGAGCGTGATCGGCTTCGCCATATTGGCGATTGGTGTAGTCCTGCTGTACTTCGGCTACCAGTCATGGAATGCCCCGGTTGACCAAGCCGTCACCGCGGTAACGGGAAGCCACACCAACAACACTGTTATATATGTCATCGCCGGGATTGCCGCCGTTGTCGGTGGTCTTTCTCTCGCCATGTCCGGTCGAAATACCGTCTGATTTCAATGCCATACAATCTTTCGCCGCGTCTGTTGCAAGAAGTGCAGACCGTGACCGCCGCCCCCTTAAAACGGTTTAGGTCCGGTTAAGCCAAATCGGACCATTGAGGAGAGCACCATGAAGAAACGGAACAAGATATACGTGGTGGCGATGTTCGCCGCTGCACTGACGGCTTTGGTCGGCGTTCCGGGAGCCGCGTCAGCCCAGCAGGCGGGGAATGCGCCAACCACCACGGTTCCTGCGGCGAACACTTCGCAGGCGAAGCCTGCGGCAGAAAATAATAAGTTGCGGGCACGCGACCTGATGACACCTGCCGAGCGGGAGACCTATCGCGCATCAATGCACTCCGCCACCGACGACCAAGCCCGCGCACGGGTCCGTACCGAGTGGAAGACCCGCCTGCAACAGCGGGCGACAGAGCGCGGCGGCGTCCTGGTTGACGGACGTGGCAACCCACCCAGGGTCGCGAACGGTAACGGTCAAGAAGAGGCCCCGCCCCCCCAGGCCACGAGGCCGCCACCGCGGGCGCTGTGAGCTGCCTGGGAATCGGGACCGGGGATTTGCTCGTCCGGGCGGTGTTCGAATCAGGAGCCTTTCAAGTCCACAAGAACCGGAGCAATCGGCGTCCCGCGCCATCCTGGCCAAACCGCCGTCCTTACAAGGAAACCATGACATGACACGATTTTTACTCGTTGGCATAACGGCGTTCGCGATGACGACGGGCGCCGCCCTGGCGCAGAGTTCATCATCGGAGACGGTCACGCACGGCGGCGGCCCCTCGGTAACCATCACCAACGGCGGCGGCAGCAGCGAAACCGAGCACACCAGGACCCGTACTGATGGCTACGGCGACTCGGAAACCAATACCAGAACCCAGACAACGGACCCGAACGGCGACACTACGACCACCCACTCCACGATAGATCGTTAGGAACAGCACTAACGCAGCCTGAAGAGGCGGGTCGCACGACCCGTCCACTTCCTGATTATCTTACCCACACGTCGATGACCTTGGAGACACGCCATGACCAATACGACACCGCACTTTCGGCTCTTGATCGGCGCCGTGCTCCTTACCAGTACTGTCCTTGTGTCAGCCTGCGGCAGTTCCGGGACGACCAGCACTACGACCGATCAGACGACCATCTCACAGCCGCCCCCCACCGTCTCGTCGACGACAACAAGCACGAGGCGGGAATATATGCCCTAATGCCTTCAATCGAGTTTTTGAGCCGTCGGGAAACTCGCTCATTCCGGCTCCGGATACTTCCGGTCATACCGTTTTGACGGTTTTACAGAGGGCAGTCAGTTCCTCGTCGGTTATTCCCGTCAAGTTGACGGTGTCGGCCTCGAGGTCCGATGCCGCACGCTCGGCCGCAAGGCGAAGCCGTTGAATGAATCGCTCGTGTGCGTCGGCGGCCGAGGCGGGTGCCGACGACGGCTTCGGAATCACGGGCAAGACTCCGGGCATGACGGCGACCTTTCCAGGCTTCGGCATGAGCACCTCCTCCACCCAATTCTCTTTATAGCATGGCGGCGAGGTGATGTCATCGAATTCATCAGCACCCGCCCCCGAAGGGGGCGCTTGCGCCCGCAGGCGTGACCGGTTCTCAACGCCATCGTATCCGGACAGTGCATTCCGTCCGATGCGTCGGGGATCGTGTTCATTCCGGAATAATGGCAGGTATCCATCCCGACCCTTGGGACTGCGACCGCGAATCGTCCAGCGTACTCCGTACTCCGTACTCCGTACTGATATAGGTCGTTAGACTATCAGTAAATTCCGAGCCTTCCCTTTCTGGTTCTCCGTGACGATAGTTCAGGCTCCCGCGGGGACATTGGCCGGAGAGGGTCGCCGCTCAGCCTGGGATGGCCGAAGCCATCACAAGGCACGTCCCCACGAAACCAAGGACATCAGCAATGCCCAGCATCAACGAACGACAGATTGACGTGCTCAATGGCCTGATCGCGACCACCCTGGACAGCGCGGAAGGATACGGCGCCGCGGCCAAGGATGCCGAGAATCCGCGTTTCAAGTCCCTGTTCGATGCTCGCGCCGCCCAACGCCACCAACTGACCGCCGCGCTTCAGGACGAGGTGCGGGATCTGGGTGGCGAACCGAAGGACAGCGGCACTATCCTTGCCGCCGGCCATCGCATGTTCCTCAACCTCAAGAACGCCGTCACCGGCAGTGACGAGGGCGTGATCAACGAGGTCGAAAGCGGCGAGGACTACATTAAGGACAAGTACGAAGCCGCCCTTCAGGAGGGCAGCCTCACCGCTCCGGTCAAGGCGATCGTGTCCAAGGCCTACGAAGGGGTCAAGGCCGACCACGACGTGATCCGCGACCTCAAGCACGAATTCCAGGCACGGGCAAACCCGGGCGCCGAAGCTCACATCTGACCATAATCAAGCCGTCGCGGCGGCCAGACGACCGTCTGGCCCGCGTCGGTCTGGGGACGTCGGTGTTGTTTCCGCAACCTTGATCAGTCGGGCCATCGATCCGGACGTCATCGTCATCAGGTAATCGTATCGAACAGACGGCCGCCGCGATTGTGCCGCAGTGCCTGTCCGAATGGATCCCTGATTGTTTTTTGCTGATCGATAGCGACGCGGCGCGAGGCCGCGCGCTATCGATTCAACGTCATCTTCGCCCCGTGCATGGCGGGCATGATTACTCCGTCGTCCGCATCGGCCCGCCGGAAGATCGGCACCTGTGCCGCGTTTTCGATCCGGGTCGTCGGCATCCAGCCTCGGTCTGTAGGAATATTTACCGCTGCGCGACCTCACCCTGATTGATTTTCGGCAACGATACCGCCCCCCGGGCGGAATCGGTGTCCCGGATGCCGCCGTTGCGCACCCGCGTCTCCTATGGCTGTTTCGGGCAAGGGGACACTGCGTAATTTCCGAACCTTGTTACTGCATATCCCGGCGCGATATCGTCACAACGCAGTGCGATGTCGCCAATTTCGACAGCTAAGCTGAGCAATCCGTGATGAACAAGAAGACCCCGCGGCCATTGAAAAGGTGGTTTATAGGGGTTTACTGCTGATGACTGAGACGGCAACGCCCTGCGGTCCAGTCCTTCCAAACATCCCTGAACAATCAAAGAGAGGAACTCTCATGGCGCGTCCTATCACATTTCTTGCGGGTGCCGCGTTCATCGCGGCCGCTTTGGGCACTACAGCCATGGCACAAGGGGTGCCCCAGACGCTGTCCTTGTCGAAGATCGACCCGTCGTCACAGGCCACCGGTTACCGTGTGTCCAAGGTGGTGGGCAGTGCCGTCGTCAATGGGGCGAACGAGGCGGTGGGGACGATCGACGATTTGATCATCACCCCGGACGCGAGTGTGCCGTTCGCGGTTCTCTCAGTTGGCGGTTTCCTGGGCGTGGGCACGAAATATGTAATCGTGCCCTACAGTTCGCTCGTGGTGCATGACAAGGCGATCGTGTTCGGCGCCGCCACCAAAGAGGCACTCGCGAGCCTTCCTGATGTGTCGGTGGCGAACAACGGCGAACGGACCTCCAAGGTGGTGGGGGCCAGCGTCGTCAACGGTGCCAACGAGACCGTGGGGACGGTCGACGACCTGATCGTCACCCCCAACGAGAAGGTGCCGTTCGCGGTGCTGTCGGTCGGCGGCTTCCTGGGCCTGGGCACGAAATACGTGGTGGTCCCCTATGATGCGCTCAAGCTGAGCGGTAAGGACGTGGTGTTCCACGATGCGACCAAAGAATCCCTGAAGAGCCTTCCGGAATTCACTTACAGCAACTGATCTGGCGGTCGCAGGGAGACAGTACCTGTCTGTCCCCCTGCGGTCATCCTTTAACAGCGAGTATTGAGTTGAGGTGCTGATGTGACCGTGTTGGCCGTCTCGCATCCAATCCGCTCAAGGATATCGGACATGGCCATGATATTCGGCCTGGTGCCCGGACTTCTCACCAGGTTGAACTCGATGACGAATGACATGGCTTCTTTCCCGGTTCTTGACGCTGTTGTTGTCCCGGGCGGCTCCCTGTGGGCTTATCCTGCCCTGGCGCGGCTGCGGCAAACCGAATCGGCCGATGGAAGCGGGCATGGGCGTTGCCACCCTGCCGGATGTCGTCGGCCATAGCTTGGCTTTCCCTATAAACTCCAGTCAGACTGCGTTCTGGCGCTTCGGGGAGAAAAATATGCAGGACGAACCGCTCGCTGCCTCCGACTTCGTCTCTCCGGCCATCTTGCTGTCTGGTACGGTCGACTACGATATGTACAACAGTTTCCGTGCGCAGCTTGATCGGGACCCTGAGCGGGGCTTGATCGTGGTCGAGATATCGACGCTTGGCGGCGATCCGGAGGTCGCCCGCATGATGGGTGAGGATATTCGCTTCCGCAGCGATATTGCGCCCGGACGCCGTTTTGTGTTCCTCGGCAAGGCGGCCATCTATTCCGCAGGCACAACCTTCATGAGCTTCTTCGCAAGAAGGAACCGTTATCTAACACGCGGAACGAGATTGATGATCCATGAGCGCAAGCTTAACAAGACGCTTAGGCTCGACGGCCCGCTCACCACCTGCATTGCTACCGTCAAGGCGACGCTCCATGAGATCGAAAGTTCGATCGTGATCCAGAATGAAGGCTTCGAAAATCTGATCGCCGGCTCAAGTGTGACCATGGACGACGTTCTCCTGCGCGCTCCCGCCAACTGGTACATTGAAGCCCAGGAAGCAAAATCGCTCGGGCTGATCGAAGCTGTCCTCTGATCGGGGTTGCGAAACGGAACTCTATCAATAAGTTCGTGGACGGCCTCTCAGAGACCACCCGGCACCGCAAGGTAACGGAACGGCCGGGGCGTTTTCTGGCCCATAGGCGATCTTGGGGACCGGACGCCATCTGCCAACGAGGAGAAAGCACATGACCCACCGCAGACCGCGCAGGACCAAGTCCCTGATCGGCATGGCGACGGAACTCGCCTTTGCTGTTCCGCTGGTGGTCGGCCATCGGCTGACACGCCTCGCGCTCACGGGGCCGACGCCGTCGGCGCGTGACAAGGCGGAATTCCATCGCATGTGTTCAGAGAAGACGACCGCGTTCAGCAAATCATGGAGTGCCATGGGCATGGCGGCCATGCGTTCGTTCTGGTCGCCGTCGCTGATGATGAGCCAGCCGGGATCGAGCCGGATGCAGAACGCCGCCCTCGGCATTCTCAGTAAAGGTATGGCTCCGGTGCATCGGACCGCGGTCGCCAATGCGAGGCGGCTGCTCCGCACGCGGCTCAAATAGCCGTGTCGGCCAAATACCCCCGGGGATTTTTTCGGAGGCGTAACGTGAGCCGGAAAAAATTTCAATCACGAGGGGTATCACGCATCACATCAACCTCATTCAAGAAGGATACCGGGGTCGGGCGGCGAATCACGTCGTGATCGACACGTTGTTTTTCTGGAAAATTCCGGGAAAGCGGATAAGATTGGGGCCTGACCGGCGAAGGATATCCCAGCGGAGTTTCGCGAGGTGATGAGAGGTCTCTTTGCGACATTGGCCGGACATTTCTCGCACGTCTGGGCCGCGTTCAGGGGCGTGGTCATCGACCCGAAGCCCGATTGGGCGGACACCGAGTCAATTGCAGGGCAGGCCCGGCAGGCCGCGCCGACGCTCTGGCTGCTTGGCAAGGTCGGTGCCGGCAAGTCCTCAATCGTTCGCACATTGACCAGCGCCACCACGGCCGAAATCGGCGCCGGCTTCCGAGCATGTACCCGCGTCTCGCGGGTATTTGATTTCCCCGCAGAAACGCCGATCGTGAGGTTCCTCGACACCCGCGGCCTCGGGGAAGTCGCCTATGACCCAGCCGAAGACATCGCGTTCTGTGAAAGCCGCTCGCAGTTGTTGCTGGCTGTGGTCCGGGCGCTCGACCCGGTCCAAAAGCCAATTCTCGACGCTCTTTCCGCGGTCAGGGGGCGACATCCGGAGTGGCCGGTCATCGTCGTCCAAACCTGCCTGCACGAGGGATATCGGCCCGGTACCAACCATGTGCAGCCCTATCCGTTCGCCAATCCGGTTGGTGCCGACGGGGTTTCCGACGATCTCCTGCGTTCGTTGGTCTCGCAGCGCACCCTTTTTGCGTCAATTCCCGGGCGGGGACCTTTGCTGTTCGTTCCCGTTGATTTCACGTTGCCCGACGATGGCCTGGAGCCGAACGATTACGGCCTGGATGCGCTATGGGAAGCTATCGGTGCGGTGGCGCCGCTCGGGCTCGAGGCCATGCTCCGCCACATGCAGCGTGACGGCGAGGACAGTTTCGCCAAACGGGCGCACCCGCACATCATGGGCTATGCGGCGGCGGCGGGAGGTCTCGATTTTGTTCCGGCGGTCGGCCTGGTTGGGGTTCCGGTCGTCCAGGGCAAGATGCTGCACAGTCTGGCCGGGATCTACGGCGTCGAGTGGAATACACAAGCGATCGGAGAATTTGCCGGATGTCTCGGAACGGGTATCATCTTTCGCTATGGATTTAAGTTCGGATTGCGTGAGTTGGTAAAGCTGATTCCCGGGTTCGGACAAACGGTCGGCGCGGTCAGTGCGGCCGCCGTCAGCTTCGCGACGACGTTCGCCATCGGCAAAGCGGCCTGCGTTTACCTCGCCTACAAGCGGCGAAATGTCATCTTCATCCCGGCGGTCATTGCGAAAACCTATGCGGACGCCCTGGCCGAAGCGATCGGCCTTGCGCGGAAGCGATACCGGCCAACCGGGCGGCATGATGGGGCATCGGCATGAGCGCCGCAGCAAAATTTCGCCCGCACGAAGGCGCGATCATCGCCGTGGCGATCTTTTCGCTGCCCTTCCTCTTGCTGATCCCGTTTGGATATTATTGGCTTTTCGAGCATGGCTGGCTCTGGCTGCTGGCCTGGACCGCCGCCACCGTTGTTGCCTCCGGCGCCGCCCTGTTCGTCCGGCGGCGGGCGCTGAAACGGGCGGCGAAATCGCCGGCCCCCATCCCGCTCCCGGACGCGGCATGGTCGCCAAAGGACGACGCGGCCTGGACCACGGTGGTCCAACTGACCGAAGCCGCCGACGCCACCACCGTCACCACGGCCGAAGAGTTTGGAAAACTCGCGCAAAAAGTCGTCGAGTCCGTCGCGAGGCACTATCGGCCGAGTGACAAAAAAGCGGTCTGGGGCTTCTCGTTGCCGGAGGCACTGCTGCTGACCGAACGCGTCAGTCATGACATGCGCGGACTGGTGGCCAGGAACATTCCGTTTGGCGATCAGATCACGGTCGGCATGGCCCTACGCGCGTATGGCTGGATGCCGCAGATGCGGAAGGCCTGGAAATTCTATGACGCTTCCTATAACTTGTATCGTCTCTACAGAATTATTCCCAATATTGTGGCCGCGGGAACCAACGAAATTCGGGCCAGGCTGAGCCAGGAACTGTTCCTGCCCGCCCTCGAAGCGACCAAAACGAGATTCGTCCGGCTTCTGCTCGATGAAATCGGGCGGGCAGCCATCAATCTTTACAGTGGACGCCTGCGCCTCTCCGACGATGAGATCGCCCTTTATTCGACCAGGGCGGCACAGCAGGATGCCCGGCGGGCTCCGTCCCGGGTGGAACCGATCCGGATCGTGCTGGCCGGACAGATCAACGCCGGAAAGTCGTCGCTGATCAATGCCCTGTCGGGCGAGGTGCAGGCGGCCGTCGACGTGCTTGCGGCAACACCGGGCTTCACCGCCCATCGAATCAGCCGCGACGGCCTGCCAGGGGCGGTGTTTCTCGACGGCCCCGGACTCGGCGGGGACAGTCGAACCGTGGACCGCCTGATCGGCGAGGCTGCCGACTGCGATCTGGTGCTTTGGACGGCGCAGGCGAACCGTCCGGCACGATCGATCGACCGGGATGCCCTGGATCGCCTCCGGAGCGCCTTTGGCGAACGCCCGAACCGCCGGCGGCCGCCGATCATTCTGGTGCTCACCCACATCGATTGCCTGCGTCCCTACACCGAGTGGAACCCGCCTTACGATCTCCGCACCCCGACCACGGCCAAGGCGCGATCGATCCGCGAGGCCATCGCCGCGACCTGCGATGACCTGGGGTTCGATGCCGGTGACGTGGTGCCCGTCTGCCTCACCGGTCATGCGGCGGCTTACAATGTTGACTCGGTCTGGGCGTGCATCCTTGCCGCGGTTCCCGATGCCAGAAAGGCCCAGCTCCTCCGTATCCTGACCGACGCACAGTCTGGTATCGACTGGTCGCGAGTATGGCGCCAGGCGGTCGGTGGCGTGCGTGAGATCGGAAAGGCACTCTTACCAGAGGAGCGGAAATAGCCACTCATGGCCGCAGTACTGTCGGCCGCGATGATCTACAGGATAGCCGTGATCCATTTCGCGCCGAGGACGATTTCCCAGAACGATGCCGACACCACGGCCAGCACGACGACCGTGCCGAGCAAGGCAATCGACAGCAGGAGCCCGTCCTCCTCGAGATAGGCCAGCGAGATCAGGATAATCATCAGCGCGGGAATGATGTTGAACAGGGGGATCGGTGCGAACAGCAGGGTGGTGTTCTGTATGACCACGATGACGCCGACGAAGCGCTTGGTCGCCTGATGCGGCGTGGGCCAGCGAGGATGGGCGATCTTCTCGACATATCTCAGTACGGGCACGGCCCTGCGGATCAGGCGGGCGAGGTGCCGGGTTGGCAAGGGCCGGGTGGCGATCCGGCGTGGAAAGACCGGGGCGGAGTGACCCGCGATCATTTGGATCGCGGGGACCATGAGCAACAAGCCCGCGACAACGCAAATTCCCGGTGCCATCGCGATCACCGCGAGCAGTAGTATGATAACGCCGAAGGAATGCCTGTTCAGTCGGCCCAATAGCCAGTCGAGGGTGAAGTGGTCAGTCGGCGCTTCGTCTTGCAACTGCTGCAATACGGCGGAAACGCAGATGAACCTTCCGGCATCAGCGGGCATTTCCGGTTTTAGCTCGGGGGTACCGGCGTCCGGCATGGCGTTAGTGCCTGATCAGAAAAGGGTTAAGTGGAACTCGACACCAGATATCGGCAAACAGCCCGGGACGGCCGCCAATATCGCCTCATACCCGCAAGCGTGGAAGATGACCTGTTGGGTGGCTTCGCCCCCCGCTGGCCCTTGGTGGGTCCAGGGGGGGGCGAAGCCCCCTAACGGCCAATGGGTCACTCCCAACGCCCGCCGGTATTATACCGTTGACATGAAATTTTGACATGTGGCCGAAACCTCCGCGCCCGGGATCATTTGTCGAGTTTTCTCCCGACGATGAAGCCGCCGATGATCGCCAGTGCGAGAAGATGCATCGGTGAAAGTTCGCGTCCCAGCCGGATCGCCGCAGCCATAACCTCCCGGTCCTGCGGGGTGCCGGCGGCGGCCAGCGCCTGGAGAACCGACGTGACGGTGGCGGCCGGTGCCGGCGCTGAGGCGGCGCGCCGTACCCGACGGACATGTCGATGACGTACCGCCCACAACACCAGGATCGCAACGGCGACCAAGCCATAGGTCGAGCATAGGATCAACGCCGCGCCGATGGCGCCCTCCACCCCGCGGAGATAGCCGTAGGCCGCAAACGTGCCGAACCCCAGGCTGACCGCGGTGAACAACGCAGCCATCGTCACGGCAACGACGCCGGACAGCACAGTGCGCAAACTCCGTTCAACCGCGTCGCCCAAGAGGGCGGTCAGCCAGCGGATCATCCTCGATCAGCCGCGCAAGCGGTTGAGCAGGCCAAGGGATATTCCCACGCCGAAGGCAATCAGCACCGATGTCAACGGATTGCGCTCGATGCTGGACTCGATTTCGCGGCCCGCTGCGCATACGGTTTTCTGCGCCTTGGCGGCCGTGCTGGTGATCTTGTCCGTGGCGTCGTCGACGGCTTCGGAGACGCGAAGGCCGGCTGACTGTGTCTGATGCTGCACGAGTTTGGCCATCCTGTCGGCCAAACTCGCCACATCCTCGCGCAGAGCGGTCAGATCGGCGGTGAACTCTCCGGCAACGCTTTCAGTATTTCTGGTCATGGAAGCCTCCAACATATCAAACCGACGACGACATCGAACCTGTCACCACCAGAGCAACGAGACCGCATGCGGTGCCTTGCGTCGGTGATTGATCGCCTGATTTATTACAAACAGCAATATTGGCATAATACCTTATATTATCAAGTACCGCCGCAAAAGTATTAACTGATCCACATTACTGACATTTATCGCCTAAAAGCCGCTGACTTCACCATAATAGAAGTTATAGTGGGCGTACTTGGCTTCGATTCGTCCCGTAACGACGTCGTACTACCGCCTATAGAAGGCATTGAACACTATTTTCCGCGGAAGCCATCCCCTCAGATGACGTGAAGCAGGTACAGTACGATAATAATTGGGAGTGGAATTCCCACCACCCACAACAGGATGCCGCGCATGGGATATCGTCCTTTTCGAGGATGACCAACCGCTTTCCGTAAATATTTACGATGTCCAGAATACCCCCCATCGTTCGGGATCAAAAGCCCCGGAAATTACTCATAGCCGCGGCAACTGCGCTGGTCACGCATTCCCGTATGCGGCCGCCGGGACGTCCTGATCGGGCTTGAAGTATAACGCCGCGCGTCGGGCGCCCGGAACGCCCGCCCCCCCCGCCCCCGCCCCGGTCACAGGCAGGTCGCCTTCAGGAACAGGCTGTCAAAGGGCCTCGGGCGGTGTCCCCCACCCGACCCTTCGCAAATGCGACTCAGCCGCATTGAGAACCGCTGGCGCTCCCTTGACTTTTTGGGCGGTTTCCGGTGGATCTGGCAAACGGGCGGGAGCGTCGGAACAGACTCCCTCGTTTTCCGAACCCGCCCGCCTTCGTCCATCCGTTCCCAGTCTGCAAAGGCGAAGCGCGGTCCTTCCTTCAGCCACCGGGCCATGGGTCACCAAGCCATGGGTCACCTCCAAGACACGCCGGACAGCCCTTCCGAAGAAGACCCCGATGGCACCGGTTCGGGATCCCCGACCTGGCTCGGGGGCATCCGGGCGCGGCTGAGCCGACTGGCGACCGGCGCGGACCGGCGGGGCAGCGGGCCGCGGCCGGTCGAAGCCGGGGCCAACCCGATTCTGCACACCGCAACGCCGTTGCTGGCCCTGATGCTGCGGCTGTCCGAACTGCCGCCGCCCCCCAATCCCGAGGACCTGCGCCACCGCATCATCGCCGCCCTGCGCCGGTTCCCGTCGGCCGCCCGCGCCGCCGGAATGCCGCCGGACCAGATGCGCGCCGCCCATTTCATCCTGTGCGCCGCCCTGGACGACATCATCGGCGACACCGCCTGGGGCCAGCGGACGGGTTGGTCCGAATGCTGCCTGACCCGGACCTTCTACCAGTCGCTGGAGCCCGGACCGAGCCTGCTGACTCTGCTCCAGCACATCCGGGGAGAGCCCGACCGGCATCGGAACGAACTGGAATTGTTCTCGGTGTGCCTCGCCCTGGGGTTCGAAGGCGACACCCGGACCCAGGCCAACGGCGCCGTCGAATTCCGCCGCCGGCGTGAAGACATCAACGCGCTGATCGCCGCCGCACGCGGCCCGGCCGCCGGGTTGTCGCCGTCCTGGCCGGGTGTCCCGCCCCCCCGGCCACCGCCGGGTGCGGTGCTGCCGGTCTGGGTCACGGCCGCCGTGACAGGCGCTCTGCTGACCGGACTGTACGCTCTGCTGGCCTTTTCTCTGGGGAGCGAAATCGATGGCGCCTGCCGACAGTTGGCAGCCCTGCTGCCCGACCGGCCGGCGCTGATCGGCCCCGCGGAACCCGGAGCCCGTGCCGGCCCGCCCGCCGCAGGCGCCACGACCGTTGTCCGGGCGCCGTCGGCCCGGGCGGGACGGCTCCGGGACGCTTTGGCCGGGGAAACCGCCATCGGCCAGATCGAGGTCGTCACCACCGATGCCGGGGACGTGATCCGCATCCCCACCAGCCTGGCCTTCGGCCGCGCCGACGATACCCTGTCCGGTCCCGGCCACGATCTGGCCGAACATCTGGTGGTGGTCCTCGATCGCGAGTCCGGGCACATTCAGGTGGTCGGTCACACCGACGACAGTTTTGTCCCGACCCTGCGCTTTCCCTCCGGCACAGCCCTGACCGAGGCCCAGGCCCGGGCCTTTGCCCGGGTACTGGTTGCTCACCTTCGCGCCCCCGAGCGGGTCGAGATCGAAGGCAGTGCCGATGGCGGGCCGCTACCGCCCGCCGCCGGCCCGACCGACCGGAACCGCAACGGCCGGATCGAAATCATCCTGGCCCCGGCGGAGTCCGGCCGATGACCTGGGATCACAGCCCTCCGGAAGATCAGGAAAGCCCCGAGGCTCAGGAGACCGCCCGCCCGGCCCGACCACCACGGCGAACCCGGCCGGGGCCGGGCCGGCGGCGCTGGCTGCGTCTCCTGGTCGGCGTCAGCCAAAGCCTGGGTCAAATTCGTCGGGCACTGACCAGCCAATGGCTGATCAGCCTTGCCGGCGCCCTGGCCGCCTGCCTGCTGCTCTGGTTTCTGGGTCCACTGCTGTCGCTGGGCGGCTTCCGGCCCTTCGAAGACGAAGAGCCGCGGCTGGCCGGCGTGATTATGGCAATGATCGCCTGGGGATTGTTCAACCAGATGCGCCAGGTCCGGGAACGCCGGGCCAACCGCCGACTGATCCGGGCACTGATCACGGCCACCGGCAGCGGCAGCGGCACGGTCCTTCCGCTGGAGCCGACGGCGCCGCTCCGACTGCCCCGACGGCTGCTGGCCGACCGCATCCCGGCCGACCCCGGAGAAGCCGGCGGACCGGGCGGCGCCGAGATCGTGGGGTTGCGCCGCCGGCTGACCGAGGCGCTGACCACCTACAGCAACCGCCTGGGCAGCTCGTCCCTGCGCCGGCTGCCCTGGTATCTGGTGATCGGCGCGCCCGGCGCCGGCAAGACCACAGCCATTGCCCGCTCGGGACTGACCTTTCCGTTGTCCGACCTGCTCGGCCGCCATCCGATCCAGGGCGTCGCCGGAACCCGAAGCTGCGACTGGTGGTTCACGTCCGAAGCGGTGCTGGTTGACACCGCCGGCCGTTACACGACCCAGGACAGCGACCGTCCGCTGGACAACGCCGCCTGGCTTGGCCTGCTCAATCTCTTGAAACGGCACCGGCCGGCGCAACCGGTCAACGGCCTGGTGGTCACCGTGAGTCTGGCCGATCTGACCGGCCAGGACGGCGCCGATCCTCTGGCCATCGCCGACTCTCTCAACCATAGATTGACGGAAATCGACGACCGGCTGGGCGTCCGGCTGCCGGTCTATCTGCTGGTGACCAAGGCCGACCGCCTCGCCGGCTTTTCGGAATTCTTTTCCGGGTTGTCCCCGGAGGAGCGCCGGCAGGTCTGGGGCCTGACCTTCCCCCTGGTGGGAGAACCAGCGGGAGAGCCCGCGAACGCCGCGGCTTCGGGTACCGCCACCCTGGCCGACCGCTTCTCCGGTCTCTTTGACCCTTTGATCGCCCGACTGGAACACCGGATGCTGGAACGACTGGACCAGGAGCCCGACCCGGTGTGCCGTGCCCTGATCGCCGGCTTTCCCCAGCAGGTGATGGCCATGGGGGCACCGCTGACCGGGTTCCTGACACGAACTTTCGAATCCGCCTCCGACCGTCCGGCGCTCGGGCGGCTGACGCTGCGCGGCCTCTATTTCACCAGCGCGAGGCGCGAAGGTCCCCCGATCGACGCGCTCGCCGCTGAAATGGTCTCGGCCTTTGGCCTCGACGACCGGTTGCCCGAGGTCGATCACGGCCCTGACGACGATCAGGGTTTTTTCCTGCACCGGCTGTTCCGCGAAGTGGTGTTCGCCGAGGCCCATCTGGCCGGAGACGGCCCGCCCGGTGCCACCTCCTCCCGGCTGTTCCGGCAGCGACGCTGGGCGACGCTGACCGCTCTCACCGCCGCCCTGCTGCTGGCCGGGTTATGGGGACAGGCGTGGCTCACCACCCATCGCCAGCTTGCCGCCCTGGAAGTCGGTCTTGATGACGCCCAACGCCTGCTGCCCGACGGACTGGCCGGCGGCCCGCTGGTTGATCAGGTCACCGAGAGCGACATCGCCCCGGTCCTGCCGGTTCTCGACGCCATCGCGGCGCTCAGGAAAACCGTCCCGGCCGGCACCGACGCGATCCCGTGGGCACCGGGTCTGGATGCGGGCGACCGGTTACCCGAGCTGGCCGCCTCGGCCCTTCATCGCGCCCTGCGCCGCCTGCTGTTACCCCGACTGGTGGTGCGGCTGGAACAGCATTTGGCCACCGCTCCCGAGACCGCTCCGCAGTTGCCCGAACGTCTTTACGACGCGCTTAAGGTGCTGTTGATGCTGACCGGGCAAGCCCCGCTGGACCGTTACGTCGTCACCCAATGGTTCACGATGGATTGGATCGCGGGCCTGCCCGGGCCGGAACACGAGGACGACCGGCGGCGGCTGGCCGACTATCTGGAGACGCTGCTCGAGGGTGGCCTGTCCGTCAGCACCGCCGGAACCGACATCGGCCCGGTGGTGGCCGAGGCACGGCGGCGGCTGGCAGCCTTCTCCCTGGCCGATCGCGCCACCGCGCTCCTGCGGACCGCACCGGAATTGCGCAGCCTGCCCGGCTGGCAACTGCCCGACCATACCGGCGGCGCCCTTTCCCGGGTGCTGGTCCGACGCTCGGGTCAGGCGCTGTCGGAACCGATACCCGGCCTTTATACCCGGGACGGATGCCTGCGAACGGTACTGCCGGTGATCGCCCAGGTGGCCTCGGATCTGGCGGGGGAAGGCTGGGTGTCGGGCCTCTCCATGGATGCCGAAGCCATCGCCGTCCGGGCCGGCCAGTTGCGTCGGGACCTGGCCACCCGCTACTTCAACGCCTACGCCCGCCAGTGGCAGGACCTGCTCGACGATCTGACCCTGGCACCAACCGGCACCGTGCCGGAGCTGTTGCCGGTGCTGGCTGCGGCCTCCGGCCCGGATTCGCCGCTGCCGGTGCTGGCCCGGGCGGTCGCCGCCGAAACCGACCTTCCATCACCGACACCGCCGGCATCGGCAGCCACACCGGCCGACGCCGGTCCGACCACCGCCGGCATGCTCGGACTGCCCGCCGGCGCCACCGTGGTTACGACGGTTCACGCCGCCACCGGCACCGACGATCCCGGCTGGTGGACCCCGGCTGCGGCCGAACTGGGCCGGCGGTTCGCCACCCTGCGGTCACTGGCCCAGCCCGGAGCCGACGGCGGACCCGCCCCGATCACCGCCGCGGTGGCGGCTCTCGGCGAATTACGGCAGGCCCTGGCCGCCTGGGCCGCCACCAACCGGGATGCCGCCGCCGAAGCCGGAGTCCGTCGCGCCGCCGACCGGGTCAAGGCCCTGGCCGCGGCCCTGCCGGCACCGATGGCCGGTTGGTTCGCCGGTCTTGGTGAGGCCGCCGACCGTGCCCTGCTCCTCGACCCTGGAAAGTCGCCATGAACCCGCGTGCGAGCACCACGGCCTTCGGTCCCGGCTTTTTTGGCAAGCTGCCCTCTTACGGGGATTTCCTGGCCCGTGCCCTGCCGGCTTCGTTCCTCGAACCCTGGGAAACCTGGCTTCACGAGGTCTGGCAAAGCGGCTGGGACCGATTCGGCGAGGTCTGGGCGCCGCTGGTCGCCGAAGGACCGGTGTGGCGCTTTGCCCTGAAGGCCGGCGTCTGCGGCCCCGACCCGGTGGCAGGACTGCTGGCGCCCGGCGCCGATCGCCTGGGCCGGGTGTTTCCGTTGTGCCTCGTAACCGCGGTGCCCGCCGGCACCGACCCCGCCACCCTGCCGGTCACGGCCAGCGCCTGGTATGGCCGGGCCGAGGCCCTGCTGCGTCAGGCCCTCGACCCCAACCTGCATCTCGAGACCTTCACCACCCGGGTCCAGGGTCTGGGTCCGCCCGAACGGGAGGGGCCGGCGCCGCCACTGGCCTGCACCGGCCCGGGCTGGCACGTCTCCCTCGACCCGACCCAACCGCCCGCCCTGTCCTATCCCGCCCTGGTCCACGAACTGGCCGCCACCCTGCCCCAACGCTACAGCCTGTGGTGGACCCTTGGCACCGGCCGGGTCGCGCCGTCTTTGACGGTGTGCGATGGCCTGCCCGATTCCCGGGCCGTTACCGCCTTTTTTGACGGTGCCTGGGACTATTGGGGCTGGAGCAACGCCGACGCGGTTTACCCCGAAGACAGTGACTGATACCGTCGAGCGTAAAGGATGACGCAAGGGGGCTTTGCCCGATATCCAGTTGATCGCGTCAGGTTATCTGACAGAAGCGCGGCCGGGACGGCCGCGCTCCCGGATGTCATGCCGTGCCCCGCCGCAGAGGGGAATGATCGCCCCGATAGCGCGGGACGAGATGGACGTGGGCGTGAAAGATGGGCTGCCCGGCATCGGCCCCGCAGTTGATGCCGACGTGATGGCCTTGCGGTTTAAATTCGGCGTCAAGGGCCCACTTGCATTCTTCGACCGGCAGCCAGATCGACAGGACCTCTGCGTGGGTGCAGTCGAATATACTCGGGACCGGACGCTTGGGCACGATCAGCGTATGTCCGGGTGACACCGGATTGACATCGCGGATCGCCGCCGCGCACACGTTATCGGTGATCCACAACGATCGGTCCAGAAAGGGACTGTCCATCCGTTCATTCCTTCGCCAATCGCGTCCGACGAAGGGCGGCCGGGAGACCGAACACGGACGCCTTGCCCAGCGCCCGCTCGATTTCCAGCAGGCGGTTGTACTTGGCGATGCGCTCGCTGCGGCAGGCCGAACCCGTCTTGATCTGGCCGCCACCCATCGCCACCGCGAAGTCGGCGATGAAGGTATCCTCGGTTTCTCCCGAACGATGGGAGATCACGAAGCCCCATCCGGCCGACCGTGCGAGGTCGACTGCATCGATGGTTTCGGTCACCGTGCCGATCTGGTTGAGCTTGATCAGCACCGCGTTGGCGGTGCGCTCGGCGATGCCGCGCGCGATGAAGGCGGTGTTGGTGACGAAATTATCGTCACCGACGATCTGGATGTCGCCTCCAAGCGCCGCGGTCTGGGCGGCGAAGCCGTCCCAGTCGGTCTCGGCCAGCCCATCCTCCAGGGAGACGATCGGGTATCTGTCGATCCAACTCCTGTACAGTTCGGTCATCCCGGCGCTGGTCTTGCGCCCCTGTTTCGAGCGCGCCAGGTCGTAACCGCCTTCGACGAAGAAGGAACTGGCGGCGGGGTCCAGCGCGATGGCCACGTCCCTGCCTGGCGCGAAACCCGCTGCCAGGACGGCCTCGACGATCAGTTCGCAGGCTTCCTCGTTGCTGCCGAGGTCGGGTGCGAAGCCCCCCTCGTCGCCGACCGCCGTGGCATAGCCCTTGCGTTTCAGGATGCGGGCCAGGGCATGGAAGGTTTCGGCACCGTAGCGCAGGGCCTCGGCGAAGGTCGGCGCGCCCAGCGGCACGACCATGAATTCCTGGAAGTCGACGCTGTTGTCGGCATGCTTGCCGCCGTTGAGGATGTTCATCTGCGGTATCGGCAGACGCCGGGCGCCCGCGCCGCCCAGGTAGGCGTAGAGCGGCAGGCCGACCGCCGCCGCCGCCGCGCGGGCGACCGCCATCGATACCCCCAGAATGGCGTTGGCGCCGAGTCGGGACTTGTTCGGCGTGCCGTCAAGCGCGATCATCACCCGGTCGATTTCGGCCTGACTGGTCGGGTCCAGTCCAATCAGACGAGGAGCAATCTCCCGTTCGACGTTTGCCACTGCGGTACGGACGCCCTTGCCGCCGTATCGGCCGGAGTCGCCGTCGCGCAGTTCGACCGCCTCGTTCTCGCCTGTCGACGCCCCCGAGGGCACCGAAGCCGAAACGGTGACGCCGCTCTCCAGGGTGACATGGATGCGGAGGGTGGGGTTGCCCCTGGAGTCCAGAATTTCGTCGGCGCGCAAGGAGGCTATGGTTCGACTCATGGTTCACCTTCGGTCGGTTGGGTTGGTGGTTCAGGGAGGTGGTCGCGGGTCAGAGGCACGGCGTCGGGCCGACACGTGCCATCTGCAGGTGAAAGACCATGGAGCCGCCATGGAGACGCTCGGACTGGGCACCCCGCAGGTAAGAGCGCCAGTCCCCCACAGCCCGAGCCGATGTCCAGGATGCTCAGGCCGGGGCGGAGCATCAGCTTGCGGGCAATCAAGGCCACCTTGTTCTTCTGTGCCGTTTCCAGACTGTCGCCTTCGTCGCGGAACGGGGCGCAGGAGTATTGCATGTCCTCGTCGAGAAACAACTCGAACAATTGGCGACCCAGATCGAAACCACGGACGCAACCAGTGCCAGACCAAGCCATAATACCGAAGCAAGCCAAACGTCCCCCCATGCCTCTCTCCTTCTCGGTTACCGCCCGGATGCCGGCGCAGAGAGTCGACATCGAAAGCGGCACAGGCGCCGCTCGGCACCCACCAGTAGTCTTGCGAACGAACTGGGAGAAGACGGCCTTGACGAAAGGGGCAACAAAAAAAATCGCCCTCCGGCCGGACACACCTACCCCGCGCATAACACGTGGTAGGAGCCATCAGCCTCTGCGGCGGTTATCGGGGGACTCCATCCCCATCGATTCTGGAAACCATGATAGGTGAGGGAGGCTGGTCGGTCAAGACGGGCGAAACGCGATCAGCGGTTCTCAATGCGAATGGCGGCGTCTTCGGCCTTTTTCACGCAGAGCCCCTCGTTCCTGGCTCACCAACGTCATGTTGAGGAAGGGCGCGGGCGATCGAACTGCGAGACGCGGTTCGGGATGACGACGATTCCCAGCGACAATCATATCCGACTTCCTGCCTCCCGACCCCCGCCGGCTCCGAAAAAAAACACCCCTATCCCAACCAATAGCCAAAACTGCTGGCCGCGTGGTCGCCGAGGATCGGGGGCACGCCATCCTGAACCCGATCCAGGCTCGCCCGGATCAGCCCTCGACCCTGGACACGTCGCGGACGGCGCCGCGGGCGGCGCTGGTGGTCATTGCCGCGTAGGCGCGCAAGGCCGGAGAAACGGTGCGTGTCCGATCCCTGGGCTGCCAGGCCCCCGTACCGTGGGCGGTCCGGCGCCGGGTCAGCTCGGCTTCGGGCACCGCCAGCCGGAGGCTACGCCGGGGAATGTCGATCTCGATGCGATCACCGGTCTCGACCAGGGCGATCAGGCCACCCTCGGCGGCCTCGGGCGAAACGTGACCAATGGACAGCCCCGACGTGCCGCCCGAAAACCGGCCATCGGTGATCAGCGCGCACGCCTTGCCCAGTCCTTTGGATTTCAGATAGCTGGTGGGATACAGCATCTCCTGCATACCGGGTCCGCCGCGCGGTCCCTCATAGCGGATCACCACCACCTCTCCGGCCACCACCTCGCCGCAGAGAATGCCGGCCACCGCCGCATCCTGGCTTTCATAGACCCGCGCCGGTCCCGCGAATACCAGATTGCCGGCATCGACTCCGGCGGTTTTGACGATGCAACCCTGCTCGGCCAGATTGCCATAGAGTACGGCCAGCCCGCCATCCCGGCTGTGGGCATGGTCCAGATCGCGAATGGTGCCACGGCTGCGGTCCAGGTCCAGAGCCTCGTAGCGCCGGCTTTGACTGAAGGCGACGGTGGTGGCGATGCCGCCCGGGGCGGCGCGGAACAGGGTATCGGTCTCGGCGGACGGGTTGCGGCAGATGTCCCAGCGTTCGAGGGCGGCGCCCAGGGTCGGCGCATGGACCGTCGGCACCTCGCGGTTGATCAGGCCGGCATGGTCGAGTTGACCCAGGATGGCCATGACGCCGCCGGCGCGATGCACGTCCTCCAGGTGGGTCTCGGGATCCGAAGGCGCGACCTTGCACAGATTGGGCACCCGGCGCGACAGCCGGTCGATGTCGGCCATGGTGAAGCCGATTTCACCTTCCGCCGCGGCGGCCAGCAGATGCAGCACG
>PLTC01000154.1:277-21535 GCA_003165295.1 Rhodospirillales bacterium | reverse complement strand
CCGCCGGCGCTATCGCCCTCGACCAGAAAAAGCTCGGTGCGTGCCGCGTCCTCGACGGTGCAGTCCGCCAGCTTGCCGGGCAGGCGCAGCTTGCGGGTGGCGGTCTTGCGCGCCTGTTCCTTGGACTGGCGCCGGCGGGCGCGCTCCTCGGCCTTTTCCACCAGCCGGTCGAGCAAGGCGGCGCTGGCCGCCCGGTCGCCCGAGAGCCAATGGTCGAAGCGGTCCTTGACCGCCTGTTCCACCAGCCGGGTCGCTTCGGGAGAGGCCAGCTTTTCCTTGGTCTGACCCTGGAACTGGGGCTCGCGGATGAACACCGACAACAGCACCGCGGCCTCTCCGACCACGTCGTCGGCGGTGATCTGGCCGGCCCGGCGGTTGCCGATACGCTCGCCATGGTCCTTGAGCGCCCGGGTCAGCGCCGAGCGCAACCCTTGCTCGTGACTGCCGCCCTGGGGCGTGGGGATGGTGTTGCAGTAGGAATGGGTGAAGCCGTCATCGTCCTCGGGCCAGGCCACCGCCCATTCGACCCGGCCGGCGTCGGCGGCGAACTGCGCCTCTCCCGAGAACGCCGCCGGGGTGACGGTGGCGCGGTCGGCCAGCGCGGCGGTCAGATAGTCGAGCAGGCCGCCGGGAAAGTGCAGGCTGGCGGTGGCCGGCACCTCGCTGTTGCCGTCAAGCAATTCGGCGGCGCAACGCCAGCGGATCTCGACCCCCCGGAACAGGTAAGCCTTGGAGCGGGCGAGCCGGTACAGGCGTGACGGGACGAAGCGGGCCTCGCCGCCAAAGATTTCGGGGTCGGGATGGAAGCGGATGGTGGTGCCGCGGCGGTTGGGCGCGCCGCCCCGGTGGGCCAGCGGTCCCAGCGGTCGGCCCCGGCTGTAGTCCTGGCCCCAAAGCTGGCGATCGCGCGCCACCTCCACCGAAAGCGTGTCGGACAGCGCGTTGACCACCGAAAGGCCGACCCCGTGCAGGCCGCCCGAGGTGGCATAGACCTTGCCCCCGAACTTGCCGCCGGAATGAAGGGTGGTCAGGATCACTTCCAGCGCCGAGGTTCCGGGGTATTTGGGATGTTCGTCCACCGGTATGCCGCGGCCATTGTCCCGGACCGTGACGCTGCCGTCGGCACCAAGTTCCAGGTCGATCCGGCTGGCGTGTCCGGCCACCGCCTCGTCCATGGCGTTGTCGAGAATCTCCGCCACCAGATGATGGAGGGCGCGTTCGTCGGTGCCGCCGATATACATGCCGGGGCGCCGACGCACCGGCTCCAGCCCCTCCAACACCTCGATGTCGCGGGCGGAGTACTGTTCGGGACGGGCCGGCGGGTCGCTGAATAGGTCGCTCATGCCTGCCATTATGGCTGGGGCCGGGGCGCGAGGCAAGCACCCGGACAGCGCCGGGCCAAGCCATGGTGTCGGTGTCCGCGGCGACCCCCCATCGCTGGCCTCGGGCGGGAGCGCGTGAGCTAGAGACCCGGCAAAACTGCATTGCAGATTGTGGCGGCCCCGCGTCAAAGTCGTTGGCGACAGGGTTCGGGACGCCCCATGTGACACACAATGCGACACTGCGTCATGTCGCAGGGGCCAAGGCAGACCCAAAATCTGAGAAAAGCCCATGTGCCGGTCGTGGACGGCTTCGGCAGTGCCGGCCGGCGCAGCATGAGGTGGGAGGACCCCGATGATAACGTTGCGGGACTGTGTCGATCTCTCCGGTATCGAACCGGATGAAATTGACGCCGTGGCCGAGCACGAGAGGCTTCCATTCATCATCGCCATGGAGAAAGGCTCGTGGATGTTGGAGCAGAGCTGGGGGCCGCCGGCCATCCGTCAAATAATACGGGACGATGTCGCGGTGGCCACCGCACATGGAGCCTGGCGGCATGTGGATGATCTGTTGATGACCTATCAGTTGACCGATCATCGACTGCCCGCCGGCAATGATCGACGCCGGGATCACCGTCATTGAGTGACGGCAGTCCCGGGGGCAACCCTACGAACAGCGGTCGAAGCCCCGATCCCAAAGTGGGACAATCGGGGTTTCGCCGTTTCTTGGGTCCCCGCCTTTGGGTGGGGACACGGTTGCCAAAAAAGTACCGAAGCACCCCGCCTTCCCGGTTCGCCCCGCCGGAATTGGCCGCTATAACAGGCGCGGGCGGCACCGGGGCGGGCGCCGTGGTTGGACAAAAGGGCGGAGAGCCGGGAATGATCGAGGGCGTGAACCAATCCGGTGGAACGCGGAGCGGGACGGGGTGGCTGCCGGTGATTGCCGGGGGGTTGGCGTTGGGGCTGGCCGCCTGGGTGCTGCCGGCATCCGCGGTCCGTGCCGAGACCAATATTATCGGCACCGTCAGCACCTACGTTACGGATCACGACGACACGTTGCTGGACGTGGCCCGCAAGTTCGACCTGGGCTTTGTCGAGCTGGTGGCGGCCAATCCCGGCGTGGACCCGTGGCTGCCCGGGGAGGGCGTGACTCTGGTGTTGCCGACCGCCCACATCCTGCCCGACGCGCCCCGTCGCGGCCTGGTGGTCAATCTGACCGAGATGCGCCTCTATTATTACCGCCGGCCGGGGGAGGAACCCGAAACCCATCCGGTCGGGATCGGCAGCGAAGGCATGAATACTCCGGTGGCCACCACCACCATCGTTCGCAAGCAGGCGAATCCGACGTGGTACGTCCCGGCTTCGATCCGGGCGGAAAAGCCGGAGCTGCCGGCGGTGGTGCCGCCCGGACCCAACAATCCGATGGGGCTTTACGCGCTCTATCTTGGCTTCAGCAGCGGCAATTTCCGCATTCACGGCACCAACGAGCCGTTTGCGGTCGGCCGCCGGGTCACCCATGGCTGCATGCGGCTTTATCCCGAAGACATCGAGGACATGTTCCACAAGGTGGAACCGGGAACGCCGGTGACCTTCGTTGATACGGCGATCAAGGTCGCCTGGCAGGACGGCGAGCTGTACATGGAGGTCCATCCCTCCAAGGCTCAGGCCGACGAACTGGAAGAAGAACACCGGATGACCGAGGAACCGGCCGAGGGTGCGGTGGAACTGGCCACCAAGGTCGCCGGCGAGGACCAGGGACGCCTGGATATTCCCACCATCCAGCGGGTCGCCGTGGAACGGCGGGGATACCCGGTTCGCATCACCCAGTGATGAGAGCGGGCATCCCCGACCGGAACCAGATTACTTACGCAGGGACTTGTTGAAAATCCGCTCGACCTTGTCGGCAGCGGCCTGAGCCGAGGCTGCCGCCGCCTGAGCCGACGCCGCCGCCTGCTGGGCCGACGCCTGGGCCGACTGGGCCGCCTGAAGCGCAGCAGCGGCCTGCTGGCGGGCCTGCTCGTCGGTGGTGTTGCAGGCGCTGGCGCCGAGGGTCACAACGGCGAGAACCGCGACGGTGGCGAGGGACTTCGCAAACTTCTTCATCTTCTGATGCCTCCAAAGAGCAACGGACAGTAACGGTGATTCCGTAACCCCGCTCCGTTGCGGGTTAACAGACAGGTTCGCTGAAACGATCGATGATCGCACAACGCCAACTACGGAACGCTGCCGACAAACCCGAAAGACGATCTTTGCCGCCAGCCCCCGTACCTGACTTTCCGGTTCGCGCGTTCAATAAACGAAACCGCAGGGGATCGGAAAGCCTGTTGTGCGTTGCGGGGGAGTATACAAGCCCCGGGGCCGGGTGGCGAGACCCCATTCGTGTAAGTGTCGGGGAATGGACGATGAAGACGGGCCTGTGTTCTGGCGGTCGCGGCCGGTGACCGCGTCCCGCCCCGGGATCGGGAAAAAGTCCCGCGGGATCAAGCGCCGTTGCCGTCAGCGGCGGCCGGCCGGAGACGCTGCCGATCGCCCTGGCGCGGCGGACTGTTGCCGGATCTGATGGAAGCGGGCCTGCTCGAGTCTGATCTTTGGCGGCCGGGACCTTAACGCTGGTCGAGCTTCAACTCGATGCGGCGGTTACGGCTGTAGGCGTCTTCGGTGGTACCGGCATCCAGCGGCTGGAATTCGCCAAAACCCGTGGCGGCAAGCCTTTCGGCCGAAATCCCCTGTTCGATCAGGAACTTGACCACCGAAATGGCCCGACCCGTCGACAGCTCCCAGTTGGAACGGAACTGGCTGGTGGCGATGCGGCGGGAATCGGTGTGGCCGTCGACCCGGAGAATCCAGTTGATGTCCGGGGGAATGGTGCGGGCGATGTCGAGCAAGGCGCGGGCGAGTTGAGCCAGTTGCTCCTTGCCGGCCTCCTGGAGCGTGGCCGATCCGGTGGGGAACAGCACCTCGGACTGGAACACGAACCTGTCGCCGACCACCCGGATGTCGGGGCGGTTGCCGATGGCTTCGCGCAACCGACCAAAGAATTCCGAGCGATAGCGGGCCAACTCCTCGACCTTGTTGGCCAGGGCGACGTTAAGGCGGCCGGTCAGTTCGTCGATGCGCGCCTGCTGGGTGGTGTTTTTGGCCTGAGAGACGTCGAGGGTGGCCGCAAGCTGGGATAACTGTGCCCGTAACGCTTCGATTTCGGCGGTCAGAGCGGCGATCTGCTGCCGGTCCTGGCCGGTCAGCTGCCGTTCTCCGGTCAATGCCGCCTGGGTCGACTCGAGGGTGGTCAGAAGTTCCTTCAGCCGGATGTCGCGCTGGTCGATATCCTTCTGGGCCAGCATGGTTCGGTCGGTCTGGTCGGCCAGTTTCGTTTCCAGCGCCTTGCTGCGATCGCGCAACGCCGCCAGTTCGTCCATCAACAGCTTGCGTTGCTCATCACTGAGGCGCAACGCCTCGTCGCGTTTTGCCATTTCGGCGGTGCCGGCCTCAACCTTGGCGGTCAGGTCGCCGGTCTGGTGCTGAAGCTGTTGCGCCACCACGGCAAGCCCGGCGATCTGGCCTTCCAGCCGGTCCCGGGCGTCGCGCAGGGCCTTGAGGTCGGCCTGGAGGCTGGCGATTTCGCGCAGTTGGAGTTCGATTTTCTCCCGGTCGGCCGCGACCACCGTATTGGCATTGTCGAGTGCCTGGCCGACCCGGCCGGCCTCGGCCGCAGCCTCGTCGCCCCGCCGGGTCGCGGCGGCAAGGCCGGCGCGCAGTTCGACGATCTTCTGGTTGAGTTGGGCCAGCGCCTGATCACGGCCGGACAGGGCGTGGGCCAGATAGAACTGGGCGACCATGAAGATCATCAGGACAAAGATGATCACCATGATCAGAGACGACAGGGCGTCGACCCAGCCCGGCCAGATATTCATCTCAAGGTGTGCCGAGCGCCGGCTGCGGAGCGACATGACGGCCGGTCAGTGCGGGGTGAAACGGAAAAGCCGCATCATCTTTGCTCGGTTTCCTCGGCCAGGGCGGCAATGGTGCGGGCAATCAGCTTGATGTCGCCGCGAACCTCCTGAATCGCCTTGTCACGACCGAGCGTCGCTTCCTCGACCAACCGGCCGAGATGGCCATCAATGCTGCGGATGTGCTGGCGCGCGGCGTCATCGAGGCCGAGGCTGCCGGTGGTGGCGCTTTCGGTCAGTCTCGACAGCAGCGGCTTGAAGCCCATCAAGGTTTCGGCCAGCGCGACCAGCAGCGTTTGTTCGGCGCGCATCTGATCGGTGAGCGTGCTCAGCTTTTCGGTCAGCGCCTGGAGGCTGGTGTTGGCCGCGCGCCGGCCGTCTTCGGCCTGGGCCATGGTACGCTGGAGGGTATCGATGTTCTCAGCGGTCTGCTCCAGCAGGGCCTCGAGATAGGCCGGAACCGGGTGCTCGCCGTCGCCGAAGCCGCCACCGGTGAGCCTGGCGGCACCGGAAAGCCAGTCCTCGACCTCCTGAAAGAAGCGGTTCTGGGCCTGGCTGGCCTGCAACTCCAGGAAACCCAGCACCAGTGAGCCGGCCAGACCGAACAGCGAGGCGCTGAACGCCGAACCCATCCCCGACAGCGGCGCTTCCAACCCGTGCTGGAGGTTGCCGAACATGGCGGCCAGATCGTTGCCTTCAACCTGCAACGTGCCGATGACGGCCCCGACCGAGTGAATGGTGCCGAGCAGACCCCAAAAGGTGCCGAGTAACCCGAGGAAAATCAACAGATTGATGAAGTAACGCGAGAGCTCCCGGGATTCGTCCAGGCGGGAGGCCAGCCCGTCGAGCACCGAGCGCATGCCCTGGGCCGAAAGCCGGATGCGTTCGCCCTTCTTGTCGCCCAGCATGTTGGCGATGGGGGCGAGCAGGGTCGGGACCACCATTCGCCCGCTCTTGGCCGCCCGGAACTGGTCCAGCCAACGCACTTCCCGAAACAGGCGGATCACCTGCCGGAAAATATAGAGGATGCCGATGGCCATCACGCCCAGGATCAGGCCGTTGAGCGGCACATTGACCTTAAAAGCGGTCTCCAGGGCGGGAAACAGCAGGACCGCCACCGCGCCGACGGCGACCAGGAACAGGAACATCCGGTTGAGGTAGCGTTGCGGCCGCGACATGAACGGATTCCCGGGAGGCGGTGAAGAATGCTGGGGCTGGGGCGTCAGTTGGCGGGGACGATGTCGATGCGGTCGGCGGGGGGCTCGGTGGCGGTCAGGCCGAGGGCCAGCACATCGACCCGCAGGCTGGAGACGCCGAAGCCGACCAGAGCCTGACGGAGCGCCATCGCCCGCTGAAGCGACAAACGGCGCGCCGCCACCGGGTTGTCGGCAGAGCCGCTGGCAAAGGAATTGAGCTTCAGCCGCAACTGCGGGGCATCGGTCATCAGCGCGGCAAGCTGCCGGAGCAGTGCCGGCGCGGTGTCGGGCAGGTCGGGGGACTGGCCGGCGAACACCAGGCGGTAGGAAGGGGCGGGAACGGTGGGAGTGGTCCCGCTGCCGGGGTGGGCCGGAGCGGTACCGGGGCCACCGCCCACCGGCAGCGACGCCGTCGAGCGCCGGGGTTCGGGAGCGGGCGCGGGGACCAGGCCCGGAGCCGGCGTCGGCGGGGCTTCGATGCCGCTGACGGTGTCGTGGGGGGGACCCGGCGGCGGGGGAATCGGCGCCCCGCGTTGGGGTGGCGCCTGGGGGGCGGCAATGTCGGGCAATGCGGCGAGCGCCACCGGCTCGGGGGTGGGCAGGGGTTCCAGGGTCACCGGCGGCGGCGGTGGCGCCAGCACCGGCACCGGCTCCAGGGTGGGGCGGGGCGGGTTGACCAGCGGCGTCGCGACCTTGAGGTTGAACTCTTCGGAGGACGGCGTCGCCGTGGGCGCCACCATGGGCTTCTCGGGGGGAGGGGCGGTGGGTGGCGGCTCCTCTCCGAGACCCAGGCAGCCGCCCAGGCCAAGGCACACCGTCGCCGCCGCCGTCACGGCCGCGCCGCGAGTCCAAGGGAACGGAAAACCAGGGAATGGCAAACGGTCCATCGGCGTCCTCACGAGGGCGGGGCCGCAGCGGCCCGGATCGGGTCTTGGGAAACCCATGCTTCCCTGCCAATGGTCATACCGCACATGGGGCCTTCCGACAATCGGCACGACCGCGGCACCATCGGGAACCGTGGCCCGCCGGCAACGGACCGGGACCTCGGGGGAGCGTCGCCTGCCGGAACATGGACGCAAGGTTGACCCGGCCCGGGGGGTGCGCTATGTAGACGTCCATGGAACCCATGATCCTGAACCCCTCTCTGCTGCGACGACTTATCGGACCGGCCTCCTGACGAGACCGGACTGACGGGCGCGCTCGCGCCCCCCCCGAGCCAGAGACGTTCCCCAAGGTTGGGTCCATTCCCGTGTTCTTTCCAGGCCAATTCGGAGTCCGCTGGCGGCGCAGGATTGCGCGCACGCGGCATATGTCGCGCCTTGGCACCCCAGGGGGTTTGGCCTCCTGGATTCCCGCCGGGGCCTGAGCTCCGGCACACCCTTGAGCGAGTGCAGACGACCAGGATTGCGCCGCCCGTGCCGGGCGGCAGGAGACGACGTGTCATGGCTACCATGCCTTTTCATCGCTATCAGTCCTATCCGGTGACCAAGTTGCCCGATCGCCGATGGCCCGATCGCGTTCTGGAGACGGCGCCGATCTGGTGCAGTGTCGACTTGCGGGACGGCAATCAGGCATTGATCGAGCCCATGGACGGCGCCACCAAGCGCCGCCTGTTCCAGACCCTGGTGCAGATCGGCTTCAAGGAAATCGAGGTCGGCTTTCCCGCGGCCTCCCAGACCGAATATGATTTCGTGCGGATGCTGATCGAAGAGCAATTGATCCCCGACGACGTCACCATCCAGGTATTGACCCAGTCCCGGGAGCCTTTGGTGCGCCGGACCTTCGAGGCTTTGCGGGGCGTGAAACGGGCGGTGGTCCATCTCTATAACTCGACCTCGACCTTGCAGCGGCGGGTGGTGTTCGGCACGGATCGGGCCGGTATCACCGCCATCGCCGTCGAAGGCGCCCGGCTGATCAAGTCGCTGGCCGACGAGATGCCGGAGAGCGCCATCGTCTTCGAATATTCGCCCGAGAGCTACACCGGCACCGAGCCCGACTATGCCGTGGAAATCTGCGACGCGGTAATGGCGGCGTGGCAACCGACGCCGGAGCGGAAGGTGATCCTGAACCTGCCGGCCACGGTGGAAATGTCGACGCCGAACGTCTACGCCGATGGCATCGAATGGTTCTGTCGCCACCTGCCCGGGCGCGACCGCGCGATCATCAGCGTTCACCCCCACAACGACCGCGGTTCGGCGGTTGCGGCGGCGGAACTGGCGGTGCTGGCCGGGGCCGAGCGGGTCGAGGGCACCTTGTTCGGCAATGGTGAACGGACCGGCAATGTGGACCTGGTGACGCTGGCCTTGAACCTGATGAGTCAGGGCGTGGATCCGCGGCTGGACCTGTCTGATATCGACGCCGTGGTCCGGGTTGCCGAAGCCTGCACCCAGTTGCCGGTCCACCCGCGTCATCCCTATGCCGGAGAGCTGGTGTTCACGGCGTTTTCCGGTTCTCACCAGGACGCCATCAGGAAGGGAATGGCGGCGTTGGGGCGGGCCAACAGCGACACATGGGAGGTTCCGTATCTGCCGGTGGATCCGGCCGATCTGGGACGCAGCTACCAGGCGGTGATCCGCATCAACAGCCAGTCGGGCAAAGGCGGGATTTCTTACATTCTGGAGCGCGACCACAGCCTGCAATTGCCCCGTGGCTTGCAGATCGAATTCAGCGGCGTCGTCCAGCGGGTGGCCGATGCCACCGGCAAGGAACTGGACCCGGCGACGTTATGGGGCTGTTTCGAAGCCGAATACCTGATGCGCCGCGAACCGCTGGCGGTCATCGAGCACAGCATCCTGCCCAGCCGCAGTCCGTCCGGTGCCGTTGAAATCACGGCCCGGGTTTCGGTTGACGGGATGACCCGGACCATTGCCGGCATCGGTAACGGTCCGATCGACGCCTTTGTCAACGCCCTGGCCCGGGAATGCGACATTGCCCTGACCATCGACGACTACCACGAACACGCGATCCATCACGGCTCGGACGCACTCGCCGCCGCCTATATCTCGGTTCGGGTTCCGGGGCGGCCATCGCTGTTTGGTGTCGGCATTCATGCCAACATCGTGTCCGCGTCCCTGGCGGCGGCGGCCAGCGCCCTGAACCGGGCGGTCGGTGTCGGCGCGATTCGCCGCGCGACCGTGGTGGTGTGAGAGCGGCGGGCGCAAAACGTGCCGCCACGCGGGAACGCCATCACGCCTCCGGTCAGTTGGCTGCTTCCAGGCAGCCCTTCGGAAGCCAGTGGCATTGAGGGCGCGGGCTTTCAGGGAGGCAGTGATCCCGGTCACAGATCACTGCTCCCAGGGTCCAGTCCGACGAGGACGGGTGGTATTCCCGTACCCCCAGCTTACTGATGAAGTCCCGGAAATAGACGCTGAGGAAGCATCCCTTCTTCTGGTTGTGGCCGCCTTTACCCTCGCCGCAGGTCTTCTCGATGTCGTCCTTCTTGAGGTAGCCGAACGCCCCGGTCGCATACCACTCGGGGACGGTGCTAACGGCCTTGGGAAGGGTGACCACGCGGCCCGGCACGCCTTTGGGACCGTAGTTATAAAAATCCCTGATCCCCCCGGCGGCGGTCGTGAATGAAAAGGTACGGCTGCAATCCTGCGGCTTCCATTGCGGCCTGGTCTGCTCGACGCCAAGGTCGCAGTCGGAAGCCTGGTCGGACTGCCGGTTCTTTTCGTAAATTTTGTAGGCTTCCGTGGACCCAGCCCCAAGGAACGAATAGCTGAACAATTTCCGGGTCGTGCCACCGATGGTCACCGGCAGGGCATCCTCGCATTGCTCACAGGGGAACGCGATCTGCGCCGAGGCACCACCCATTTCGATGATCCCGAAATTGTCCTTCTTCTTGGCATCGCGCAACGCCAACCAGGCATAGAGACCTTCCTCGAAGCCAGTCAGTGTCCGGGCGTGGACCTGGACGTCGGACCCGAGCAGATGTTTCATCTTGTCGGATTCGAGCATCTGTCTCAGCGGCTGGATCACTGCGGACCAAAGCCGGCGGCTGCGCTCGGGGTACTTTTGCTCGGCAAGGCGCATTCCAGCCGTGGCATAGATATCAATGGCGCGCAGATTGCACGTTGCCTTGAAGCCTTTCCAGGGGGATGTTTTCTCCTCCGGTCCTTTGTTCATCATTCTTAGCATGGAACTACGAATCATCCATCCGACGTCACGGGCGCCGAGGCCACTCCGCCATTCGTTGTTCTCCAACACGGGCTTGGCGAGGGGCTTCCTGAGCTTCGAGCCCTCGTACCGGATCCAGGTGCCGTTACTGTCTTCGTACAGATACAGGCGGGTCCCGCTGCTTCCGGCATCGAAGATCGCGTAACAGTCCATGGGCTTGGCGTTCGCGACTTGTCCACCGATCAGCAAATTAGCGAAAATGAATACAAGTGTAGTGATTCGAAATGTTGCAGTCATCATCCGATCCTTCCCTTGTTGTCAGCGATGGCCGCCGCAATGGCTTGGTCACAAGCTACCTGGAGTGGTCCTTTGTTGCAAGTGTGATCGCTCATCACTCCTCTCCTTTGCGGTCCCGACGCCGACCTGCTGCTTTTGCACCGGACATCGCCACCTGAAAATCCTGGAAGAGCCTCCACAATTTTTTCGGCGAAATGCGCCGAATTTATCTGGATGGAACATCCGGCGGCGCGACAAGATGGTCGTACCCATCGTCCCGTTGAGCGAATTTCCTTTCAATGATCCGTCGCATCCTGGTCCATATGGGGGCTTTGCTCCCCAACCCACTGGGTGGCGTCCCTACGCACAAAACCTCGGGCTTCCAGCCATCAGCGACGTGACGTTCAATTCGCAACGGGCGGACTGGGGTTATGGTGGGGTGGAACCCGAACTTGCCGGCGCCGGCGTCTTGGCTTGATCCCGTCGTTCAACGTCGAGAGCGATCAATGCAACCAGGATGGTCCACGCGACAAAAATATAAACGAACATGAGCGGGCATCCAAAGACCGTCGTCTGAATGCCAAAAACCCGTAAAAGGGGAGGCGTAAATAAGACTATGCCAAGCAAGAACAAGGCGACCAACCGGTCGTTGCGCGGCTGCGGTGCCGGCGTGAGGGCGGATGGGATCACAACAGAGGCTCCCTGACGTGGATGGCGATCAGTTGATCGGCTTCGTGCAACAAGTCGCCAAGGGTGGCAAGGCCGCGGTCCGGCAGCAACGCCAGCATCGCCACCAGTACTGCCGCGGTGGTCAGACAATCGCCCAGCGCGGTGTGACGGTCGATGGCGGCGATGCCGAGGCGCCGGGCGACACTGTTCAAGGAATGGTCCGCATGCTGACCGTGCAGCCAAAGCGACAACAGCCTGATATCCAGTACCGGGTTGTCGAAGCGCACCCCGCCGGCCGGTTCTTTTTGACGCAGAAACGTCAGCTGCCGGCCGGCGTGATGGCCGACCAGGACCGCGTTGCCGATGAAGGCCTTGAATTGGGGCAGGACGGCCGCGATGCCCGGGCGGTCGCGGACCTGTTGTTCGGTGATGCCATGGCGACGGACCGCCTCGCGCGGGATCGGGCGGCCGGGGTTGACCAGCGCGTGAAAGGTCTCGTCGGTGAGGATGCGACGATTGACCACCCGCACCGCGGCGATGGCCACGATCTCGTCCCCTTCGGTGGGGTTGGGGCCGGTGGCTTCGATCTCGAAGACCACGAAGTTGAGGTTGTGCAACTGTAGATTGATAAGATCGGTGGCCGGCGGCGGTTGCCGGAGGGCCGGGAACGAATCCGGCCCGATCGGATCGGGTGTCGGTGGTGGCCTGTCGTCGGTGGACTCCCGGGCCGGCGGCAAGGGCAGCCGCAGCCGCGCCCGACCGTCCGGCTGCGCCTCGCTCCACAGGTCGCTTCGGTGGTGACGCAGCACATCGGCCACGGTCAGTCCGCCGAGGGACGCGGCCAGCGGATCGGCTTTCCAGCCATCGATGGTGGTGCTGGAGATCGGCTCGCCGCTCCAGATCAGGTCGAGATAGGTCCAGCGCGCCGCGGCGTCGGCGGCCAGTTCGAAGGCGGTGGCGCCGGTGAACGTGCTCACCCGCCCGATCAGGTGATCCAGCAATGCCACCAGGCTGAAACTATCACCATGGAGCAGGCACGGTACCCCGGCTGCCGCGACCGTGCACGGCCGGGAGGCGGCGACCCGGTGGCCGACCAGATCGATGATGGCGTGGGAGCGCAGGTCGCTCATGGGCCAGGTCCCGGCGACGGTCGCGTGATATTGCGCGATCACCCGTTTCAGCCGTGCGGTCAGGTCCTGGCACTCGCCGAGCAGGGCCGCCTCGAGGCGGTTGCGGGCGTCGCCATCAAGATCGGGGCAGTCCTCGAGGGTTTCCACCACCGCCCGCAGATTGGTCAGCGGGACCCGCAGTTCTTCGGTGATGGTGTGCAACAGGGTATCGCGCCGGCCCAACGCCTCCAATTCCCGGGTTGCGTCGGTGAAGGTCAGTACGTAGCCGGTCACGGCTCCGGCAGTCGGCTCGGGTCCGCCGTCCCCGTCGAAAATCAGGCTCATACGGCCGTCAAACAGGGCGCGGCCATCGGAGGTGCCGCCGATGAACCGGGCGGGCGCCTCGGGTTGTCGTGGTGCGATCCCGCCGTGGCGGATCAATCGCTCCAGGGTGTGGCGCACCGGGTCGGCCAGCATCAGCGAAAACAACGGGTGCCCGGGCTCCAGAGTCCCGCCGGCGTCGCCGCCGATCTGGAGCAGCCGCAACGCCGCAGGATTGTGGAGCATGACCTGATGGCGCAGGTTGCAGACCAGCACGCCTTCATCGAGGTCCCGCAGAATCAAGGCCAGCCGGCGGTTGTGTCCGGCCAGCGAGGCGGCGGATTCACTCACGGCGCGGTCAAGATCGCGTCGGGTTACGGTCAACCGGCCGGCAAGGGCGTTGATGGCATCGGGCAGGGGCGCGAGGTCGGGGTAGTCCTCGGACTCAAGCCGACCGCCGGCTGTTCCGGGAACCGCCAGTCCCTGAACATCGGCGGCCAGCCGTTCGCTCGGGCGCAGCAGGCACAAACGGACCGCGAACCAGAGCAGTGCCACCGTTCCCGCAACCAAGCCGGCGAATACCGCGCCTTCCTCCTGACTCGGCGGTTGTCCGCCGTCGCCCGAGATCAAGGCCGGGACCACGGCCGCCGCGACCGCCGCGGTGACGCCGGTGGCCAGGAACAACAACGCGACCACATGCTTGCCGGTGCGATCGGTTGAGGACATCCGCGACGCCATCTCGCCGGATCCCTGGTCCGAATGCCCGTGCCCGCCGTTGTTCACATCGCTGACCATGCCGTGCCCCAAGCCGGTCTTAACGGTCCAGCCCTGGTTTCGACCGGAAGATGCCTGGAAACAATGGACTCAACGCCGCTTTCCGGGTTGCTTTGCTCCGGCTTCGGCCACCCGCCGGCTCAGCGCGGGGCGGCTTCCAGATACCGCCGGACGGTACCGACAAGATCACGGGTTGAGAAAGGTTTGGTGATATAGTCGGTTGCACCCAGCGCCATGCCCTTTTCGCGTTCGACGTCCCGGCTCTTGGCAGTCAGCATGATGATCGGCAGGTCCTTGTAGGCCGGATTGGCCCGGATGGTCTGACAGACATCGAACCCATCCCGCTTCGGCATCATGGCATCAAGCAGAATCAGGCTGGGCGCAGATTCCTGAAGTGCCGCCATGGCCTCTTCACCGTCGCGTGCAACCCGGACGACGAATCCGGCCTTTTGCAGCAGCACCTGTAGCGACAGCAGGATGCTTGGTTCGTCATCGGCAACCAGAATCGTCCGCTTCATGTTGGGGTGTCCTCCGCCCGTTCCTGCTTCCCCCAATTATTATGTCTGCCGGCCTTGCTATTGTGCCGCTCCCGGCGACCCCGTCCCCAGTCCATCATCCAGTAGTTGATCCTCTGCACTGGCCAGCCAAACTAAATGTAGCGACTCCAGGGGGCAATAGCAATGGCACATCCGCCGTGGCCATGGCCGCCGGTTCACAAATGCCTGCTGCCGGCGGCTCGTCCGCCGCCGCGACCGGATCCCCGGCGGCACCGGTCAACGCACGCTCAAAACATCGGGCTTCAATCCGGTCTGGCTGGCCAGCTTCCGGGCGAGGGCGTTGGCGGCAGCGCGATCGGCCAGCCGGCCGACCCGTACCACATGCCAAAGATGCCCGTCACTGTCGGTCCAGGTTTTGCTGTAGGCGTCGAAACCCTTTTCCTTCAGTTCACCGATCAGGAGGTCGGCATTCTTGGGAATCTGGAAGCTGCCCAGTTGTACGGTGAGCAGACGAGGGCCAGCGGCGCGCTCCGTCGGTGCCGAATCATTGTCTTTCGGCGTCGCCGCGGGGGGCGGCAGGGCGGCGACCTGGACCGGCGGCGACACCGGAGGTTGCTTGGCGGCGGGTGCCGGAGGGTGAGGGGCTTGAGGGTGGGGAGGCGACGCCGGCGTCGCGGGAGGTTCCGGCTTGGACGGTGCGACCGGGGCCTCGACCACCGCGGGGGGGGCGACCGCAACCGTAGCAGCCGGTGGTTTGGTCGGGCCAGCCGGTGGTGGTGTTGGCTGTGATGGCGAAGGCGACAAGGCTGCGGCCGGCGGCGGCTCGGCGACCGGCGGAGGCGCCGGCGCCGGCGGTGGTTCGGGAGCAGGCGGGAGCGACGCCACCGGCGGCGGCGCCGGTCGGGGCGGTGGTACGTCGATCGGGGGCGGGGCTGGTATCGGAGCGGGCGGCGGCTCGACCGGTTTGACCGCCGGCACCGGGGGTGACGGCTCGACCGGCTTGGCCAACGGCAACGGTGGTGGCGGCTCGACGGGCTTCGTGGCCGGAATGGGCGGTGGTGGTGGTACGGGCTTTGGCTGCGGTGCCACCGGCACCACCACCGGAGCGTTGTCGGCAACCTGATTCGAAGGTTGGGGGACCTCCGGCAGCGGCGCGGGCACGACCACCGGGCTGGAAGGGGCGGGTGGTGATTCGCCGAAGGGGTTAATGATTGCGATGACCAGCCCGATGGCGGCGGCGGCGCCGAGCATCAATGCGATCTTCCAGATGGGCGAAGTCCGGCGCGGTTCAGGCTCTTCGTCTTCGTCGTCGCCAGGATCGGGGGCACTGAGGTTCCGGGCCCGGAGCGCCCGGAGCTGGTCACCACGGTCTTCCCTGGCATCGTTCATGGGCGTCGCCCCGGTTTCGGGGCGACGCGGTGTCGACTCGTGCAAGGAACCCAACAGGTCCGCGAACACCCCGGCTTCGCCGGGTGCCGCCTCAAACGTTCCGGCCTCTTCCGCTGCATAGTGCCGGTCGGTTGCGGCCCGATGGTCGACATCGGAGTCTGGGGCCGGGGCCACGGCGGGGCCGGCAAAACGTAACTCTGCCGCCTGCCGGTCGGTCGAGACCGGCTCCGGCTCGTGCGGGGCCGGCCCGATCGGATTACCGGCGGAGAGACCGGCGCCCAGGTATTCGGCCATCGGCCGGTCGCGAACGTCACTCAGACGCACCGCCGCCGCGTTGGCGCCGGCTGGCGGCTCGGGCTCGTCGGGAATCGATTCGCGCAGGTTTCGCAGCAGACGGGCAAAATCGTCCTCTCCGGGACCGGCCTCGGGCTCGGGACCGGCACGGGTGGTGGCTCCGGTCGGGGCTACCGGCGCGGGTTCGGGGGCCTCATGGAAAAGGGGCTGCCCGGGTTCCCACTTTTCATCCCCGTCCTTTTCTTCTTCCTGATAGGGAATGGAGTTGCGCAATGTTCTCATAAGTTGCGCAATTTCATCCTGTTCATCGGAATGGAGGGGGTCGGGGGCCGGAAGAGGGGATTGGGGCGGGAAGGCGCGCGGGCGGTAACTTTCTGGAGTAGTGCTGTCGGCGTTAACGCCACCCGGGGCGGGCGCGGTGGGGCGATTCTTGTCTTGGTCGCTGCTGGTCACGGGGACGGGCGGGACACGCCGATTGGGGAAGGGGGCAGGGGATCATCTCTCCCCTTAGGTCACGGATAGTAATGGATATCCCGGCTGCCGATCATCCGCAAAATGACCGGCCGCCGAGAATCGTGCCGGCAGCCCGGGACAACTTTATGGCGGCGGCTTCCGGGGCTCCGATGGCGGTGTACCGCCCCGGGNNGGCGGCTGCGGCGGGAGTTGCGGGGTCGGCCGGCTTTTCGCCCTCGTCCTTCAAGCCGGACCGGAACGCCTTGATGCCCTTGGCCAGGTCACCCATCACCGATGGCAGCCGCCCGGCGCCGAACAGGATCAGGATCACGACCAGAACCAGCAACCAGTGAAAAATGCTAAAGGACCCCATAACGCAACTGACCTCCAAAGACCGGCTGGCCGGCAGATCCGGCCGTGCCGGTGCCGCCATTCCAGGTGCCGCGGTTTAAGATCGGGATAATGCCACCGGTTTCCGGTCGAGGATAGCTTTTCCCGGGGTCGGCTCCCGGCGCCCTGGCCGGAACTTAACTCCAGGGGCCGNNGGAACTTAACTCCAGGGGCCGGAACTTAACTCCAGGGGCCGGAACGCGGCCGGCCGCCAGCCGGCGGCACGCTGGACCGCGGCGCCGGGGTGGGGTCCATCAGGCGCAGCCGGTGGACCCGTTCGCTGGCTCGGCGGCCCGGCCGGTGGCGAAGGCATTGGGCCGATCGCTGTCGATGAGAAACAGCCGCGGCATCGGCAGGCCGGCCCGGCGCGCCAGCTCCTGGACCAGACCATGGATTCGACCATGGATCCCGGGCGCGGCGGTTGCCGAGACCTCGCGGGCGCCGCAGGTGCCGAGCACCATGTCGGCGGAGTTCCAATACGCGAAGAGAGTCGTGCCGGCGGCAAGTAACAGGGCAATCATCATCCCGGCCCTGCCCCCAATCAGAAAGCCCACCGCCATGAACAGGGCGGTGAGCGCCGCCATCAACGCCATGGTCTTCAGGATAGCCATTTTTCGGTGTCCGTCTTGCGTCGTTCACCGACCGAACCACGAGAGAAAATATGGGACGGCGGCGGCGGTCGGTTCAATGCCTGGTCTTTTGGTGTGATTCTTCCGCCTTGGCGATGTCGGGACACGCGCCCATATTGACGGCACCCTTTTCGCCGGAGCCGCGTCCATGACCGAATCCCCAACCGAAACCATCACCGAAACCATCACCGAAACCATCACCGAAACCATCACCGATGCGGCGGCGGTTGACGCTTCCACCGCGGGGCCGGGTCCCGTTGCCGCGGGCGATTCGGGACCGCCGTTGCCGCCGGAACAGCCGCCGGGTGAAATCGGTGGCCCCGGCGGCCCCGAACCCACCCGTTTCGGCGACTGGGAACGCAAGGGACGCTGCTCCGACTTTTGAGGTCGCCCCGCGAGACTCCGGTTCCGGCGGACGCCCGTGGGGAACACGCTGCGGCCGCAATAGGTGGTATGTCCGATCTCTCCTCGACATGCCCGGGCATACCCCGGTATGTAGGAATTAGTACCTAATAATTCTTGATATGTTCCATGCTTTTTGGTAACTTGAGCTTGGGACCGGCACGGACCGGGGGCGGCTCGGGGAATTGGGGCATGGAGATCAATCGTGGGCGTCAGCGTGGCATGGCGGGCGTCGTGGCTTTGCTGGCGCTGTTTGTCGCCGCCGGAAGCGGGGCTGCCGAACTGTCGCACAACATGTTGCCCGGGCCGGTGCCGGCCGAGGTGATTCGGATCATCGACGGCGATACCATCGTGGTCCGGGTCCAGCCCTGGCTGGGCCTCTTCATCGAAGCCCATGTTCGGCTGGAAGGTCTCGACGCGCCGGAACTCCATGGCCACTGCGATCAGGAAGTCGCCATGGCCCAGCGCGCCAAGGTCCGGCTGGCGGCCTTGCTGGCCGACGGCCAGGTGATGCTCCGCAACATCCGTAACGACAAGTATGGCGGCCGGGTGGACGCCCGGGTGATCTCGGGGAGCGGCACCGACGTGGCCGAAGTGATGATCTCCGATGGGTTGGCTCGCCCGTACCATGGCGAACGCCGTCAGCCCTGGTGCGTCGGCGCCGGTTGAGGGGATTCCTGGTGTCCGCGCCATGCGGCGCGGCGCCACTGTCGCCGTCGTCCCGACTCCGCTATGGTCGGGACAGACGCGGTGACGTCGGGCGGGCGGTGTGAACGGGTGGTTGGAGTTGGCCCGGCAATGGGCGGCGGAACAGGTGGACCGGCTGGCGGCTTCCGGCAACGCGGCGGTGGCTGACGGCCTGATTGCGGTCGGACTGGTGCTGTGTCTGCTGGTCGCCCTGCTGGTGCGCAGCCGCGCTCCGGCTCCGGAGCCTCTGGGGGCGCCGGCGGTGCTCCCGGAGAGTGCGGCGCCAGCCGAGGCGGGGGACGACGGAGCCGCCCGGGCGGCGGTGACGGCAGTGGTTGAGACGCTGGCGGCGGCCCATGAACATCCCGCGCGGGCGGCCCGGCTGGAGGACCACGGCGGCCATCTGACCCGGATGGTGCAGACTCTGCTAGGATTGGGAGCGTCGGAGGAGGCGGTGCTGGCCGCGCTGGGGCACGGCGACACCGGCCCGGCGCTTTCGCTGCTGGCGGCGAACGCCAGGGCCCGGGGGGAGGCCCGCGATCCGGCTGCGGCGGCGGCCTTTTGCGATCTGGCGGCATTAGCCCTGCTGGACGACCCGGCGGCGGCGGTGGCGGCGGTCCGCCACGCCGCGGTGCTGGCCCCGGATCGGCCTGAAATATGGAGCCTGTGGGCTCTGGCGGCCGCGGAGGCCGGAGACCTTGCGGATGCCCGGAGTGCTGCCGAGACGGTGCTGACGTCCGGCGCCGGCGACGTCGATCAAGGCATGCGGGCCGGCGCGCTGGGTATTTTGGGCGAAATTTATTTGGCGGAGGGCAACCTTGACCGGGCCGAGGAGTACTTTCGGATCGCGCTCGCCTACCAGGCCGGGCTGGCCCGGCCCGGCGGCATGGTGCGCCACTACCGGAAACTATGTCAATTGCATGAAAGGCGCGGCGACCTTGCGGGTGCAGCCGACCTGCTGTCCCGGGCACTGGTTCTGGAAACCCAGGTGGGACGGGGCGGGGGGGTGGCCGAACTGGAGAAGGAGGCCGGCGATCTTGCCCGTCGCAGCGGCCGGTTGCCCGACGCCTGTCGCCACTGGGCGCGGGCGCGCCTGTTGTTCCAGGAACTCGGGCAGCAGGATCGGGCCGCCGGAATCGACGGCCTGATCGCCGCGGCGATCAGGCGTCCCACCCGCCAGCCCCGGCCGCCGTGACCGATTGGGGCCGCCGGGCGGTTGCATCGGGCCAGCCTTATTTGAGGTTGGCGGCCAGAAAGGCCAGGGTGCGCTGCCAGGCCAGTTGGGCATCGTCCCGGTGATAGTGGTTGCCGGTGGGGTTGGCGAAGGCATGGTCGGCATCGTAACGGTAGAGTTCCAACCGTTTGCCCGCGCGGGCCATTTCGGTCTGAAAGCCATCGACCATGGCCGGCGTGATGTACTGATCCCGATTCGCGAACTGCCCGAGCACCGGACCTTTGAGCGCGGCCAGGGTTTCGGCGGCGGCGACCACCCGGCCGTAATAGATCACGGTGGCATCCACCGGAGTCGCCAGCGACGCCTGGAGTGACCAGCCGCCACCGAAGCACCAGCCGAGGGTTGCCACCCGTCCGGTGCAGAACTCCTGGTGGCGCAGCCAGTCGATCCAGCCGACCAGGGTATCGCGGGCGGCCCGGTCGTCGACTCGGCCGACCAGGGCCTGCGCCGTCTCCGGGGTGGTGGCAACCTCGCCGTTCAGCAGGTCGATGGCCAGCGCAACGTAGCCGGCCGCAGCCAGATCTGCCGCAACTGCCTTGATTTGATCATTCAGTCCCCACCACTCATGGATCAGCACGATCCCCGGCCCCGGTCCCGCCGCCGGCCGCGCCAGCGCGCCCGCGACCGTTCGTCCCCCGGGAGTCTTCAGGGTGACCGGTTCCAGTGCCGCCGCGGCGGCACGGCTTTGCCCGGCATCGGCCAGTACCGCCGCCAGCGGCAGAGTTCCCAAGCCCTTCACCACGCTGCGTCGCTCCAACATCGTGTTTCCTCCTGGTCGTGGAAGATAACCCGGCCGGTCATCGCCGGCCGGGACAACAAGGATGGGGCAACCGGCCGCGAAAGTCATCGGGCGCCCGCGATACCGTTGCGCCGCGGCGCCAAGCCGAGCCGCAATCCCTTGGGGGTCGGTCAACCCACCCCCCGTCGCGCCGACAGGCGCGCATTGCAGCGCAAAGCATCGGTCGCGTAAAGGTCGGTTGGCTTTGCCCGGACGCTGGTCTATCTTGCGGCCGGTACGGGAGCGGGGGGCACGCGCGTTCGGTGCGGTTGGCCGTGGTCGGGTTGCGCCCGCGTCGGCAGTGCGAGGCTGTGCTTCCTTTCCCGAACGCCGGTTTCGGCTGCGGTCCGTCATTTTCTTTCCCGGTTCGAGGTATTCATGTTCGGCGCCATCGCCCGTAAGCTCTTCGGCACCGCGAATTCGCGCTATCTCAAGACCCTTCAGGGGCCGGTGCAGGCGATCGACGCCTTGGAGCCGGCGGTTGCGGCCCTCTCGGATGCCGAGTTGCGGGGTCGTACCGACTGGTTGCGCCAGCGGGTGGTGGATGGCGAGACCCTGGACGACATTCTGCCCGACGCCTTCGCCACGGTGCGCGAGGCGGCCCGGCGCACCTTGGGTCAGCGCCATTTCGACGTCCAGATGATNNGCGACAGCGGCTGGATGGGGCAGGTTTATCAATTTCTTGGACTGACAGTCGACTGCATCATTCACGGTCTTGACGATGACCAGCGGCGGGCCGCCTATGCCTCGGATATCACCTACGGCACCAATAACG
>PLTC01000154.1:0-262 GCA_003165295.1 Rhodospirillales bacterium | reverse complement strand
CCGCTGATCATCTCGGGTCCGTCCACCGATTCGTCGGATCTTTATGTTGCCGCCAACCGCCTGATACCGCGGCTGGCTGACGACGACTTCGAGAAGGACGAAAAGGCACGTTCGGTCAATTTGACCGAGGCCGGACAGGAAAAGATCGAGACCTGGTTCCGCGAGATCGGTTTGCTCAAGACCGGCGCCATGTACGATATCCATAATATTGCGCTGGTTCACCATTGCAATCAGGCTTTGCGCGCGCACAAGCTGTTCCAGC
>PLTC01000271.1 GCA_003165295.1 Rhodospirillales bacterium | reverse complement strand
GGCGGCGAATTCGGCATGGGGGCCGAGATCGGCATCTCCACCGGCAAGCTGCATGCCCGTGGCCCGGTCGGCGTCGAGCAACTGACCAGTTACAAGTACGTGGTTCGCGGCAACGGCCAGGTCCGGCCCTGACGTGATCGCGCCCCCTCTGCCCCGCCCGCTGAGCGGCGCCAGTTGGGCCGGCCGGAAGGTCGGGCTGCTGGGCGGTTCGTTCAATCCGGCCCACGACGGCCACCGGCATATCAGCCTGTTTGCCCTGCGCGCGCTCCGGCTGCATCAGGTGTGGTGGCTGGTCAGCCCGCAGAATCCCCTGAAGGCGCCCCACGACATGGCGGCCTTCGCGGCGCGGCTGGCCGGAGCGCGTCGGGCGGGCGGGCATCCGCGACTGCTGGTCTCCGACCTGGAGATGCAGTTCGGGACCCGCTACACCGCCGATACGCTGCACCAGCTCCGGCGGCGCTACCCCCGGACCCGGTTCGTCTGGCTGATGGGTGCCGACAATCTGTTGCAACTGCCGCGCTGGCGGCATTGGCACAGAATCTTCGAGTCGATGCCGGTTGCAGCCTTCAATCGACCCCCATATTCTCTGAAGGCACCGACCGGACACGCCGCCCGGCGGTTCGCACGGTGCCGGGTCGGGGCGTCACAGGCCGGCCGGCTGGCCGACCGTGCTCCTCCGGCGTGGATTTTTTTGCGCAACCCGCTGCACCCCGCCTCGGCCACCGCCATCCGCGACGGCCAGAGGGTGGGACCGGCGGAAACTCCGACCAACCCGGGCGGCAGGGGCCCCGCCGCCGCAAGTGCCGAGTGCAAGAGGTAGAACCATCGATACCCTGACTTCCATGGCCGCGATCCCGTCGCGGCCGGTGTTGCCGACCCCCGAGGACGTGATGGCACTCGTCGGGCGGTCCCTTGACGACGATCAGGCCGAGGGCGTGGTCGTCATCGACCTGGCCGGCAAGTCCAGCATGGCCGATTTCCTGGTCATTGCCTCAGGCCGGTCGACCCGCCATGTGGGAGCCATGGCCGAACACCTCCGGGAACGGCTGAAGGCCGCGGGCCTGCCGGGCGTCGAGGTGGAGGGTCTGCCGCATTGCGACTGGGTGCTGGTCGACGGCGGCGACGTGATCGTTCATGTGTTCCGCCCGGAAATTCGCGCCTTCTACAATCTGGAAAAGATGTGGGGGGTCGAGTCTCCCGATTCGGAAACAGCCGGCGTCCGGCCCGAACCGGTCCCGGTGGACAGCGACTGGACCGCCGCCGAAGAAGAAGAAGAAGAAGAGTAGTCCCGGTTTCCAAAGGCCCCCGGCTTTTGGCGGGTCCAGGGCAAAACCCTGGTCAGGAGCCGGGACCGCCCCCCCCGACGACAGGGTCAAGGAATGCGGTTATTGATCGCCGCGATCGGCCGGCTCAAGACCGGAGCGATGCAGGACCTGTATCAGGACTATGCCCGGCGCCTGACCTGGCCGTTGACCTTGCGCGAGTTCGAGGTCCGCCGGCCCTTGCCGGTGGACGAACGGCGGCGGGAGGAGGCCCGGTCGCTGCGGGGCGCGGTACCCGCCGGAGCGGCGCTGGTGGCGCTGGACGAACGGGGGGCGACGCTGGACAGCGCCGCCTTTGCCCGGCGTCTGGCCGGGTGGCGCGATGGCGGCATCGGTGATCTGGCATTCCTGATTGGCGGAGCCGACGGCCTGGACCCGGCCTTGCCTGCCGTAGCCAATATGGTGCTATGTTTCGGCGCGATGACTTGGCCCCACCAGTTGGTTCGCGTTATGCTCGTGGAACAGCTTTACCGGGCCCAACAGATTCTCGCCGGCCACCCTTATCATCGTTCCTGAACGCAGCCGTTCCTGTGCATCCTGCCCGATGGGTCCTGCCCGAATCCGCCACGAGGTCGCCATGAGTGTGTTCGTTATCCTGTTTTTGATCGGAGTCGCTATCTTGTGGTTGAATCCGCCCTCGGCAGGGCATCACTGAAACTGGAGTTTTCCCGGCCATGATCAGAGTCTCCCGAGGGCCGCGTCCGGTGGTCCTGTGCATTCTCGACGGTTGGGGTTACCGCAAAGAGGCCGCCGACAACGCGGTGGCGCTGGCCGTCACACCGGTCTGGGACCGGCTGTGGGCGGCCGGACCCCGGGGGTTGCTCCAGGCCAGCGAGGAGGAGGTCGGACTGCCCAAGGGGCAGATGGGCAACTCCGAGGTCGGCCACATGAACCTTGGCGCCGGCCGGGTGGTGTTCCAGGACCTGCCGTTGATCGACCACGCCATCGCCAGCGGCGCCCTGGCCGGCAACCCGGCGCTGGATCAGGTGATCGCCCGGCTCCGGGCCAGCGGCGGCCGCTGCCATCTGATGGGCCTGCTGTCCCCGGGTGGCGTCCATTCCCACCAGGATCACCTGGTGGCGCTGGCCGGGGTGCTGGCGGCGGCGGCGGTGCCGGTGGTGGTCCACGCCTTCACCGACGGCCGCGACGTGGCACCGCAAAGCGCCGCCGGCCAGCTGGCCCGGTTCCTGGCCGACCTCCGCGACCTGCCCGGAGTCAGCGTCGGAACGGTGATCGGCCGCTATTATGCCATGGACCGGGACCAGCGTTGGGAACGGGTATCCCGCGCCTGGGCCGCGCTGGTGGACGGGGCCGGCGCGCGGCGCGCCGCCGACCCGGTGGCGGCCGTGACCCAGAGCTATGCCGAGGCCATCACCGACGAGTTCATCCTCCCCACCATCATCGGCGGCTATTCCGGCATGGCCGACGGCGACGGGGTGATCATGGCCAATTTCCGATCCGACCGCGCCCGCGAACTGCTGACCGCCCTGCTGGACCCGGCCTTCACCGGCTTTCCCCGGTCGCGCCAGGTCGCCTTTGCCGCCGCCGCCGGCATGGTCGAATACTCGTCCGATCTCAACCACCTCCTGACCACCCTGTTTCCCGCACGGCGACTGACCGGCGTGCTGGGAGAGGTGGTCTCCGGGGCCGGACTGTCCCAGTTGCGCATCGCCGAAACCGAGAAATACGCACACGTCACCTTCTTTTTCAATGGTGGCGAGGAGACCTGTTATCCCGGCGAGGTGCGCATCCTGGTGCCGTCGCCCAAGGTTGCCACCTACGACCTTCAGCCGGAAATGGCCGCGCGCGAGGTCACCGACCGGCTGGTGGCGGCGCTCGACAGCGACGCCTTCGATTTCGTGGTGGTCAACTATGCCAATCCCGACATGGTCGGCCATACCGGCGACCTGACCGCCGCAATCAAGGCGGTGGAAGCGGTGGACCACAGCCTGGGGCGGCTGGAGGCCGCGGTGCGGGCGCGGGGTGGGGTGTTGCTGGTCACGGCCGATCACGGCAATTGCGAAGTGATGCGGGATCCGGTCACCGGCGGCCCCCACACCGCCCACACCCTCAACCCGGTGCCGGTGGTCCTGGTGAACGGCGGGAGCGACGTGACCCTGCGTAACGGCCGGCTGGCCGATGTCGCCCCGACCCTGCTGGCGCTGCTGGGCCTGCCCCAGCCGGTGGAAATGACCGGAAGATCGCTGCTGGTGCCGGCAAAGATGTCCCAGGCCGCCGATTGATCGCGGCCATCCCGAACCCCGGCCCCCCGCCCGGAAGGTCACAGGTCATGGGCATGGTCGGGCACAGGCCGGCGGCACTGGCGATGGCGGCANNCTGGCGATGGCGGCACTGGCGATGGTCGCGGCGCTGCTGGTTCCGGCCCCGGCCGGCGCCGACCCGAAGCCCGCGGCACCGGATCAGACGCTGAAGCAACTGGAGCATGACCTTTCCGCCGGCCGCAACCGCCAGACCCGGCTCGACCGCGAGTCGGCGACCCTCAAGGCGACCCTCGAAGCGCTCCGCGCCCGCCTGGTGGTGGCCTCGGACGCGGCGTCGCGCCAGCAGGCGACCCTGAGCCAGCTCGAAGCCACGCTCACCAGTCTCGAAGCCGAGGAACAGCAGCAGAGCGCCGATCTTGCCGCCCACCGCCGCGACCTGTCCCGACTGATCGGCGCGCTTTACCGCCTCAGCCTCACGCCCCCGGAAGCCCTGATCGTCCGTCCCGAGGCGCCGGTGGACGCGGTGCGGACCGCGTTGCTGTTGCGCCAGGCCCTGCCCGCCCTGCACGACCGGACCGAGGCGCTGGCCCGGGTCCTCGACCGGCTTCAGGACCTGAGGCGCCGCCTGAACGCCCAACGCGACGAGGCCGAAGCGACCCGGACCGCGCTGGCCGCCCGGCTGGCCGAAGTCGGCCAGATGGTCGAGGAGCGGGAGGCGCTGGCGCGGGAAACCGAGGCCGAGCGCCAGCGCAACAGCCAGAAAATGACCCAACTCGCGGCCCAGGCCACCGATCTGCGCCAGCTTCTGGAGCAGATCGAGGCCGATCACCGGGCCGAGGCCGAACGCAGCGCCGGCGTGCCGCCCGGGCCGGCCGGGTCGGGGGCTCCGGGACCGGAGCCCCGGCAGT
>PLTC01000047.1 GCA_003165295.1 Rhodospirillales bacterium | reverse complement strand
AGGTCGTCGACTTGCCGATGCCCCCCTTGCCGTAGAACGCGATCTGACGCAGTGCGGCCATGATGCTCTCCTTAGATTTTCCAGCGGGTGTTCCTGTCGGGCCTGTCGCCCACCCATGACCCTCTAAGGGCAAATCCCGTGCCAACTTTTCCAGAGGGCCTCTGTAGCGCGATTATCAGCGTTATATCAACAGGATGATCGGTTTCAGGGCCAGGTCGGCGGGTGGTTCCGGGCGCTGTTGGGATTCTGACAAAGCGCCGACACAGTTGTCCGAACCGCCACAGCGTCACCGGTCCGGCCGCGGCCTGGCGGTGACCGGCCGCGGTCTCCGGTCGACGCTTCCGTGCCTGTGGGATTTGCGCTACACAAAGCTTTCGACTGCTGAGTCCCTGCCCATGACCGACCTGCGTCCCGAGTTCTGCGCCGCCGACCGGCGCCATCCCGAATCGTTCGGTCATTCGACCAACCTGTTTGGGGTGCCGACGGGCTGGCTGGGATCGGTGGCGTTCAATGACGAACCGGTGGCGCTGCACCTGACCGGCGTCGGCTCGACCAGCCGCAGCCTGTTCAGGATGCTTGAGGACTCCGACGGTTCCGAGGATGCCGCGCTGGCCTTCGAGACCTATATGGTGGCACTCTACGGCCTGGATCCGGAACAGCGGTCGCGCAACAAGGAAGAGGGGCCGCGGCGCTACCGTTCCAGTTATTACCGGTTGCTGCGGGGCTGGGGCTACGACAGCAACGGTCCCGAGGGTGCGGTGCTGAAGGGCTGGGTCGAGAGCCGGTTCGGCCTGTTCCCGACCTTTCACAAGGAGCCGTTGAATACCCTGCTCGATGGGCCGTGGATGGCCTATGTTTGCGAGAAAATGTCGAGCCGGTTTCACAATAACGCGATCCTCTCCCAGCTCGATCTGCTGTACGAGTTCGCGCAGTGGTCGCTGGCCCGCCATTTTGCCGTGGGGCAGCGGCACATCACGCTGTATCGGGGGGTTAATGACTTCAAGGAGCACCAGATCATCGAGCGTCTGGACCGCCGCACGGTGGTCATCCGGCTCAACAATCTGATGTCCTTCACCTCGGATCGCGATGCCGCCGGCTGTTTCGGTGATACCATTCTGACCGCGGCCGTGCCGCTGGCCAAGATCCTGTTTTTCAACACCTTGCTGCCGCGCCACGCGCTCAAGGGCGAGGGCGAGTTTCTGGTTGTCGGGGGGACCTATCGTGTTCAGGCGACTTACGTTTAGGCCCCGGCTGACCGCGCCGCCGGACCTTCATGAGCGGGCGCTCGGCGCCTATCTGGGGCTGGCGGTGGGGGATGCCCTGGGCGCCACCGTCGAGTTCCTGACCCGCGGCGAGATCAAGGCCAAGTACGGTACCCACCGGCGCCTGATCGGCGGCGGCTGGCTGAATCTGCGGCCGGGTCAGGTCACCGACGATACCGAAATGGCGCTGTGCCTCGGCCGGGTGCTGGTTCGGAACAACTCGTGGAACGTCGTCGAAGCCTGTGACGCCTTCGCCCAGTGGCTGCGTGGTCATCCGGTGGATGTCGGCAACACCTGCCGCCGCGGCATCCGCCGCTACATCACCCAACACACCACCGAGGGGCCGTATAACGACGGCGACGCCGGCAACGGCGCCTGCATGCGCAACCTGCCGGTGGCGCTGGCCACCCTTGGACACAACCCGGCGTTCGAAGCCTGGACGCGGGCCCAGTGTCACATTACCCACAATCATCCGCTGTCCGACGATGCCACGCTGGCGCTGGGACGGATGGTGCATCGGCTGCTGGCCGAGGGTGGCGTCCGCGCCTGCCGGGAGGAATCCAACCGGCTGATCGAGACTCACCGGGGGTTCGGCTTCAAGGTCTACAAGGGCCTGAGTTCCGCCTATATTGTCGACACGGTCCAGACGGTACTGAATTTCTTTTTCAACACCGACAATTTCAACGACTGCCTGATCGAGACGGTGAACCAGGGTGGCGACGCCGATACCACTGGGGCGCTTGCCGGCATGCTGGCCGGCGCCCTGTACGGCATCCGGGCGATTCCCGAGGAGTGGCTGAGCCGTCTCGACCCGGCGGTGACCGCCGAAATCGAGGCGCAGGTGCCGGTGCTGCTCAAGATTGCCGGGAACGGCCACCCATAAGGACCTGTCGGCCCGGCGGACCACGGGTTCGCCTTGGCTTCCCAAAGAAGCCGCTATTCCGCGGGTGGCGACCGGCACCAGGCTCCTGCCCGGGGCAAAGGCCCCAGGCAATTTCGGTTGGGGCGCCGACGTCGTTGCGCTTCTTTTGGCCGGGATATCAATGGCGCTGCTGGACAGGATTGAACTGTCGATTTTTCCCTTACCAAGGGATCGTATCTTTGCTAATTTACTGAGAAAAAGCGCGTTTCTGATTTGAACATAACGAGAATTGACACCAACTGCCGATGGTTTCCGTGGCGTTTCGGTGGCGATTTTGGCGCAAAACAAAGCCCCGGTCGCCACCGGCCGCGCGCAGCCGGCCGGTGGCGGCGCAAGAGCGGTTACCCCCTGGTCCCGGCCGCCACCGCCCCGGCCAGCGCGGTGCCGGCGGTGGCAATGGCGGTGGCCTGATCGGGAGAGAGCGCGACGC
>PLTC01000053.1 GCA_003165295.1 Rhodospirillales bacterium | reverse complement strand
CTGTTGTCGTAGACCTCGATCCGCCGGGGCGGCTGATCCAGGTCAAACAGCGAGGCGACCCCGGCCAGCACCCGGGCCTGGGATGCGGTTTCGGCGCGACGGCGGGCCAGCGCCTCCCGGGCATTGGTGGCGGCGTGTTCCACCGCGCGGCGCTTCTCGCCCCGGGCCGGCACCGCCAGCTCGACCCGGTGGCCGGCCTGGAGGCACAGCGCCTCGGCGATCAGTTCCTGCTCGGGCACCTCGTGGCTGAGCAACACCAGGGGCGGCGGCGGCTTGTTTTCGTAGAACTGGACCAGGAAGGCGCCCAGCACCTCGGCGACCTCCTGCTGGCGGTCGTGGCTGGGGAACCAGGCGTGGTTGCCGTAGTGGCAGCCACCCCGGAAAAAGAACACCTGGATGCAGGTCTGCCCGGCTTCCTGACAGGCGGCGATGACATCGGCATCGTCCAGGTTCTCGAAATTGATGTCCTGGTGCGCCTGGATCGCGGTCAGCGCCCGTACCCGGTCGCGGTAGCCGGCGGCGGTTTCGTAATCGAGAGCATCGCTGGCCGCCAGCATCGCCGCCGCGTACCGGGCCTGGATCTCCCGGGAGTGTCCCCGCAGGAAGGCCCGGGCCTGGTCCACCTGTTCGGCATAGGCGGCGGCCGGGACCCGGCCGACGCAGGGCGCGGTGCAACGCTTGATCTGGTACTGGAGGCAGGGCCGGGAGCGGCTGGCGAACACGGTGTCGCTGCAATTGCGCAGCAGGAAGGCCCGCTGGAGCGCCGCGATGGTCCGGTTGACCGCGCCCGCCGAGGCGAACGGCCCGAAGAAGTCGCCGGCCCCGGGAGCGCGGGCGCCCCGGTGCTTGGTCAGTTGCGGGAACGGGTGGTTGGACGCGATCAGGATGTGGGGAAAGCTCTTGTCGTCACGCAGCAGGATATTGTACCGGGGCAGCAGCCGTTTGATCAGGTTGGCTTCCAGCAGCAGCGCCTCGACCTCGGTATGGGTGGTGACGAACGCCATGGCCGCGGTCTCGGCGATCATGCGCTGGATGCGCACCGGCTGGCGGGTGGGCAGGGTATAGCTGGCCACCCGCTTCTTCAGGCTTTTGGCCTTCCCCACATAGAGCACGGTGCCATCGCCGCCCAGCATCCGGTAGACCCCGGGAAGCTGAGGCAGCGTCCGCAGGTGGCCGCGGATCACCGCCACCCCGTGGGCCAGAGTGCCGACGGCCCCGGCGCCATCGGGGCCGGCGTCAGGGCCGTCCTCCGGGCCGGCATCGGTGTCGGGGTCGGGGGTGATATCGCCGCCCACGGCGCCGCCCGCAGGGTCGTCGGGGACGGGCTCGAAGTCGGGTTCAGAGTCGGAGTCGGGTCTTGGCATAGGCCCGAGTCTCGCCGGTGGACCCGCCGCCGGTCAACCGCAGACGGCGCGTTCCGGCCCCGCAAGCGGCAGGATTCCCCCTTCCTTCGGGTTAACCCCTTCCATCGCAAAGATTCTTCAAACTATCCCCGGAACCTGTGGATAAGTCTCTGGATAACCCGCCGGTGACCGGGTGCGACTCACGGGTTCCGTTGACTTCCACGGCTTTGCCCAAAATAACGGCAGCATAGTCAGAGGCTTGAAATGACGCACAAAATTATTTGTCAAGAAGATGTCAGGGGCGGCCCACCCCGGCCGCGGGCGGGGGCGGACCCCGATCGGGCGCGAATCGGCGCCGTCCCTTGACCCTGTGAACAACTCAAAGGTGACAGAACGGTGCAGGCCATGCCGGGCCTTGTGCCGCGGCCCGATGAAGAGCGGTCAATCCGTCCATGATTATTGGCCTGGAACCGGCGCGCTATTCGATCGGTACGAAGCCGGTGGCGGGCTGCGCCCAGCCTAAATGCTCGCCGCCGTCAAGGGCGATCATCTGCCCGGTGAGGGCCGGCGCATCGAGGATGAAGCGCAGGCAGGCGCAGATTTCCGCGGGGGTGGTGCCACGATGGAGCGGCTGCCGCTGGCATTGGGCCTGGAAATGCTCTTCGGTCTGGCGCTCGCTCCTGAGGGTCGGGCCGGGGCCGATGGCGTTGACCCGGATGTGCGGCGCCAGTGCCATGGCCAGGGTCCGGGTCAGCGTCCACAGTGCCGATTTGCTGACCGTGTAGGACAGGAAATACGGCGTCAGATTCCAGACCCGCTGGTCGAGAATGTTGACCACGGCGCCGTGGCCGCCGGCCGGCAGTTGTCGGGCGAAGGTCTGGGTCAGGACCAGCGGCGCCCGCAGATTGGTCTCAAGGTGGCCATCCCAACTTGACCGTGTTACGTTGCCGACCCGGTCGTCCTCGAACAGGCTGGCATTGTTGATCAGCGCGGTGAGCGGGCCGAGGGCGCGGGTGGCCTGTGGCAACAACGCCGTGACCTCGTCCTCCCGGGCCAGATCCGCCACCACCAGCGCCGCCCGGCCGCCGCCGGCGATGATCTCGGCCACCACCGCTTCGCCGTCGTCCAGCGACCGGTGGCAGTGGACCGCCACCGCCCAGCCATGGGCGGCAAGATCAAGGGCGATGGCCCGGCCGATGCGCCGGGCGGCACCGGTGACCAGGGCGGTTTTGGGTTCGATCGCGACCATGGCGGCAACTTTACGCGGCCGGAGCGTTCCAGCAAAGTCCCTTGTTCCCGGAAGCGTGCTTCGGTGCCGGTGAGTCAGGCTTTTTGGTGATACGCCGGCCGCGCCGGCCCGTGTTTCAAGGTGGTCCCGGAGCCCGCCTTCGCCGCGCCCCGAATCCGCCAAAGACCGGGGGCTTGGGTCCGGGGGAAAATGTGGTATGCAAAGGCCGGGTGCGGTCAAGCGGTTGCGATGTTCCGGGATTGCGGCGTTCCGGCGGACCAGGGCGGGAAAGCGATCGGGCCACCGGGGCCGGGGTACGGAGCGGGAGTGCGGGGTGGGCGGGGCGCAGACGAGACTACCGGAGACGGCGGATGGGGCCGAGGGGCGGGCGCGGGCGGTGTTGCGTTCGGTGTTCGGCTTTCACGAGTTCCGGGGTCCCCAGGCCGACATTATTTCCCATGTGGTGGCGGGCGGCGATGCCCTGGTGCTGATGCCCACCGGTGGCGGCAAGTCCTTGTGCTACCAGATTCCGGCTCTGGTGCGGTCGGGGGTGGCGGTGGTGGTTTCGCCGCTGATTGCCCTGATGCGAGATCAGGTTGAATCTCTGCGCCAGCTTGGCGTGCGTGCCGCCTGTCTCAACTCGACGGTGGACTGGCGTGAGGCCGAGGGCATCGAGCGGGCGGTGGCCGCCGGGGCGCTCGATCTGCTCTATGTCGCGCCCGAGCGGCTGGTGACGTCGCGCTGCCTGGATCTGTTCGACCGGTCACAACTGGCGCTGTTTGCCCTTGACGAGGCCCATTGCGTTTCGCAGTGGGGGCATGATTTTCGTCCCGAATACCTGCAATTGTCCCTGCTCCACGAGCGTTATCCCGCGGTGCCGAGGCTGGCGCTCACCGCCACCGCCGATCAAAGAACCAGGGCCGACATCATCCGGCAACTGGGGCTGGAACAGGCGCGGGTGTTCATCACCAGCTTCGACCGGCCGAACATCACCTATCGGGTCACGGTCAAGGATAACCCGCGCCAGCAGCTTCTGACCTTTCTGCGCGATCGCCATCCCGGTGATGCCGGCATCGTCTACTGCATGTCGCGCAACAAGGTGGATGACACCGCGGCCTGGCTGGCCGGGCAGGGGCGCGCGGCGCTGCCCTACCATGCCGGCCTGCCCGCCGCGACCCGGGTGGCCCACCAGGACCGCTTTCTGCGTGCCGAGGGGGTGGTGATGGTGGCGACCATTGCCTTCGGCATGGGGATCGACAAGCCCGACGTCCGCTTTGTGGCCCATCTGGACCTGCCCAAGTCTCTGGAAGCCTATTATCAGGAAACCGGCCGGGCCGGCCGTGACGGGACGCCGGCCGATGCCTGGATGGCCTACGGCATGGCCGATGTGGTGGTGCTGCGCCAGTTGCTTGACGCCTCGCCGGCCTCGGACGCCCACAAGCATGCGGAGCGGGCCAAACTGGAGGCGCTGCTCGGCTATTGCGAGACGCCGCGCTGCCGCCGCCAGACCCTGCTCGGCTACTTCGGTGAAACCCTGGCCGAGCCGTGCGGCAACTGCGACACCTGCCTGGACCCGGTGGCCATGTGGGATGCCTCGGTGCCGGCGCAGATGGCCCTTGCCGCCATCTATCGCACCGGCCAGCGTTTCGGTGCCGGTCACCTGATCGACGTGTTGCGTGGCGAGGCCGGGGAAAAGGTGCTGCGGTTCGGCCACGACCGGATCAAGACCTTTGGGGTCGGGGCGGCGCGCTCCAAGCGGGAATGGCAGGGGCTCTACCGTCAGTTGATCGCCCTCGGGCTGGTCAGCGTCGATTCCGAGACTCACGGCTTCCGGTTGACCGAAGCGGCCTGGCCGGTGATGAAGGGGCAGCAGCCGTTGTCCCTGCGCCGCGATCCCCAGGCCGCGACCACCCGGGCGCTTCGCGGCGACCGCGAGCGGCGTCCGCGGGGAATGGCCGAAATCGCCGCCGCCGTGCCGTCGGCCGCCATCAAGGAAGCCGATGCCGAACTGTTCGAGGGGCTGCGTGCGGTGCGCGCCGAACTGGCCCGGGAACAGGGGGTGCCGGCTTATGTCATCTTTCACGACAGCACGCTCAGGGAAATGGCCGCCAGGCGCCCGACCGACCGCGCCGGCTTTGCCGAGCTGTCCGGGGTCGGCGGCAGCAAGCTGGAACGCTATGCCGAGATGTTTCTGGCGGCGCTCCGCAGGCTGGAAGGGCGGTAAGTGCCGGCAACCACCGGCATTCATTGACCCGTCCTCGGGGCAGCCCACCCCTTATCCCGCGATCACCTGCGGGCCGGGACCCGCCTGGCCCGGCACCGGTAGTGTTTGGCGGTGTTGTTGGCCGGCTGCCGGTGCCTCAGGCTTTGGGTGCCGGCAGGCGGATGCCCGCCGTGGTCAGGAAGGTGTCGCGGGCGGTGGTGTCGGACAGCAGGTCCTCCAGCAGGGCGGGCAGCGGCATGCGGGCGCGGGCGATCACGGTATCGAGGCTGTAGCCGATCGGTGAGTGCGGTTCGGTGGCCTTGAAAAAAGCGGCGATTTGGGCGAGGCAGCGCAGGGCATTTTCCCGGTCCTGACCGGCATTGGTTCCAGAGGCGCGGAAGCCGCCGCCGCTGGAAACCCCGGCGACCCCGTCGGCGTCCTTGGACGCGGTTGCCGGCTCTGGGGCTTCGGGTATGATCCCGCGGCTGATGTTTCGAACCGCCCGGGTGATTTCGTCCAGCACCTCTCTCAGATTGCCCAGGGCGAGACCGCCGCCGGTCTTTTCCATCACCAGGCTGTCGATCCGGCCCATGTGTTGGCTGGCGAGGGCCATGTCTTCGAGTAGCGCAATATAGAAATCGGCACCGGTTTCTGTCGCGGTCGCCGTGATATTAGCCTTTCGTTCCCGACCAAGCTGGCGGCGGGCCTCGGCTGCGCTCTCGTCAAGATACTTGCTGCCGGTGGTAAGCTCCAGTAACCCGGCATTGGCGTAATCGGAATAAGAGAACGGTCCGCCGCCTTTCTTGCCGGTAATCGGCGTCAGCCGCAGCGTGGTGAGGATGGGTTGGGTCTGGAGTCGCTCGAAGAGCGGAAATCGCTGGTCTTCCGGTTTCTCACCGGGCTCAAGGTCCTCGTCATCGGAACCGGGTAGGGGATGGAGTCCGTCCCAGTAGCGTTCACACAGTTCGGCGATCAGTTTCAGCCCATCGCGGATCCCGCGCAATCCCTCGACCCGGACCAGCGCCTGCACCAGCCAGTTGGCCACTTCAAGGTCTTTGGTGTGGGTGGCCAGCAGTTCGATGGTCGGGGCGATCACCGGCTCCCATAATTTGGCCGGCGTCACCGGCGGCTTCGACGGCTTGTCGTCGGAGTTTGGCTGTTCCGCGAACCCCCTGGCCTCCTGCCGTTCGGCCACGTCGGCGGACGAGAAGGCATTGCGGATCGCATCGAACTTTCGGAACAATTCGGACGATTTCCGCGGATTGTCGCCGGTCGGAGTCTCGGTGGTGATCGGGGCGAGGAGGGTCGTGAAGGGCAGGATGTCGGGGGTGGGCATTGATAAAACCTCTAAAGTTACCAGGCATTGCTAACCGATGAGGTGTCCGACATAAGTTAATTTTCCGCCATCGTAGATGTTAACAAAGTCTTGTGGTGATATTCTATAGCTAGATTTAGGTGTTAGCCGAATGCCAGCCGCTTCGTAAGCCAGTATGACCAACTGACTGCAAAAAAACTTTGTCCTTCCCGATCCCGGTGTATGGCACCCACTTAAATACATCGCATCAGTGTATATAATGGCCGTTGTTACTCTTGGCATATCAAGCGTCAGCAAACCAACAATATTAAGACTACCAATTGTTATTGGGCTTATTGCGCAAATTGTACCGTCATAATTGTATGATGAACCACGCGCATTCGTAAGAAATGATACCACTTTACTTTTCTGAGCATCGGTAAGTCCGGGGTAGCGATAGGCAACCGCTAAATTTGATAACTTTAGTGAGGCGTCAAGCCCTTTTTTTATTACCCCACCTGGCTTACCGTCTTCATCTGGGACCGCTTCAATGACCATATTAGTCTTGGTGTCGATGTAAACGGCGGCATGGCTGACGTCCCCTGCCGTCGCGGCTCGTACCAAAGACGAAGATATTTTATTTGTGGTGCTAACGATAATATCTCCAACCGCAAGTGCGGCAGAGGTTATGCAAATTCCGCCGGTGGTCGGCGATAGCGGTATGCTGTCGGCCATAACTGTCTCCATATCAAGTTGTTTTGCTCACGCCCGATGCGATGATAACCAGCCGGGTGACGGAAACAGCCATCCGACATGTCGTAATTTTTCCATCGCCGTCACCACCCTTTCCTGCATCACCCGCAGGTTGGCGGCGTCGCCCTCCACCGGGACGCCGTTTTCGATCAGCTTTTCGCCGCGGGCGGCGATGGGCGCCCACAGGGCGCGGGCCAGGGCGTCGGGATCGGGGGTGGCGGTTTCGAGCAGAGCGCCGTAGGCCGCGAAATCGATGGTGTCGGCGTCCAATCCGGTGCCGAGAGCCGGCACCGCGAGGGCCAGCCGGCGGTTGGTGGGGGCGTCGAGGGCGTCCTGGGCCAGGATGCGGTTGAAGCGGCCCGCGGGCTCGGGGTCGATCACCCGGTTCGGGACCGGTCGGGTCTGGTCGGAGCCGGTAAGCATGCCGGCAAGCTCCACCGCGTCGGTCCGGGTGCGGCCGGCGAGGCCGGGCAGGGTCAGCAGATCGCCAATGAGTTGTGGACCTATGGCCAGAGCGTCCAGGATCGGGTGGTAGGTGGCCGGGTCGAGATCCGCCTGACCCAGGGGTACGGTCAGCCGGGTCTGCGCCTGCTCCCGGGGAACGATCAGAGCCAGCCGGGTCCGGCGCAGCCGGGCCTCCCGCCCGGCACCGCTTAGCCGGCGCAGACCGCGGACATAGAGGTCGGCCCGGAAGCGGCGGTTGACGAACAGGTCCCGGGCGGTCTCGCGGGCCTCGCCGGCCGGCAGCTCGGCGAGCAAGGCCCGCTGTTCGGCGTTGAACGACAGATCGGGAAAGGCGTCGAGCAGGTTGGCCGAACCGACATAGTCGAGCTTGGCGCCGGCCATGGCCCGGGCGACCTCGCCGTGGAACAGCGGGGTCCAGGCGGCATTCAGGTATTCGTGGGCGAGGTAGGTGGCCTCGCCCCGGTTCGCAAGACCGATCAGATGGTCGAGCGCCTCTCCCGGGTTGAGCGCGCCCGCTCCGGCGGCGGCCATCCGGCCGGCGAAGTCCAGCGCCTGGACGATCCGGCGGTCGCTGCGTTCGGGGCTGAGGAGCGACAGTTCATGCAGCCAGTGCTGGAGCGGCAGCAGCGGGGACCAACCGGGCATGGCATTATAGGTGACATAAACCACGCCGCCCGGGCGCAAGGCCCGGGCGATCAGCCGCACGATCGCCTGCCGGTTTTCCGGGCTGACCCAGCTGTAGACCCCGTGCAGGGTAATGAAGTCGAAGGCGGGCGGTCGTCCGGCATAGTCGTCGGCCAGCTCCTGAAACGCCGCTTCGTGCAGGGTCAGGTTGGGCAGCCGGACCCGGCGGGCGAGGTCGCGGGCGCGGGCGATGTGGGCCGGGTTGAAGTCGGTGGCGGCGAAGCGGCCGTGAGGATTGGCCGCCGCCAGCAGGGCGGCGGTGAAGCCCTGACCGCAGCCCAATTCCAGCCAGTCGAAGCCATCGGAGGTGTCCGGCGGTTCGACGCCGTTCACGAGGCAGGCCAGATCGAGCGCCGCGGGCGCCTGCTGGCCGTAGAAACCGGCCGAGTATTCGATGTCCGAGACGTAGCCGCCGGTCCATCCGGTCATGACGAGGTCCTCCGATGACGGGTCCATCAGGGTGCGAAGTGGTCCAGGCTGAACACGGCGTCGTCGGCATCGCGGGTGAAGTCGGCACCCTTGATCCAGGTGTTCCAGCCCAGCCGGGGCGCCTCGGGACCATCACCGGTTCCCAGGCACAGGACCGGGACTTCCTCCCGGGCCAGAATCACCTGAAGGTCGAAGCTCATATCCGGCCCGACATAGAGCCGGGTCAGCCGGGCCACCCGCGGCAGCAGGACGCCCCCGGGCAACGCCTCCAGAAAGTCGCGGTAGCCGAGAGGCCCGAGGCGCAGACGGAAGCCGCCCTGAACATCCCAAACCCGTTCTCCGACCACGGCGTCGATGCCCAACCGGCAGAAGCGGCCATCGGGGTTGTCCGGGTCGGGCATCCGGGTCTGGTCCTCGGGCCGCACGGCAACCCAACTGCCGCGGAACTGCTCCACCGTCACCGACCGTTCCAGGTCGTCGGAGAGCATGGCTTCCAGCCCTGCCGCGGAGCGCGGCCGATGGGACAGCAGGCCGGCATAACGCAGCAACCCCTGATCGCTCAAACCCAGCCGCCGGCGCAGTCCGGGCGTGCCGAAACCGATCAGGGCAAACAGAGCCGCAGTGATCGGATCGTCGTCGTTACCCTGGAGGGTGCCGGTGGGGGCCAGATTGTAGGGTGCCGGCACGCCATCGTCACGGTGGAGCGCCGTGCCAAGGGTGCCGCCCGGGGCCAGGCCGTAGGCGGCCGGCAGTCGATACTTTTCCCAGGCGCGAAAGAACAGGGAGATCGCCCGGTGGTTGAACAGGTCGAGAAAATGGCCGAGGGCCAGATCGTTACGGCGGGTTTCGAAGATGACGGCGTCGGTGTAATGCAGCGGCAGGACGCCGCTGGCCCCGGTCAGGCCGAGGAAGCTGACGGTCATGTCGGGCGGGGTGTCGCCATCGGCCGGGGTCAGTTCGGCAATTTCGGTGCCGGGAAAGGCGCGGGTTTGCTCGGCGTGAAAGCGGACGGCCTCCCGCCCCGGTCCGGCGTCGCGTCCGACCCGGGCCCCTCCGGCCTGCGCGGCGGCGCGTTCCAGGATGGTGACGGCCTGGAAGAATTCGAACCGTTCGGGCTCGGCGAACAGGGTGTCGAGGAGCGGCAGGTCCGGGAACGTCGGGGCGGTCACAGCAGCACCATCTCGCCGGTCCGCGCCGGCCACTGCTTCAGAATTCCCGGGCGGTCCCTGACCGCGGCGGTCAGTCGCGTGAACGAATTGATCGAGCCATAGAGCGGCAGGAACCGCTCCAGCATCGACGCAAACAGGAACAGGCCGTTGTCGGTGAACCGTTGGGCATCGAAGGTGACGGTCACGTCAATGCCGCGCACCACCACCCCCATGTCGGGGCCGGGGGCGCGGGCGGTGCCGCGGATGCACCTTATGCTGGTAATGCCATCGATTGCGGCCTTGGTTTCGGCGGAGTCGCGAAAATCGTACAGCTTGAGGATTTCACGGAGCCCGTCGGCGCCCTGCTCGAAATCGGCCAGTGACAGGTGGTTGAGCAACAGGTGAGACACCAGCCGCCACCGTCCCTGTTCGCGTACCGGCGGGCGCAGGGTCGGGGTCGGCGAGGTCAGGCACCTGACGCTGATCGGGGTGCCGGCAATCGGGGTCAGTGTGGGCAGGCCACCGCTGAGAAACAGACGTTGGGGCAGGTTACGATTGAAGCAAAGGGTCTCCACCGACAGTTCCCGGTCGGCCGGTGCCAGGGCGTTGAAGGCCGGGTCGACCAGGGACAGAAAGACGTCGGTCCCGGTGTCGTCGTCGCGCAGGCGCCGTCGTTCGGTATGCCAAAACATGGGACGGTGGTCGGCCCGGCTGCTGTCATGCCGGATCGCGTAGAAGGGCTGACAGGGGAAAGTGTGGCCCCGTCCGTCGGAGGCGATGACGCGCTCCACCGAGTGGATTTCCAGCGCCGAAGGCCGGCGGAAGTCGGGAACCACCCGATAGGACGACGTGGTGCCGTCAAGGTCGATGGGCTCGGCCCGCTGACGGAACAGGTTGACGATCGGGGTGCAGCCTAACGCGAACATTGATGCGGTCAACTTGCGCTCCAGGTCGGGCACCGTGTCCGACAGGTAGAAAAAGACCTCCAGTTGGTTGCTCTGGCGGAAGTTTTGCTTCCGGTCCAGACCGGTCAGGTCGAAGAACAGGAATTTCTGAGGAAAGGCGAAATATTCGGTCAGCAGGCGGTAGCCGATGAACGACGTCGGCGGGTAGGGCAGCATGCCCTCGTTACGGTCAAAGCCGACCGGCCGCAGACAATCAGCCGGCAACGGGACCGGTTCCCGGTCATTGGGGGAATCGGCGAGCATCACCGAGATCGTCGAGCGGAACAGCAACTGATAGACGGAAAGCGCCTCGTGCAGGGGTGCCGCCAGATAAAAGCGCAGGGTGTTCAGGCCCAACCCGGGAAACCGGGCGTCGGGATGGCTGCCCTTGAGGGTCAGACGCAGGACCGCGGCGGCGCCATCGGCGCGCGGGTTCCTGGGTGCGGTGATCGGGCGGCCGGTCAGGCTGGCGGCGGCCACCGTGACCGGCCACAGCGTGACCGCGGCGGTGCTGCGGTAATGGCAGGTCTCGGACGCAACCGGCCGGCCTGCAACCATTTTTTCGCCAACCGCTTTGGTCTCCAGTTCGGCCCCGACCGCAACCGGAAGCGACTTGTCGAAGTCGTTCAGCGCGGTGAACTGGACGATGGCCATGGACGGTATCGGCGCCAGAGTGTGCGGATACAGCACCCCCAGCAGGGCGTCGGTCAGTTCGGGAAACTCGTCATCAAGCTTGCGCCGGATGCGCGCGTTCAGGAACGCCACGCCTTCCAGCAGGCGGCCGACATGGGGGTCGTCGATGGTGTCGGCCGAGAGCTGCAACCGGCCGGCGATGGTCGGATGGGCCGCGGCAAACTCCGCCGCGGCGCTCCGCAGGTGCTTCAGTTCCCGGGCGTAGTGGTCGAGAAGGTCGTCGGTCATGGCGTGTTCACTTCACGGAAAAGCGACGGCTGCCGGGTTCGAGCCGCGAGTCGAACAGCAGATGGACCGGTACCGGATCGGCGTACATGGTCACTTCAATGCGAAAGCACAGGGTGCGGGCGTCGCCATCGGTCTCGGTGAGCCCCACCCGGACGCTCTTGAACCGGGGCTCGAAGATCCGAATGGTCTGTTCGATGTCGGCCCGAAGCTGTTCCTTCTGGACCTGGGAGCCGAGATTGGCGCTGCTGAAGTCGGAGACGCCGAAATTGACCAGTGAGCGATCGAGTTGGCCGAGATGGTCCGGCCAGGACAGGCAGCGTCGACGGGTGTTGAGCAGGGCGTCAAGATCGCGCAGGACGCTTTTCCGCAGGCGGTCCCTGGACCACCAGAGCTGCGCCGCCTGGGGCGTCCCGCCGTCGGTGGTCGGCTTGTCACCAAGCAGCCGGTCGAATACCGAAGGCAGCAACGGCGTGTTGGGGTCGGGCCGGGCCATGTCTTAGGCGCGTCCCGGGAAACGCAGGGTCCCGATGCCGGTAATGGCCAGGTCGCGGTCGCCGGCCGGAAACAGGCCCAGGAACAGGCGCTGACCGATGCCCCGGACCGGCCCGCCCGAGGGCTCCGACCACAGGGTGGCGTGACCGAGGCGCACGGCGTCGTCGGCGTCGGCGGGCAGGGTGGGATAAAGCACCGGAATGAACACCTCGCCGTCAGGCCCGCTTCGCACCGACAGCCGGGCGCGGCGCCAAAGCAGATCGCGCGGCCGCTGCGGCGGCTGGAAGACGATTTCGAGCACGTCGCTCAGCGGAATCCAATGGTAGTGGCCGGTGATGGTCAGCACCTCGATCAGGCCGGCAGTGACGTCGTCAACATCGCGGAAGTCGTCGAAGGGCTCGCCGTCGCATTGGCCGGGCAGAGCCGGACGCAGGGCTTCGGCCTCTGCCAGCAGGTCGGTTGCGGCCTTGCCGTGACCGGCCCGCAGTTCGGCCAGGGCACGGAGCGCCTTTTCCACATGGGGCGGCGGTGGAGCCTGAAACTGGGGTAACCGCCCTTCTTCAAAGGTCTGGCGCCGCGCCACCTCGGCCCGCAGAAGCTGGCGGAACCGGGCGACGGCCACCGCCCGGGCCGGATCCTGGTCCGCCACGATGTCCAGGTGCCTGTCGGCGCGGTCGAAATCGCCGGTAAAGCACAGCAGTTCGGCCAGAAAGGTGCGGGCCTGAACGTCGGTCGGGCGTCGCTTGAGGTCCTGGCTCAGGCCGGCGACGGCCGCGGTCAGATTGCCGTTCCTGAAATGCTCGTGTGGAGTCATGGCCTGTTCGTCCTTATGCCGCCTGACCGCTCGCCACCTCGGTTACCAGTCGGAATCCGGCGGAGATTTCATCGAGTTGGAAGTGAGGTTGCAGCCAAAGCCTGCAGGAATAGAGGCCGGGGCGACCGGGACTCTCGCGGATCTCGGCGGTCCCTTGCCGCAACGGATAGCGGGTCATCACCTCGGCGTTTTCGGTATTGGCACAATGATTGGCGAGCCAGCGGTTCAGGAACTCTTCGGCATCGGCCGGCGTGGAGAAAGATCCCAGCCGATCCCGGCACATGACCTTGATGTAATGGGCAAATCGGGAGACACAGAGCAGGTATTGCATCATCGACGACAGGCGGGCGTTGACCGTGGCGGCGGCGTCTTCGAACTTTTGCGGCGTCTGGATCGATTGGTTGCCGAAAAACACCGAATAGTCGGTGTAGCGCGCCTTGCCGAGCGGGATGAAACCAAGCTCGCTCAGTTCCCGTTCCTGACGGTCCGAGATTTCCACGTCGCTGGACAGTTTGATCGCGACGCCCCGCCGGTCAGTGGCGAACGAGGGCACCGGCAGGTCGACCACCAATCCGCAGCCCAACACATCCCGCCGGGTCCCGCGAATTTCGGTAAACCAGCCGCAATCTCCGAATGCGCGCAAGACCACGCTGGCAAAGGCATAGGCCGCCGACGACCACAGATAGCCGTCTCGTCCGTCGCGGTCGACCGTTTCCCTAAAGCGAAAGCCGTCGGCGCGCGACCCATCGTCGGGCCAGGGCTCGCGAATCAGGATGTGGGGCAGGGTCAGGCCGATGAACCGCAGATCCTCGTTGGTGGTGGGGTTTTGCTGGAACTCCCGCCAACGCTGGTACTCGGTCTGTCGAAACGTCCGGGCAAGATCGATCTGGGCGCCAAGGTCCTGGAAATGATCGAGCCCGAACATGGCGGGTGCGGCATTGCAGAGGAACGGCGCAAAGGCCGCGGCGGCGACCTTGGCCATTTCCCGCAGCACGGCGATGGCGTCGGGTTGGCCGGGCGGCGGGCCGGCGTCGGTGGCGTTCCCCGATTTTCCGGGGCGGTTGACCGGGCTGTCCGCCAGCGCCCGGGTGGTCAGTGTCCGCAGCAGGTCGCCCACAACAGGATTGCCGTCGGCCCGCCGGTCTGTCGACACGGCTCTTTCGGCGGAAGCGGGCCGCCGAATCGCCGGCAGCGGCGAGATTTCGTAATCGCCGATCAGCAGGCCGAACGGTTCCCCGCCCGGCATGCCGAATTCCTGGTTGTAAATCTTATCGAACATCTGGCTCTGGTCGTATTCCGCGGCCCGGGTCAGGTCGCGGGCCAGTTCCCGCCAGGACACCGAAAGAACACGGACCCTGGTCTGATCGATCCCGTGGGCGGCGTCGGCCAGATATTTTACCGAACGCCACGAGGCTTCCAGCCGCTGGAACTCGGGATGATGCAGGATGGCGTTGACCTGTTCGGACAGCGCGCGGTCGATGGCGGCAATCAACCGGTCGACCAGCCACCGAAGATCCGGGCGCCCCCCCTCCGGGGACCCGGTCGGGTCCTGCGGGGTGTCGGTCCGGCGTCGGGTTTCGGTGGCGTCGATCATCGGGTCGCCTCAGTTCTTACCGGGAATGCGGGCGACCATGCGCAAAGAGGTGGTCAGTTCCTCCATCTGAAGCCATGGCCGCAGATAGGCGACGGCATTGTACGAGCCGGGCTGACCGGGAATCTCCTTAACCTCGACCCGGGCCTCGCGCAACGGGTAACGGGCCTTCATGTCAGCCGAGGCCGACTCGTTGGCGTTGACATAGTTCTTGATCCAGCGGTCGAGCCTGGCCTCGCAGTTGCTGGCCTCCATGAACGAGCCGATCCAGTCGCGCGCCTTGACCTTCAGGAAATGGGCAAAACGCGAGGTGGCCAGCAGGTAAGGCAGGCGGGCGGAAATGGCGGCGTTGGCGGTCGCCTCGGGCCGGTCGTACTTCTGCGGCTTCTGAGTGGTCTGGGCGCCAAAGAACACCGAGTAATCCGTGTTCTTGTAATGGCACAGCGGCAGAAAACCGCACTTGCTCAGTTCGGCTTCCCGACGGTCGGTGATGCCGATTTCGGTCGGGCACTTCTGATCCAGGTCGCCGTCATCGGTGGTGAAAACATGGGACGGCAGGTTCTCGACCTTGCCACCCCCCTCCTTGCCCCGGATCGCGGTGCACCAGCCGTACTGGGAAAAAGCATTGGTGATCTGGGCGCCGAGTACATAGGCGGCGTTCATCCAGCAATAGTCGCCGTGCTTCTGGACCCGACCGACGTCGCGGTCGTCCCCGATTCGCTCGCGCGGCGCTTCCTCGTACTTGAACTCTTCGATGGAAATGCCCGACGAGCCATAGGGCGCGCGCGCCAGCGTGCGCGGCAGCGTGAGCGTGACGAAACGCGCCTCGTCACTCTCGCGAAATGACCGCCATTTGGTATATTCGACGGTATCGAAAATCTTGGCCAAATCCCGCGGCTTGCTCAGGTCCCGGTAATCGTCGAAGCCAAACATCTTCGGCGCCGCAGCCGAAATGAACGGGGCGAAAGCCAACGCGGCAACCTGGGAAATCTTGCCGAGCAGTTCGACATCTTCGGGATGCTGGCTGAATTCGTAATCTCCGACCAGCAGGCCATAGGGCTCACCACCGGCCATGCCAAATTCGCTTTCGTAGATATGCTTGAACAGCATGCTCTGATCGAATTCCGATGCCTTCTTCAGATCTTTAAACAGCGCCTTCTTCGAAACATTGAGCATCCTGATTTTAAGGTCGACCCCGGTCTCGCTGTTCTTGACCAGATAGTTGAGCCCGCGCCAGCTTCCCTCAAGTTTGAGGAATTCTTCATGGTGCATGATGGCTGCGAGCTGGGTCGACAATTTCTCGTCCAGCTCGGTAATGGCCTTGTTGATGGTGTCGGTGAGGTTCCGGTTATAGGTTACGGTTCCTTCCAGTGCCGCCGCGGTAAGAGTCTGCAACAACTCCCGGACCCGGTCGGGCTCGGTTTGCTTGGTCGCGGCAATCGCCTGATCGAGCAACGAGACGCCGGGGGTGGCGGCGACGGTCTGGGCCTCTGCCGCGGTCTGCCGTTCGGTGTTGACCATCACTCGTTTCCTTTGTCAGCGGGGCGCGGCGCGTTGAGCTGGCGCGACAGCGCCTCAAGCTGCGTCTTGTCGTTGAGAATCCCTTCCAGCAGGTCCTCGAGCTTCTGCGAGTTATCGGCCTTGCTCAGCAGGTCCCGCAACTGATTGCGCGACTCCAGCAGCTTCCGCAGCGCCGGAACCTGATTGACCACGGCGCCGGGCTCGAAGTCATCCATCGCGCGGAACCTGAGATCAACGTGCAACTGGCTGCCGTCACCGGCCAGCGTGTTGTCAACCTTGAATTCCAGGCCGGGAGCGATCTTTCCAAGAATTTCGTCAAAATTATCCCGGTCGATCTGGACGAATTTCCGATCGCGCAACGGTTCCAGCGCCTTGCCCGGCTTGTTGCCGGAGTAGTCGCCGATCACGCCGACCACGAAGGGCAGATCGTTCTTCGGCTCGGCGCCTTCGGTCTCGACATCAAAGCGGATATGGACACGGGGCTTGCGAACCCGTTCGAGTTTATCGTGAACGCTGGCCATAACTGGACTGCCTCCGGCAGGATCGAAATGGTGAGTGGCAGGGGCGATAGCAGGAGGGTCGACACGCCGGTCCCGGAGCCGTTCAGTGAGCCGGGCGGCGGGCGACGTTTGTCTGTCAACCGGCTTCCCGTATAGCGTCATCGCCCGAAAAAAGGAATCACCAATCTGGATTCTTTGGATGACAACGATGCGTAAATCACGGTACACCCGGAGCCGTGAGGGAGAGTGGGGCACGGCCGGGGGCATGCGGTTCGCGGTCACAGCCGGAAGGCGGCGGTCGGGCGAAGCGTAGCCACTGAGAATAAAGGGCGCATCGGCAGAAACGGGCGGACGGAGCACCGTGGCGCATGGAAGACCTTAAGTCAGTCATCGGCAAACTGAACGGCCTGAGCCGGGGCGCGCTGGAAGCGGCGGTGGGTTCCGCGATTTCGGGCGGGCACTACAACGTCGAAGTCGAGCACTGGCTGGTCGGGCTGCTGGATGTGGCCGACAGCGATCTCCGGATCCTGCTCCGGCATTACGAGGTGGACGTGGCGCGCCTGCGTGCCGACCTCGAGCGGGTGGTCAGGGGGTTCCGAAGGGGCAATACCCGCACCCCGTCGCTGGCTCCGCAGGTGGTCGAACTGGCCCGGGCCGCGTGGCTGGTGGCGTCGGTCGAGGATGGGGCGCGCTACGTGGGGTCGGGCCATTTGCTGGTGGCGTTGCTGTCTGAAAGGTCGCTGGCCGCGCTCGCGCGCGGAGCCTCAAGCCAGTTCGCCCGCATTCCGGCGGAGGCATTGCGTCGTGACCACAGCGCCATTACCGCGGGAGCCTTGGAAACTCCGGCACCACCCGAGGTGGCCGCGGCGGTGGCGACTTCGTCGGAAGCCACCGGCGGCGAGCGGGCGCTCGATAAATTCACCATCGACCTGACCGCCCGGGCGCGGGCGGGCAAGATCGACCCGGTTCTGGGCCGCGACCTGGAGATTCGTCAGGTCATCGATATTCTGACCCGCCGACGCCAGAACAACCCGATTCTCACCGGCGAGGCCGGGGTCGGCAAGACCGCGGTGGTCGAAGGCTTTGCTTTGCGCATCGCCGCCGGTGACGTTCCGGCGGCGCTGCTGCCGGTTTCGGTTCGGACTCTTGACCTGGGGTTGCTTCAGGCCGGGGCTGGGGTGCGGGGGGAGTTCGAGAATCGCCTGAAAAGCGTCATCGAAGAGGTTCAGGCTTCGCCCGCGCCGATCATCCTGTTCATCGACGAGGCGCACACCCTGATCGGCGCCGGCGGCCAGGCCGGGCAGAACGATGCCGCCAATCTGCTGAAACCGGCGCTGGCACGCGGTGATCTGCGGACCATCGCAGCGACCACCTGGGCCGAATACAAGAAATATTTCGAGCGCGACGCCGCGCTCGCCCGGCGGTTCCAGGTGATCAAGGTCGAAGAACCGGGAGAGCTGGCGGCGGTGGCGATGATGCGCGGGTTGGTGGCGACGCTGGAGCGCCATCACAAGGTGCGCATCCTCGATCGGGCGGTGGTCGAGGCGGTCCGCCTGAGCCACCGTTACGTCGCCGGCCGGCAGTTGCCGGACAAGGCGGTCAGCCTGCTCGACACCGCCTGCGCCCGGGTCGCGATCGGCGCCGAGGCGGTGCCGGCCCCGATCGAGGACCTTCGGCGCGAGATCGAGGTTCTGAGCACCGAGATCGGCATTCTGGAGCGGGAGGGTGTCACCGGTTCGGGTGACCCCGAGCGGCTGGCCACCGCCCGCGCCCGCCGTGAACGGGCGCCGGCGGAACTGGCGGCGCTGGAGGCACGCTGGCAGGACGAAAAAGGGATCGTCGCGGCGATCCGTCAGCGCCGCGAGGCGCTGGAGGCGGCAGCGGCAGCAGCAGGCCCTTCGGACCCGGTGGCGGCCACCGGACGCCAGGAGTTGGCTGAGTTGACCGCAAGGCTCAAGGGGCTCCAGGGCGAGGCGCCGCTGATCCATCCCTGCGTCGATGGCGAGGCGGTGGCGGCGGTGGTGGCCAACTGGACCGGAATTCCCGTGGGCCGGATGGTCTCCAATGAGATCCGGTCGGTGTTGGATCTGCGTCAACGTATGGCGGCGCGGGTGGTCGGACAGCCCCATGCCCTTAACGTGATTGCCGAGGCGGTCCAGACCTCGCGCGCCGGACTCACCGATCCGCGCAAGCCGATCGGCGTGTTTCTGATGGTCGGCACCAGCGGCGTCGGCAAGACCGAGACCGCGCTGGCGCTGGCCGAGTTGTTGTATGGCGGCGAGCAGAACATGACCGTCATCAACATGTCGGAGTTCAAGGAAGAGCACAAGGTCTCGACTCTGATGGGCTCGCCCCCCGGCTATGTCGGTTATGGAGAGGGCGGCGTCCTGACCGAAGCGGTGCGACGTCGGCCCTACAGCGTGATTCTGTTCGACGAGATGGAAAAGGCCCATCCCGGCGTTCAGGATATATTCTATCAACTTTTCGACAAAGGCATGTTGCGCGATGGTGAAGGGCGCGACATCGACTTCAAGAATACTCTGATCATCATGACATCCAATGTCGGGACCGAGACCATTCATAAGCTCTGTGCCGATCTTGAGACCGCGCCTGACGCCGAGGGGCTGGCCGAGGCCCTGCGGCCCGACCTGCTGAAGGCGTTCAAGCCGGCATTTCTCGGCCGGGTTTCCGTGGTGCCGTACTTTCCGCTCTCGGACGAAATCCTGCGGCAGATCGCAGCACTGCAATTGAGTCGGATCGAAAAGCGGATCGAGGCCAATTACCGCGCGCGCTTTACCTGTACACCAGCGGTGCTTGACAGCATCGTTGCCCGCTGCAAGGAAGTGCAAAGTGGTGCCCGCGCCATCGATCACATCCTGTCGCGCGGCCTGTTGCCGACCCTGTCCGCGCATTTCCTCACCCATCTGGCCGAAGATCGCAAGATTTCGGCGGTGGAGGTTTCGGTCGGCGATGACGGCAACTTCGTCTACGGGATCGCCTAGTGCGCCCTCCCGCACGGCTTACGAATTTCCAGAGTGACAAGGAAAGAGCGTTATCATGGCCATCTATCTGAAATACGAAGGCATCGAAGGTGATGTGACCCACGACCAGCATAAGAAGTGGCTCAACATCCAGCGCCTGACCTGGGGTGTCGGGCGGGCCGTGACCACCCCGGTCGGTGCCGCGACCAATCGTGAGGCGTCGGAACCCCACGTCAGCGAGGTCAGCGTCACCAAGACCATGGATGCGTCATCGCCGAAGTTCTTTACGGAAAGCTGCACCGGCAAACAAGGCAAAAAGGTGACCATCCATCTGGTCACCACCGGCAGCCCCGGTGATACCTATGTTGAATATATCCTGACCAATACGTTGGTCAGTGGCTACAGCATTGCCACCGATGGCGACCGCCCGATCGAGCAGATCAACCTGAATTTCACAAAAATGGAATTGAAATACGTTCCTTACGATTCGAATCACAAGCCGCAGTCGCCCATCGTTGCCAGCTACGATCTTGCGAGCACCAAGAGCGGCTGAGCTTCGGTTCAGGCAGAGTTCCGAGTCACCGACAGCGGCGGCTTTGGCCGCCGCTTCTCGCCGCGATATCGGTCACGGACCGGATTTCAGTATCGTCGTTGCGAGCGGGTCCCCATCGACGCTTCATCAGGCTCCTCTTCCAGCCTGCTCAACTGCCTTAAATAGGCGTCGGTCAGCGCGTCACCAAATACCCCGTTGAAGTTGTTGGCCATATCCTCGGCGATTTTCTGGTACTTCTTTTCGTAGACTTCCCAATACCGCGCCTTGCGCGGAACGGAAAACAAAGAGGCAAAAAGGTCATCGGCCTGGATGCGCTCCGTCAGGTTTTCCGGCCGGAATCGTTCGAGCAAACTGTTAAGCGCGATCGGAATGGCGGCGAGCAGGGCAAATTCGTGGGCGAGGATGTCACGGGCGGCGTCGCGGGTTGCCGTCGTCGAGTCCATGAAGCCGGGCCGGTGCCCGTCCAGCAACGTGATCAAGGTGCCTTCGATGCCGGAGGAGAACTTCAAGGGGTTGTTGTCGGCGGGTTGCAGAACGGTCCGCTCTACCCGCAGTTCGGCTTTGGTCATGTTACGGGCGTTGAGTATCTTGATCAGTCCTTCGATCGACTCGCGCAAGATTTCGCCGGCCCGGGTCAGCACCGCCAGGCTGTCGGTATCGGTTAGTGCTCCGGGCTCAATGCCGGCGCCAAGCAGGAAGGCGCCCAAGGCGTCGCTGGCCGCAGGCGCCGAAGGCGCGGCCGGGTGGGCCTGTTCGGGAGGGGGCGTGGCCGCCGTGGGGGCTGGGTCCGACTCGGCGGGGCGCGCCGGGCCGCCCTGTGGTGTGGCCGGCCGGGATGCCTGGTGCAGAACAAAGCGGTCAAGTATATTAAAAATGTCATCGGGGGTCTTCGGCACCCCGGACGAGATGTTTGCCGTTGGTGAGACTTCCGGCTGTGGGGTGGGGGGCGGGAAGTTGGTCTTTATCGCCGGAACATGATTTGACTCGGGACGTTTCCGGTAACCTTGATCTTCCGTCGGCGGAATCTCGGGTACGATCTCGTGTTCAGCCGGCCACGGATAAGGCTCTTCGGGCCAGTTGTTCCGGGGGCCGGACTGGCGCGTGGCGTCGATTGTGGGTTTGTTCAACGATACCGCGATTTCGTAATGTCCCAGGCGAATACGGTCACCGTCGTTAAGCTGGACCGGCTGATGATGTTCCAAAGCGACAACTTCATTGACGATGACGCCGTTGGTGCTGGTATCTTCGATCCAATAACGGCCCTTAATCAGTCTGATGATGAAATGCTGGCGCGACAACTCCCGGTCCGGGTCTTTCAGCGTCCAATGGAGTCCCTCCCGTGGGGTTCCGCGACCGACCACGATTTCCTGCCCCTCTTCCTCCTGAAAGCATCTGGTCTCGGGAAGGGCCGAATGCCGGGGCGAGAGGGAGGTCAGGGTCAACTTCAGCATGGTTATCGCATCCGTGGCCAAACTTGAAACTTCATTAAGCGCGCCTTCACATTATAGCGCATCGCCGGGCAGGAAAAATATAAGAGTTGCCGGCTCTTGCGCGCAATCCTGGACATGTCGGCGGCGCCGGCCCGCCCGTGGGCCATGGGCGGTTCGGTCCGAAGATCGCCGCCGTGGGCTTTGCCGGTACGGTGATCCGGCGACGATACCGGAAGTCCGGCTGCGGGGGTGCAGGTTCTCCTGCAACGTCGAGATTTCATCTCAGGGGACGCACCGGTTCAGGCACATCGCCGGAAACCGGCGCCACCACTGGCGCATGTTGTTTCGGCGCGTCGTCTTAACCAGGATTTTATCTTGACACGATGCCGTCGCTGAATCGAAAAATATCTGGTCTCTGGCTACTTGACTCCCCGTGGGAGAAGGGGGCGGGCAGCGGACGTCTTACCGGCAACCGAGCCATCGCCGATCCGTGGCGCTGCGGTCGCGGACCGGGCGGTTGACCGGGTTCCGTCCTGGGGCGGATGGGAAATTGCCGGCCTGAAGGTGGTGACGTCGGACCGGATTACCGGTTGCCGCGACACCGGTGCCGTTTTGCCACCTCGAAACCGTGTTGTTGCGCAGGTCCGGTGGTATCCGTCGGGGAGGGGCGGGCAGGCTAACCTATTTGTGATACAGAATTTGAATTATTAGCTATCGCCTGAGGTTGCTTTGGGATATCTTGCCGTTGTCCTGTGACGGGTCCCGGACGCTGATGGCGGCGGCAAGGGGTGGTGCCTCCAGGCGTGGTTGGCCGGAGCCCGAATGCGGCACGGTTGGTGGCGTTTTGGGTTTGTTGCTTTCGATCGGCCGACGCCGGGCCGCCGGTACCGGACGCCGTCTCCATCTCGTTTGTAAAACCGCATTCTTGAAGTTTGATCCATGGCCTGGAACAACAAAGTCATCTGGTCCGAGGGGATGTTTCTTCGGACCCAGCACTTCCAGCAAGCCGACCGCTATGTCGAGGCGCTGGTGCGGGGTCGGGTTGACGGCCTGCGGCCCCACGCCTGGGGGCTGACCGGGCTGGTGATTAACCGGGACCTGTTGGAGACCGGATATTTCGGCGTCGCGTCGTGTCGGGGCGTGCTGCCCGACGGAACACCCTTCAGTGTTCCCGACGAGGCTGACCATCCGCCGGCGCTGAAGCTGCCCCGGGATGCCCGCAACGTCCTGGTGTATCTGACCCTGCCGGTGCGCCAGCCGGGCGGGCGCGAGGTGGCAATGGCGGCGGCCGACATGGTGCTCCGTTACCGCGCCACCGAGTACGAGGCGGTTGACGAAAATCTGGGCAGTGACGCCGTGGTGCCGCTCAAGGTCGGGCGACTGGCCTTGCGCTATGCCCTCGAGACCACTGACCGCGGCGGTACCATCGGCATCGGACTTGCGCGCGTGATTGAGGTCGGGAGCGACGGCAAGGTCAAACTCGACGACGACTATATCCCGCCGGTGCTGCAAAGCCGGGCGTCGTCCCCGCTCCGGGGCTTTCTCACCGAACTGCAAGGATTGTTCGAACATCGCCTGGACGCTCTGGCCCATCTGATTGCAGGGACCACCGCAACATCGGGCAAGTCCGGCGGCGAAATTGCCGACTTCATGTTGCTGGCGCTGGTCAATCGTTACGCGCCGTTGTTCGCCCATTACGCCGTGCTGGGTGATATTCACCCGGAAGATTTCTTCGCCCTGGCGATTTCCGCGGCCGGTGAACTGGCAAGCTTCACCAACGAGAAGACCCGACGGCCACCGCCGTTCCCGCTCTATCAGCACGAGGACCTGCAACGGACCTTCGCCCCGGTGATGAAGGAACTGCGCCAGTCCCTGGCCATGATGATCGGACCGAACGCGGTGAAGATTCCGCTCCACGACCGGCGCAACGGCTTCCGGGTCGGGATCATTCAGGACCGCAGTCTGTTGACCGGGGCAGCTTTCGTGCTGGTGGTCAAGGCCCAAATGCCGGCGGAGGATTTGCGCCGCTCGCTGCCTGAACACATCAAGATCGGTTCGGCCGAGACGATCCTGGACCTGGTTTCGAGCGCCCTCAAAGGGATCCGGCTGCTGCCGCTTCAGGTGGCACCGCGCCAGATTCCGTACCAGGGTGACTCCGCGTACTTTGAGATGGATCGTACCGGCGAGCATTGGGGGCAACTGAGCAAGTCGGCCGGGCTGGTCATTCATCTGGCGGGTGACTTTCCCAATGTTGAAATGGAATGCTGGGCGATCAGGGGGTAGCCGTCGATGACCGGTAACTTTGATAACGACGATAGCGACGTTACCACCCATCTGATACCAACCCCCGGTGGACGCGGCCGGGTGCCGCCGTCGTCGGCGGGCATGCGTCAGCCGTCGCCCCGGGGTGGGGCTTCTTTTGCCGGAACTCCGGTCGATCTGCCGGTTTGGGGCGGAAATCCCAGGAGTCCGTTGCTGGCGCCCGCGGCGCCGCTGCTGGCTCTTGCGACCCGCGTGCAAACGATGGCGGAACAGCCGGACGTGGATGCACTCCGGCAGCGCATCATTGAGGCGATGCATGGGTTCGAGCGGCAGGGGCGGTCGGCCGGGGTTGACCCGAAGGTGCTCAACGTCGGGCACTACGCCCTTTGCGTCTTCATCGACGAAATGGTCCAGAGGACTCCGTGGGGCCAGAGCAGCGGCTGGGCACAGAAGAGTATCGCCAGCAGTTTTCACGGTAACGTGATCGGCGGCAATGAATTCTTCGTCTGGTTGAAAAAATTGCAGCAAAATCCGGGACAGTACGGCGCGGTGCTTGAACTGATGTATCTATGCCTGTCGCTGGGATTCGAAGGACAGACGAGGGTGCGTGATCGCGGGCGCGCCGAACACGCAAGCATCCGCGACAGTGTTTACGCCACGATCCGCGAGTTGCGCGGTAACTATGAACGCGACTTGTCTCCGCACTGGCGCGGGATCACGGCGGTGCATCGGACGCTGGCAGCTTCTGTGCCGCTGTGGGTATGGGGTGCGGTGGCGGCGGCGCTGCTGGTGCTGCTGTATGTCGGTCTGGACTTCGTCATCCTGAGAGGCGAGTCCTCCGCGCTCGCGGCCCAACTGGCGACATTGCCGCCCCAGGCCGGCCCGCTCAACCTGACCGTGGCGGCGCCGCCGGCGCAAAGGGGCGGGTTGGCACCGCCTTCGCCACCCCCTAAGCCACACGACGACAAATTCGATCACTACGTCGGGAGCATGACCCGGTTCCTGCAACCTGAAATTGATGGGCATCTGGTTGACGTGCTGGCGACGGCGCAGGGGATGACCATCCGGTTGGTCGGCGATGCCATGTTCGACAGCGGCAGTGCCGAGGTCAAGCCGGCGTTCGTGACGACGCTGGAACGGATCGCGGTGGAACTCAATGGCGAATCGGGCAATCTGCTGGTCACCGGTCACACCGACAACACGCCGATCAGAAGAACCCTGCGCTTCCCGTCGAACTACGACCTCTCGGTGGCCCGGGCCGAGGCGGTGGGGGCGATTCTCAGGGCGAAGCTGGCCCAACCCGACCGCATCAGCACCCAGGGCCTGGCGGAAAACCGGCCGATTGCTCCCAACGGCACCCCGGAAGGGCGCAGTAAGAACCGGCGGGTCGAACTGGTGCTGCTCAAGGCCGAAGGGACGGCGCCATGAGTGGAAGTGATCGTCGAAGCATGATTGCGGCAGGCAAGACCGGCAAAGGGGTGTGATCGTGATAAGGCTGTCGAAATCCGCTATCATTCGCCTTACTGCGTCCCTGGTGGGATGTCTTGGCCTGATCGTGTTACTGTGGTTGCTGGGGCCGCTGGTGGGCCTGGACAGCACCCTGATCCAGGTTGGCGGTACCGTGCTGAGCCTGATGCTGTGGGGTCTCGGCAATTTTCTGATTTCGTGGCTGGCCGACCGGACCGAATCGTCGATGATCTCGGCACTGGCCGCCGAGGAAGGAAGGGACGACGGCGGGACCTCCGCAGCCGGCGCCCAAGAGGTCGAGGGGCTGGGTGAAAAGCTGCGTGAGGCTCTGACCCTGCTCAAGAAAAGTCACAGCGGCGGCAAGTCGGGCCAGGGTGACTACCTCTACACCTTGCCCTGGTACCTGATCGTTGGCCCGCCCGGTTCGGGCAAAACCACGGCGCTGCTCAATTCCGGTCTGCATTTCCCGCTGGCCGACCGCCTGGGTCGCAAACCGGTGAAAGGGATCGGCGGCACCCGGACCTGCGACTGGTTTTTGACCGACGAGGCGGTATTGGTGGACACCGCCGGCCGCTATACCACCCAGGACAGTCGCCAAACGGTGGATCAGGCCGGATGGCTGGGCTTCCTCGATCTGCTTAAGACCTACCGGGGCCGCCAACCGGTCAACGGTGTGCTGGTGGCCATCAGTCTTGCCGATCTGGCCGACCTCAGCGCCGGGGAGCGCACCGCTCACGTGACGGCCATCAAGGCCAGATTGCGGGAATTGCACGAGCGCCTTGGAATTCGCTTTCCGGTCTATATTCTCTTCACGAAGACTGACCTGATCGCCGGATTCGTCGAGTTCTTCGAAGACCTGGGTCGCGGGGAGCGCGAGCAGGTGCTGGGGGTGACCTTTCCTCTCGACGACGAGAGCCGACCCGAGGGTGTCGTTGCCGAGTTTCCCGAGGAGTTCGATGCGCTGGTCGGGCGCATGAATGACCGGCTGATCGACCGCGTTCACCAGGAGCGGGACCTGCGGCGGCGGGCGTTGATCTTCGGCTTTCCCGGCCAGTTCGCCTCGATGAAGGAGGTTGCCAGCGAGTTTCTCACCAACATCTTCGAGCCCAACCGTTACGATCCGCGATTTTTGTTGCGCGGCGTCTATTTCACCAGCGGCACCCAGGAGGGAACGCCGATCGATCGTTTGCTCGGGGCCATGTCGGCGGCGTTTGGTCTGGTCCGGCCGATTTCGACACCGTTCAGCGGGTCCAGTCGCAGTTACTTCCTGACCCGTCTGTTGCGCGAGGTGGTGTTCAGCGAAGCGGCCGTGGTCGGCGTTGACGAAAGGACCGAACGGCGGCGGCTGTGGCAACGGCGCGGCTTTTACGCCGCGCTGGCGCTGGCCGTGCTGGGGACGGCGGGGCTTTGGGGCGCGAGTTTTTTCAGCAACGAGCAACTGATCGCCGCGGTCGCGGCGGAAGCCGATGCCTATGCCAGGGAAGTGGCAGTCAAGCCGTTCTCTGACCCTGTGGTTGCGGACGAGAAAATTCGGGAGCTTCTACCGCTGCTGAATCAGTTGCGCCGGTTGCCCGCCGGATACGACAACCAGCAGGAGGGTAAGGCTGCGGCCATGGGTTTGGGCCTGTACCAGGGTGACATTCTTGGGTTGGCGGGCAAGCAGGCTTATCTAAGGGCCTTGACCCAGTTGTTCCGGCCGCGGCTGCTGGTGCATCTGGGGAATGAGATCCGGGCCGACCTGGATCGGCCGGGGCTATCTGAAACCTTGCACGACGACCTCAAGACTTTCCTGATGCTGAGCGGTCAGGGGCCGATGAATTCCGGGTTCGTGGCGGCGCAGTTCAAACCGGTCTGGGACACGGTGTTTCCCGGCGACGGCCACGAGACCGAGCGGCGCCAGTTGGCCGATCATCTCAGGGCACTGCTGATTGAACATCCCGAGCCGGTGGATGTCGGAGCCCCGCTGATCGCCGCGGCGCGCCAGGCGCTGACCCGGGAACAGCCGGCTGACCATGCCTGGCGACAGGTCGCGGGCAGCCGCGAAAGCAAGGCTCTGCCCGATTGGCGGTTGACCGACCATGTGGGCGACGCGGTTCTGGAGCCGGTGTTCGTCAGGAAGTCCAACAAGCCCCTGACCGATGGTCTTCCCGGCCGGTTCACGGCTGCCGGATTCGATCTGATGTTGCCGGCCATCGGGGTACAGGCGAAGGCGACCCGGGACGAAAGCTGGGTCACCGGCCAGTCGCCCGCCGATCCGGTCTATGCCGACCTGGAGCGGGCCATCCTCCAGCGTTATCTTCATGACTACGCCGAGGCATGGGATGGCCTGCTGAATGATCTGACCATCAAGGCGCCGCAGGGACCGAGACAATCGGCCGATGTCGTCAGGCAATTGTCCGGGCCATCCTCGGCCCTGGTCAGGGTGCTGGACGCGGTGCGGGGAGGCACGGCGTTGGCGCTGCCGGGTGCGGGTGGTGTCGCGGTGCCCGGGGGGGCCGTCGCTGCGGCGGTGGCCGGCGCGGTCCCCTCCTGGCTCGCTCAGCCGCTCGCCGACTTCAAGGCCCATTTCCGTCCGATCGACGACCTGACCGACGCTCCGGGGGGCAAATCCCCGGAACTGGCCCAGGCGCTGGAGGCGCTGAGAGCCGCCCACGATCCGCTGATGGCCGCGGCCAATGCCGAACATGGCGTTGACCTGAGTTCTTCCAATCCGGCCGGGGACGCTGCGGCGGCGCTGCGCCGGTTGGATAATGCCGCGGGCGACCTGCCGCCGCCGGTCAAGGGCTGGCTACAGGTGGTAACCCAGGGTCCGGCCAATCCAAGCGTGCCGGCGTTGCGATCACAACTGGATTATGCCTGGAGGGCGGATGTTCTCCAGTCTTGCCGGCAGACGGAGGGGAAGTACCCATTTTCCGGGTCCGGGTCCGGGTCCGGGTCCGGGTCCGAAATGCCCATGGACGACTTCAATCGCCTGTTCGCGCCTGAGGGCGGGCAGGGGCAATTCGATACGTTCTTTAACACGCGCCTTGCACACTTCGTCGATGCCGCGGCACAGCCCTGGCGCTGGCAGGCGGTCAATAACACCGACCTCGGGATTTCGCCCGGAGTCCTTGGGGCGTTCCAGGAGGCGCGACGGATTCGTGACGGCTTCTTCCCCAACGGCGGCCGGGCGGCCTCGGTGGGATTCGAACTGCGGGCCATCGGCTTCGGTCCCCAGACCCAGGAGGTGGTGGTCGAAGTGGATGGCGAACCGGTGACGTTCCAGCGTAACGGCAGCCAGGCGGGGCATGTGGTCTGGCCGAATCCCGCCGGTCCACGTCGGGGGGCCTCGGTGACCTTTACCGCCATTCCGCCGCCGGCGGTCGCCGGTGGCCCGGTGACCGCCCCGGCGGTGGTGCCTGCCGTTGCCGGGGTGACACCGCCGCTTCGCGTGGGGTATGACGGGCCATGGGGCTGGGCGCGGCTGCTTCAGGGGCGGATGCAGGGCTCGGCCAATCGCTTTACCATTACCATCACGGCCGGGAGCGGTCCCGCCGCGCAACGGGTGACGCTGGAGATGTCGTTGAACAGCGCGGTCAATCCCTTTTCGCTGCTGCCCGAACTGAAGAGTTTCCGGTGTCCACCGTCATTCTGAGCGGTCGCGAAGAGGCGCGGGGGCGCTCCGGGTTTTACGGCAAACTCCCGGCTCGTGGCGATTTCGTGACCGGGGCGCTGTCCCACAAGATGGTGGAGGCGTGGCATGGCTGGCTCGAAAGTGGTCTGGTCCGCAGCCGGGAACTGATTGACGACGGCTGGCTCGACGCCTACCTCAATCAACCGGTGTGGCGCTTCGCCCTCTCGGGTGGTCTTTGCGGCGAAGATGCGCTGGCCGGCGTGATGATTCCCAACGTCGATAAGGCGGGCCGGTGTTTTCCTCTGCTCGTCGCTGCGATTCTTCCCGCCGATGCCGGCCCCGTGGCGGTTTCTCTGGCGCTCGGCGACTGGTACGATTCGGCCGAGACACTGGTCCTGTCGAGCCTTAAGGCCGGTTTCGTGTTGGAAGAGTTCGAGCGGCAGGTGGCGGCGCTGGTGGTCGCGACCCCACCCGCGGCACCGGTGCCGGAGTCTGATGGCGAACCATGGACCTGGCACATCGGTAAGGTGTGTGGGTGGCATGTTTCCACCCCTGATGGACGTTTGGAGGCGCTTTACGCTTCTCTGCTCGATCGCGCCCTGGGTGCCAACGGTGATGCCTACAGTCTGTGGTGGACGCCCGGTTCTGATCGCATTCCCCCAGAGCTGCTTGTCTACCAGGGATTGCCAGATGCGACGGCATTTACGGCGTTTCTCGATGGCCGGTGGGATGAGCGGGGTTGGGGACCGCGTCCGGTTCTTCGGTTTGTCGGCGAAGACGATGCGGTTCCGGGGCCGGGCCGCTGACGGAGGCCGGGTTGGGGCGCCGGCCTGATCGTCCAGGCGCGCACGGTCCATGATCCCCCCGATCAGCGGTCATGGTAGGATCGTCGGGATGACGGAGCAGCGAAAGTAGCGAAGCGCCATGAGCGAAGACTACATCCAGGCCGACCGCCTGCTCACCGTCGAAACCCCGCTGGGTCGGGACACTCTGTTGCTGGTGGCGTTTCGCGGCACCGAGGCGATTTCGGCGCTGTTCAACTACGAATTCAGTGTGCTGTCCCGTCGTGACGATATCAAGGCCGAGGAACTGGTGGGTAAGCGGCTGACCGCGACCCTTCGGACCGACAATGACGGGCGCCGCTATTTCAACGGCGTGGTCCGGCGTCTGGTCGGCGGCCCGGCGGTGGCGCAGGAGTTTCGCCACTATCGGCTCGAAGTGGTGCCGTGGCTCTGGTTCCTGACCCGGACCAGTGACTGCCGCATCTTTCAGAACCAGACGGTTCCCGATATCGTCAAGACCATTTTCAGCGAACGCGGCTTTGACGCTTTCGAGACCAGCGGTCTGAGCGGAAACTACGTTCAAAGGGAATATTGCGTTCAGTATCGCGAAACAGATTTCGCTTTTATTAGCCGGTTGCTGGAAGAGGACGGCATTTTCTATTTTTTTAACCAAGAAAATGGTCGTCATACGTTGATTCTGGCCGACCGACCGAGCGTATTCCGGTTCTGCTCCGAGAACAGAATCAAATACAGTGGTTCAGATATTCTTGAGCATCACATTTCTTTGTGGGAGCATCAGTACCAGTTTCAGCCGGGTGCCTGGGCCCATGGTGAGTTTAATTTCGAAACACCGCATCTCGACCTGACCACCCGGACCCCGACGGTGGTTCCGGTGCCGGGCGTCGAGAATTTTGAGCTGTATGACTATCCGGGGCTCTACCAGAAAAAGTCGGATGGCGACACCCTGTCCAAGATCAGGATTGAGGAACAGGAAGCCGCCTACGACACGGCGCTGGCCGACAGCAACTGTCGCACGCTGTATGCCGGCGGCAAGTTCACGCTCTCAAAACATGATTGTTCGAGCGAGCAAGGCAAGCCATACGCGATCACCGCATTGGAGCATGATGCGGCGGCGTCGACCTATCTTGCGGGCGGCGGCGAGTCGTATTACCGCAACCATTTTACCTGCATCCCGGCGGCGGCACCGTTCCGTCCGGTTCGGGCGACCCCGCGGCCGGTGGTTTACGGCACCCAGACCGCCATCGTGGTCGGGCCGGCGGGTGAGGAAATCTATACCGACCAGTACGGCCGGGTGAAGGTCCAGTTTCATTGGGACCGTCGCGGCAAGTATGACGAAAAGAGTTCGTGCTGGATTCGCGTCGCCCAGACCTGGGCCGGGCGCCAGTGGGGAGCGCAGGTGTTGCCGCGAATCGGCATGGAAGTCCTGGTGGAATTTCTTGAGGGCAATCCCGACCGGCCATTGATCATCGGCTTTGTCAACAATGCCGACACCATGCCGCCCTATTCGCTGCCCGCGGAAAAAACCAAATCGGCGTTCAAGACCCGCTCCTCGCCCGGTGGTGACGGTTTCAATGAACTGCGCTTTGAAGATAAAAAGGGTAAAGAACAGGTCTTCGTGCATGCCGAGCGCGACCTTGATGTGCGGATCAAGGCGGATCGACGGGAGTGGGTTGGAGCCAACCGTCACCTGATCGTTAAGAAGAACCGCCTGGATCAGATCGAGGGTGATAGCCATCTGACGGTGAAGGGCGACCACCATGAACAGGTGGAGGGCGGAGTTTCGCTCAAGATCGGAATGGAGCTTAACGAAGAGGTGGGGGCAAGTTTCATCCACAAATCCGGCCAGAATATTGTGCTTGAGGCCGGCATGATGATCTCTCTCAAGGCCAGTGGTAACTTTATCACCATCGGGCCGTCCGGGGTGATGATCAACGGCGCAATGGTTCTGATCAATAGCGGGGGTGCGGCCTCGCCGCTCAGCGCCAATCCACAACCACCGGATGCGCCCGATGAGGCCGATGACGCCAAGCCGGGGGAGAAGGCCGAGCTGCCCCCCGCCAAACGTTTGCCCCAGCCCGGCAAGATGAACGAGGCGGTGATTCAGGCCCATGTCCTGAAGATGGCGGCAGAGAACGGCACGCCGTTTTGTGAAGTCTGTGCCGAAGCTGCGGCGGCACGCGCCGCCGGAGGCGCGTGATCCCATGGCCCAAACGGTCCTTGCCGCGGAATCCCTGAGGCGCCTGTTTCAGGTCCTGTATCCCGAGACCCTGGAACCGGAAGAGCAGTCGCATCTTTATGCGGTGCTGGACGCCGCCCGCAACCCATGGATTTACCGCGCGCTCCACGAACACGAGGGCACGGTGGCGATCCGGTGCCTCTATCAGGGTGAGATGGCTGAACGGTTATCGGAAGTCGCCCCCTATCTGGTCCAACTGGAGCGCACCGCGCCGTTCACCCGTTGGCTGTTGGAAGGCGGCTGGGGCCAAAGCTGGGGCATCTTCATCCGCTCCGCCGCCCGGTTTGACGAAGTGCGCCGCCAACTGCGCAAGCTTACCGTTGTCGGCACCGAAGACGGTAAATCGTTGCTGTTCCGGTTTTACGATCCGCGGGTACTACGGGTGTTCCTGCCCATGGCGCTGCCCGACCAGCTAAGGCAGATGTTCGGCGACGTGGTGGAGCGGTATATCGTGGAAGAAGAATCGGGAAACGCGACACTGGAGTTTACGCGGAAAGGCGGACAGTTGCAGATGGTGAAGCGGGCGCTGTAACCCGCTGAACGCATCGTCTGCGAACGGACTCCCGCGGCGGCCAAGGGTAGACTTTTCCGACGGTGACGACGCCGTGTCACCCGCCGATGATGACGGTAGGGGAACCGGTGGTGATCACGCCGCCGTGTGCGGTCTGGTCACCGATGCGGGCGGCGGGGCGACCGCCGATGATCACCGTCGCCGAACCCTTGACAACGACGTCGGGTGGGCCGATGCACACGCATTGGTCGCCAACCACCGAGGCGGGCAGAAAGCTGACCATCACCGTCGGCACGCAAGGGCTGACGATCGGACCGCCGATATGCGGAACGGTTCCGCTGACCATTGGACAGACGTGCATGTCGGTCAGTCGTGCCGCAGGTGGCATGGCTCGCTTCCTCGCCGGTGACGGGCAACTTTACCGAGGAAACCAGCAGGAGGCAACCCATCGGCGGCACAAAAAAAAGCCCCCGCCCGGCACTGGCGGGCGGGGGCCGGGGGCGTCGGGTGCGGCGGGCATCGGCCCGCCGCACCGGTCAATGTTCAGTTGAACCGAAAACCGTAACGGACGCCGAGGAAGTTCATGCCGTCATTTTGCGGCGCGATCCAGCCGGCGTTGGAAATGTGGGCGGCATAGGCCGACAGCGAATTGATCGGGTCGAACCGGTAGCCGATGTCAACGGCTTCACGGAACAGCACCGAAGAGCCGAGATTGGGCCGGCCGTCGATCTCGAAGGCGCCGGTGGAGGTCCGGGCCGCCTTCAACTGGCCGTCATTGAGATCCATGCCGAACGCAAAGTCGAAGAAGAACCCGGCGCCAAGCAGCCATTCCCAGGACAGGCCACCGTAACCGTTATTGGTCCAGCCCGCGGTATTGGCGCTGAAACCGATGGCGACCCGGGGGGCGAGCATCGACTGGATAAACGGGATGTCGGAGGTCGAGACCTTGAGTGGCACCGACAGGATTTCACCATTGATATCGATGGTGTTTTCTTCTTTGGTCTTGGTCGGGTTGTCGCGCCCGACGTCATGGACGAGCACGCCGCCCCGGACTTCCGAGATGATTCCACCGAGCCCATCGGCCGAAGCCGGTCCGGCGAAGCTGCCGAAAACCAGCGCGAGAGCGCCGACGACAGCACAAAACACTGACACTGTTGACCGAACCACGACATCCTCCCGAAAAGCCATCTGAAGGTCCATGTAACATGGCAAACCGGTGGCTCGTAAGCGGCAAACCGGGGACCGTTTGGGGCCTCTGTAACGGATTGTTGTTATTGTTGCATTTCGGACACGAGGATCGTCGGGGAATGACTCGGGGAACGGGAGACGGATCATGACGGCTTTGCCCATCGCACCGGTGCTGCCGATGGTTCAGTCCGCGCTGGCGGAGGTCGGGCTGGCGGTGTTGCAGGCGCCGCCCGGGGCAGGCAAGACCACCGGGGTTCCGCTGGCGCTGCTGGGCCAGCCGTGGCTGGGTGACGGCCGGGTGGTGGTGCTGGAGCCGCGGCGGCTGGCGGCGCGGGCGGCCGCCCGGCGCATGGCTTCGGTCCTGGGAGAAGAGGTGGGGGCCACTGTTGGCTACCGGGTGCGCTTTGACAGCCGGGTGGGACCCGGGACCCGGATCGAGGTGGTGACGGATGGGCTGTTTCTGCGCCGGCTTCAGGAGGATCCGACGCTGGAGGGGGTGGGCGCGGTGCTGTTCGACGAGTTCCACGAGCGCCGCCTTGATGGTGATCTGGCGCTGGCCCTGGCCCTGGAGTCGCGCGCTGCGGTGCGCGACTCCCTGCGTCTGCTGGTGATGTCGGCGACTCTTGACGGTGGACCGGTGTCGGCGCTGCTCGGCGGGGCGCCGCTGATCACCAGCGAAGGGCAGGCATTTCCGGTCAGTACCCTTTACCTCGCCCCGGATCCCGGGACGCGGATCGAGGACGCGGTGGCGGCGGCGGTGCGGCGGGCGCTGGCGGAGGAGAGCGGCGACATCCTGGCGTTTCTGCCGGGCGGCGCCGAGATTCGCCGGACCGCGGCGCGGCTGGCGGAGCTGGCTTCGGAGTCATTGCTGGTGACGCCGCTTTACGGCGATCTTGGCCTGGAGCAGCAGGAACAGGCGATCCGGCCGTCGCCGCCGGGCCGGCGTAAGGTGGTGCTGGCCTCGGCCCTGGCCGAGACCAGCCTGACCATCGAAGGGGTGCGGGTGGTGATCGATGGTGGCCTGATGCGGGTGTCGCGGTTCGATCCGGTCGGGGGCATGAGCCGGCTTGAGACCATCCGGGTGTCGCGGGCCTCGGCCGACCAGCGGCGCGGACGCGCCGGCCGGACCCGGCCCGGCGTCTGCTACCGGCTGTGGCCCGAGGCCGAACAACGGGCGCTGCCTCCGTTCACACCGCCGGAAATCCTGTCCGCCGACCTGGCACCGCTGGCCCTGGAACTGGCCGAATGGGGGGTGCGCGATGCCGGCCGGCTGGCCTGGCTGGACCCGCCGCCGGCGGCGGCTCTGGCTCAGGCCACCGGGCTGCTGATCCAGCTTGGCGCCCTCGAGCGCGGGGGCGGCATCACCGCCCACGGCCGCGACCTGGCGGCGTTGGGCGTTCATCCCCGACTGGGGCATCTGATGGTGCGGGGGCGGGCGCTGGGGCAGGGGGCGCTGGCCTGCACGCTGGCGGCATTGTTGGGAGAGCGGGATATCCTGAGGGGCGCTCCTGGGGTGGGTCCGCGCGACGTGGATCTGCGGCGGCGGGTGGAACTGGTGGCGGCCGGCGGCGGAGCGGGGGCGGACCGGGGCGCGCTTCAACAGGTGCGGCAGGCGGCAAACCAATGGCGGCGGCAGCTGCGGATTGCCAGGGACGCGGAGATCACGCCCGCGGCCACCGGCATCCTGGTGGCGCTGGCCTGGCCCGACCGCATCGCCCAACGGCGTCCCGGTGGCGGTGGCCAGTACCGGCTGGCCCAGGGCCGCGGCGCGGTGCTGCCACCGGGGGAGCCGCTGGCCGCCGAGCCCTGGCTGGCGGTGGCCGAACTGGACGGCGACCGCCGGGAAGCCCGGGTGTTTCTGGCCGCGCCGGTGACCCAGGCGGACTTGGAGACGGAGTTCGAGTCGCTGATTGAGACCGTGGAGGAGGTGGCCTGGGAGCCTCGGGAACAGGTGGTGGTGGCCCGTCGCTGCCGCCGGCTGGGGGCGCTGGTGCTGGCCTCGGAGGTGCTGACGGCGCCGGACCCGGACCGGCTGGCCGCCGCGGTTCTGGACGGCATCGGCCTGCACGGGCTCGGCCTGCTGCCCTGGACTCCGGCCATTGACTCCTGGCGCGCCCGGGTGGCGTTCCTGTGTCGGCTCGAGACCGCGGCGGACGGGGCGTCCGACTGGCCCGACCTGTCGGACGCCGCGCTGCTGGCGACCCGGGAGGTGTGGCTGCGTCCCCATTTGGCCGGTTGTACCCGTGCCGGCCACCTCAAGCGCCTGGACCTTCAGTCGATTCTCGAGGCGCGGCTGGATTGGCGCCAGCGCCGGCTGCTGGACGAACTGGCACCCGGCCACCTGACGGTACCCAGCGGCTCCCGCCTGCCGCTGGACTATAGCGGTGAATGTCCGACGCTGGCGGTCCGTCTTCAGGAGATGTTCGGGGCGCGCGAAACTCCCGCGGTGGCGGGCGGCAAGGTGCCGGTGCTGCTCCATCTGCTGTCTCCGGCGCACCGCCCGGTTCAGGTGACGCGGGATCTGGCCGGTTTCTGGTCCGGCGGGTACCATCAGGTCAAGGCGGACCTCAAGGGTCGTTACCCCAAACACCCGTGGCCCGACGACCCCCTGACCGCCCCCGCCACCAACCGCACCAAACGCGCCGCCCCTCCCGCTCTCCGCTAAATCATTCCCGTTCCGGGGTCCGGGGCCAATGGCCCTGGTGGGGGCAGTGCCCCATATGCGCCATGTTACGATGAGTTTTTGAAATGAAAGGATATTGTGGGCTCTGCCCACACCCGCAAAGGGCCGTTCGGCCCTTTGAACCCTTGACGTGAATGGGGTCAAGGAGGCGAGCCTCCTTGNNCCTGGCGCCTATGGGGCAACGCCCCTGGGGAGCTGTTGTCAAGGATCAAAGATCATGCCCCCCGATTCGAAACAGAATATCGGCAATCCTGCCGCCGCCGGTCGGTCGTTGGCGGTACGACGGGAATGCTTTCCGATCCGCGGCGGCTTCCGTATTTCCCGCGGCAGCAAGACCGAGGCCGAGGTGGTGGTGGCGGAGTTGCGGGAGGGCGGCCTGCTGGGGCGCGGGGAGGCGGTGCCCTATGCCCGATACGGCGAGAGCCCGGAAGCGGTGGTCGCGACCCTGGAGGGATTGGCCGGAGCGGTGGCCGCCGGGCTCGATCGGGAGGGGCTGGCCCGGCTGCTGCCGGCCGGCGCCGCCCGCAATGCCCTCGATTGCGCGCTGTGGGACCTGGAGGCGAGGCGTGCCGGCCGGCCGGTGTGGCAACTTGCCGGACTGGGGTTGGCCCCCGGGCCGGTGGTCACCGCCTTTACACTCAGCCTGGACCGCCCGGAGGCGATGGCGGCGGCGGCGCG
>PLTC01000032.1 GCA_003165295.1 Rhodospirillales bacterium | reverse complement strand
CCACCGCCTCCTCCAGCCGGGCCGTTCCCCGTTCGCGCTCCCCGAGCCTCTCGAGGGCGGTGCCGAGATTGGTCTGGGTCCTGGCCCAGTCGAGTGGCGCCCGCTCCCGGGTATTTTCGAGCAAGGCGGCGTGAAAGGCCGCCACCGCCTCATCCAGCCGCGCGGTTCCGCTCTCGCGCTCGCCCAGCGCCCGCAGGGCGTTGCCGAGATTGTTCTGGGTCCCGGCCCAGTCGAGCGGCACCCGCTCCCGGGTCCTTTCGAGCAAGGCGGCGCGAAAGGCCGCCACCGCCTCCGTGAGCCGCGCGGTGTCGCTCTCCTGTTCCCCGAGCGTCCCAAGCGCGTTACCGAGATTGTTCTGGATCATCGCCCAGTCGAACGGCAGCCGCTCCCGGGTCCATTCGAGCAAGGCGGCGTGGAAGGCCGCCACCGCCTCCTCGAGCCGTGCAGGGCTCGCCTCCCGCCCTCCCAGTAGCCGCAGGGTGGTGCCGAGATTGTACTGGGCCATCGCCCAGTCGAACGGCACCCGCTCCCGGGTCCATTCGAGCAAGGCGGCGTGGAAGGCCGCCACCGCCTCTTCAAGCCGCGCGGTGCCGCCCTCCCGCTCGCCAAGCACCCGCAGGGCGTTGCCGAGATTGTTCTGGGTCCCGGCCCAGTCGAGCGGGACCCGTTCACGCGGGCGAAGGACCAGGATCGCCCGGGTGCGGTCGATCGCGGCCAGCAGGGCCGGATTGTCGCCGTCCTCGTTACCCTGGCGATAGAGGCTCTCGGCCTCCCGGTCCAGACAGGCGAGGCGCTGATCGTCGTGTCCTGGCGGCAGCGTGACCGCGGCGGCGGCGAAGTGGCCGGCGGCGTCGCGGTACTGCAAGCGGGTCAGGGCCAGTTCGCCGCGCACGGCCCGGATTGCCGCGGCGTCTGACAACCGCCGGTCGGTGGCGGTCTGGAGTCGGGGGGCGGCCTCCAGGGTCAGCGATTCGGCCCGGGCCAGGGCCGTGTCGGCGTCGTCGTAGCGGCCGGCGGTGATCGCCGCTGCGGCTTGATCTCTCAGCGCCCGCACCTCGGGATCGTCGCTTTGCAGGGCCCTGACCTGGGCCAGCAACGCCTTGTGGCGTTCGGCGATGGTCATCAGGGTTTCGGCCAGCATCTCGTCGGGGACCTTTTTTTCGTTCAGAATGTGAAAGAAGACCAAGAGGGCGGTGTCGGTCACACCGAGCCGCTCGCCCAGTTTCGCCATCTTTTCGCCGTTCCCGGCAGCCTCTTTGATCTGTTCCAACGTCGGTCGGTCATCGTTGGTGCTGGTCATCGTGCTGTGGTCGGTGGCGGTTACGGCAGGTCCGTCCTTGCCGTGGCCTGTCCCCCAGACCCAGGCGCCGATGCCGGCCAGTGCCACCGACCACACCAGAACCACGATCAGCGTCAGCAGGCGGTAGGCTTGCTGTTTGGTCAGACCTGGAAAAATGTTCTTTCGGATGATGTCGCGGTAAAGGATCAGAAACACGCCCAGGGCGGCGCCGCCGATGCCGACCACCTGCGCCAGGACTTTGACGATGCCGACATCCATTCCATCCCTCCCGGGTGTTGGCTGGTTATCGGTTTACGCGCGCGGCCGGCCGGGGGGAAGGGGAAACGGTGCTTCAGGATTCCAGGGGCGTTGCCCCTGGACCCCACCAAAGGCCATGGCCTTTGGCAACCACGACTTGTACGGGAAAAACGACATGGATTTCGAGGGGGTGCTGGAGCGGGCGCGGGCGGCGCTGGGGCAGCGGCGGAGCGGCGAGGTGCTGGCGTTGTCCCGGACCCTGGTGGCCGCTGCGCCGGAGCGGGTCGAGGGCTGGTTGCTTCAGGCGCTGGCGCTGATCCTCGATGGCCAGGCCGGGATCGTTTACCGCCGGGTGCTGCCGCTGCGCCGCCGCCGCTTCGACGACGACGGCATCGTCTTTCTCAAGGACGTGTTCCTGATTCTGGACCGGCTCAAGGCTTACGACGCCATGCTGGCCGCGGCCACCGACGCCCCCGCCGGGGAACTGTTCGCCATCGTCCCCGGCTACTTCGCGGCCTGCGTGCTGCTGGCGCGGCGGCGCTTCGACGAGGGCTTTGCCCTGCTCGGCGCGGTGCGCAGCCGCTGCCTCGCCAGCCTCGACCGCCTGCCGACCACCGACGACGATGGTTTCATGGTGCTGTTCCGCCACGCCCTGCTGGTCAACGACCCGGGCTATCTCGGGCAGCCCTATTATCGCGACAATCTCGCGCTCAACCGGGCGCAACTGGGTCCCCTGCATTGGGCCGACGCGCCCGAACCCGAGGCCCCCGAATCCTCAGCCCCCGAATCCTCAGCCCCCGAATCCGGGACCGCAGCGGAACGGTCGGTGGTGATGGTCTCGTGCGACCGCCGTTATGCCGACCTGTTCCTGCCGCGCTTTTTCGAGTCGGTGGACCGGCTCTGTCGCGGCCGGCTGGTTCACCTGCACCTGCTCGACCCCGAACCGGAGCCCGGACCCGGGGCGGCGGCGGTTGCCCTGCCGCCGCTGCGCCACAACCGGCTGGCCCTGAGCTGGGAGCGCAGCGGCGCCCTGAAATGCGCGGCCTGGTACGCCTCGGCCCGGTTCGTGCGGATGGCGGGCCTGCTCCGGCACTATCGCCGGCCGGTGGTGCTGTTCGACGTGGATGTGGCGCTCTGCCATCCCGTGGAACTGGTGGAACAGGCGATGGCCGACGCCGATTTCGGCTGCTTCAGGATGGACCGGCTGGACCCCGGTTCGGTCTATCAGGCCAGCGTCACCGCCTTCCGGCCCAACCCGGCCGGGCTGGAACTGGCCGAACTGCTCGGCGACCTGATCCTGTCCAAGATGTCCCTGAAACGGCCGCTGTTGTGGCTGATCGATCAGGCTTCGCTCTATTCGGCCGTCACCATCCTGGCCGATCTGTCGGGGCGGCTGCGGGTCGCCGACCTGACCCGCCGGTTGGGCATGACCGTCGACCAGTATGTGGCGTTCTGCCAGCGCAACGAAGACAAGCTCCGGTTGATGAAGCTGGCTTCTGGCCTTCTTTGATTCACCGCCGACCGGGGCGACCCGGGGGTCACCGCGCCAGGGCCAGCGTCGCCACCGCCGGAAAGTAGCTGTCGACCCCGACCATCATCAGGTCGTTGTGGCCGGCGCCGGGAATCGGCAGCCAACGTTTGTCGGCGGCGCCCGAGGCCTCGAACAGCCGTCGCCCCTCGCGGATCGGGATGATCCGATCCTCCTGGCCGTGAATCACCAGGGTCGGCACCGTCACCGCCCTGATGTGGTCCAGGTTGCCGAAGCCGTCGCGGGCCTCGTCGGCCCCGGGCGGCAGGATGCCGCCGAGACGGGTGACCAGGGCCAGGGTATCGGCAAAGCCGCTTTCGATGATCAGGGCCGAGAGCCCCGGTGGCCCGCCGGCCGCCACCGCCAGCGCCGCGGCACTGCCCAGCGACCGGCCCATCACCAGCAGTCGGATGGGGGTCAGACCATGCTCGGCCAGCACCGCCGGGGTCTGCCCGAACACCGAACCGGCGTCGGCGGCCAGCGCCGAGGCCAGCGGCGTCCCGGTGCTGATCCCGTAGCCGCGATAGTCCACCACCAGCAGGGTCAGCCCGATTTGCCGGTAAATCGGCCCCAGGTCGTCATAGTCGGCGGCGATCTCGCCATTGCCGTGAAAATACAGGATCGCCGGCGCCGCCGGCGCCGCCGGATAGAGCCGGCCGCCCAGCGTCACCCCGTCGGTCCCGGCAAAGCGAACGGTCCGTGCCCGGGGGCTCTCCCCGGACTCCGGGCCTTGCCGGCGGGGGTGAAACAAGATGCGGCCGAGGTCCGGCCGGTCCAGAAGGTGCTCAACCATGACGGTTTGCCTTTCCCGGTTCCTTCCGACCAGGGCTTTGCCCTGGACCCACCAAATGCTGCGCCCTTGGAACCCATGACGTCTTGCGGGTCCAGGGGCGTCACGCTCCTGGTGAGGGTCAAGGGGGCACAAAGCCCCCTTGTATACGTTGCTAGAACCCGGTGCCCACATCCACCGAGCGCCGCGACGCCGCCAGCGTAACCGTGAACCCGGCGATCACATCGATCAGGCTCATGACCAGAATCAGGAAGAAGGTTGCGGTTCCGGCCTGGGGCAGCACGATGAACAACACCAGACAGATGCTGAACAGCATCAGCGACAACCCGTGGTCGATCAGAGAGGCCATGGTCGCCCGGACCGACTTGAGCACTTCCAGGTACAGCAGCACCAGCCCGATGGCCACCAGCAGGCCGCCGGCGGTCAGGGTCCAGGGTGCGCCCGACGGCAGGGTAAAGGACAGCACGACGCTGTCCACCGCCCTGGGCACGGTGAAGGCGATGGCGAGATAGGCGACCACCACCAGAGTCTGAAGGGGAATCAAGCGCAGCATGGAAACACCTCTCTCTTCTCTTCAGTTTGAAACAGGTCCCGCGGTGTCACCCGGGAACGGGCCATCGGCGGGCGGCGGAACGATGCCAAGCCAGGTGCAGGTTGCCGTCAGATGGGGCGGCAGCGGCGCCGTCACATCGATCATACCGCGCCGCGGATGCGGCAGCACCAGCCGGCGGGCATGCAGATGCAGGGGCGGCATGGTCTCCATCCCGGGCAGCGCCGCCCCGGCGCCGCCATACTTGCGGTCGCCGAGAATCGGGGTCCCCAGTGCCGCCATGTGAACGCGCAACTGGTGGGTCCGCCCGGTGAGCGGAAACAGGTGCAGATAGGCGGCCTGATCGCCCACGGTATCGAGGACCTGATAGAGGGTGGTGGCCTTGAGCCCGTCCTCCCCGGCCACCGCCACCCGTTCGCCGTGGGGGCCGGCTTCCTTGGCCAGCGGCAGGTCGATGCGCCCGCCCAAGGGCTCCGGGACGCCGACGGTGACGGCGGCATAGAGCTTGCGTACCTGCCGGCCGCGAAACGCCTCGGTCAGGCGTCCGGCGGCGAACACGGTGCGCGCCAGCACCAGCACCCCGCTGGTGTCCTTGTCGAGACGGTGAACCAGCCGCGGCCGTGCCACCGCCTCGAAGCGCAGCGCATCCAGCAAGCCGTCCAGGTGGCGGCTGGTGTTGGTGCCGCCCTGAACCGCGAGCCCGGCCGGCTTGTCGATGACCAGCACCTCGTCGTCCCGGTAGATCACCCGGGCCTGCAACGCCTCGGCATCGGCGCGGCTGACCGGCGGTCGCGCACGCTCCCCGCCCTCGGCCTCGCCGAGGGCGGGATCGGTCAGGGGCGGAATCCGCACCACCTGCCCAGGCTCGACCCGGTCGCCGGCCTTGACCCGCCGGCCGTCGACCCGGACCTGGCCGGTGCGCAGCAGCCGCTCCAACCGGGCGTGGGCAAGATCGGGAAAATGCCGCTTGAACCAGCGGTCAAGCCGCAGCCCGGCCTCATCCTCGGCCACGCCCCTGGTCGTTACCGCACCCATACCGAATCACTCCACCCGCCGGGAACCCCGCCCGCCCCCGAACGCCGCCGTGGCGCCGGGTTCCAGGCGACTGTGGCGCCATCGGCACCGTGCCGTCGAGTGAAAAGCTCACCGGCGGCGAGGGCGAGGTCGGTTTTGCCGGTGGGGTCCGGCGGCGGTTGCGGGTTCGGCCGGGGATGATGTCGCTGTTGACATTATCCAAAAATAAATTTATTCATATCCGCATAATTCCTGGAGGGGAGATATCCCATGTTCAGTCGAGCCGAAGAGCGCAGGGAGTTGAGTCGTCTGATCGAACAGGGGCGTAGCGTCCTGCTCCTGGGGCCGCGCCGGGTCGGCAAAACCTGGCTGCGAGCGCAGGTTGCCGCAGATCTGCGGGGTAAGGGCTGGACTACGGTTCTCTGCGATGTCGAGGGCATGAGCGAGGAAGTCCAGTTTCTTCGTCATCTCTGTCAGACCATCGAGAAAGGAGATGGGGTTCGAGGAAAGCTGGAGGGGCGGATCAGACAATGGCTGAACCAGCTTTTTTCCAAAGACAAGGACGTCGGCTGGCAGCAAGCTCTTTTACAAATCGACTGGGTGTCATTTCTCCAGACGCTGGTCGAAGGGATGGACCAGCGGGGACATAAAACATTAATCCTGGTCGATGAATTGAGCCTGTTCATTGCTGCGCGGGCGAGTGGCACTCAGGATGGCGCTAAGGGCTTTCTCTATCAAATGCGCGCTTTGGATGCACAGCACAAGAATGTCCGATGGTTATTCTCCGGGTCGATTGGTCTTGACATTATCGCCAGAAGCCAGGGGATCGATGGTGCCCTGGTTGAACTCCATCGCTTCATGCTTCAGCCTTTTGACCGGCTTGCCGCGCGCGCCTTCCTTGATCACCTGTCGAACAACGGCGAAGTCCCCCGGCCGTTCTCCCTCGACGCTGCGGCATTCAAGCATCTGATCGCCGAACTGGGCTGGCTTTCGCCTTATGATCTGGAAAACCTTGCCCGCGAGGTCCGGCCCGGCGGCCGGCCGGGGGGTACCGGGCATCCGTTGGCCAGCATCCGGGATATCGACACGGCCTTCATGGCCTTGCTGTCGCCCGAGCGGCGGTACTGCTTCGCGACCTGGGAAGAATATCTCAAGAAAAATTTCAATTCCGAGGACAAGGCGGCCTTGCACGCGATTTTGGATGCCTGCGCCCGCAAGGCGGAGGGCGAGCGGTTCGATACGCTGCTGGCGGTGCTCAGCCGCCCGCCCCACGGGCTGACCCTGAGGCGGGTGCGCGATCTGCTGACCACTCTGGAGCCAGCCGGCTTCCTGAGCGAGAGCGGTGAGGGAGATGAGCGGAATTATCGGTTTCGTTCTGGATTGTTGCGCCGCTATTGGCTGCACCGTGATGGTGAGTAAGAGCCCATGATCGCCATGTCGCTGTACGAGCCAAGACGGCTCAATGAGGAAGACTTTCTTTCGGGTTTCATTGCCCGCCAGGAGCTTTATGAATTTCTGCTTCGGCAATTGAGCAAGGTGCCGGTCCTGGGCGAGGCCCGGCACCGGATGATCGTCGGCCAGCGGGGCATGGGCAAGACCAGCCTGCTCCGCCGGCTGGCCATCGGTCTTGCCCGGGACCCGGAGCTGAAGGAGAGGCTGCTGCCGCTGACCTTCCGGGAGGAACAGTACAATGTCCGCAGCCTGGACCAGTTCTGGCGCAATTGCGGCGAGGCGCTGGCCGAATGGCTGGAACAGTCGGGCGATGCCGCCGGCGCCGAACGGCTGGACCGCGAGATGCGGCAACCCGACTGGCAGCAGCCCGAGACTGCCGGCGAAGCCTTTCAGGCCCGGGTCGAGGCCACCGGGCGGCGGCCGGTGCTGCTGGTGGACAATCTGGATCTGGTGCTGGAGGCGCTGCCCGACCCGCAACGCTGGCAGTTGCGCCGGGCGCTCCAGGCGGCCGACGGGCCGGTGCTGTATGGCGCGGCGGTTCAGGCGCTGAAGCAAAGCGGCGATCAACAGGCCGCGTTCTACGAGTTCTTTCGCATCGACCTGCTGGAGCCGCTGACCGCCAACGAATTGCGGAAGTGTCTGCGCCGTCTGGCCCTGTCCCGGGGCGAGGCCGGGGTGCCGGTGACGAAGATTCTTCAGGCGGAGCCCCAGCGGTTGCGGGTGCTGCACACGCTGACCGGCGGCAATCCCCGGATTCTGACGCTGATCTATCAGTTGCTGGAGCGGGCCGACAGCACCACGGTGTTCGGCGATCTCGAAAGCCTGCTCGACCAGTTGACCCCGTTCTACAAGGCGCGGGTCGAGGAGTTGCGCACCGAGTTGCAGCGGGCGGTGCTGGACGCCGTGGCCCTCCACTGGGACCCCGTCACCTCCAATGCCCTGGCCGAAATCACCGGGGTCGAAATCACCACGCTCTCCTCGCAACTCAGCCGGCTGAAAAACCAGGGGCTGATCGAGGAGGTGCCGACCTCGGGGGCGCGGGCGGGCTACCAGTTGGTCGAACGCTTCTTCAACATCTGGTACCTGATGCGCCACGGCACCCGCCGCACCCGCCACCGCATGCGCTGGCTGACCACCTTCCTGCAAGTGTTCTACAGCGGCGAAGAACTGCAAACCCTGCGCAACAGCCTCACCGAAGGCAGCCGACCCGGTTCGTACCACCCGCTCTATGCCGAAGCCCTCGATGCCGCTGTCGAAGCCAGCGCCAGGACCCGGCCGGCCATTGCGTCAACGATACGACCGGACGATGGTTGGATTGCGGCACAAAAACAGACCGCGACGGCGCACATTGAAGCGGGTCTTTATGTCGAGGCGGAGCAAACCCTGCGTCAGATCATCCGGCAGGTTCCGGAAGGTGCCGCGGCGTGGCACGCTCTCGGCATTCTGCTGATGGACCCCCTTGGTCGTCCTGGGGAGGCGGAACCGGCTTTGCGCGAGGCGCTCCGGCTCGACCCGA
>PLTC01000260.1 GCA_003165295.1 Rhodospirillales bacterium | reverse complement strand
AGCTCTACCATTGAGCTACGCCCGCTGCGCCGCCGGGCACTGCCCGCCGCGCCGCGCCGGCCCGACCACCGGACGCAGGAGTGGCCCTATACCACCGGCCACCGGTGCTGGCAAGGCCGTCCGGGGTACTCTTGCGAAAAAAAGTCGGGACTCAGGTTGACTGGTTGTGGGTCAGCGACGGGCACCGTTCGGTCTCGTCGTCGAAAAACGGCCACAGCGCCCAGCGATGCCAGAAATCGCCCAGAACGACGCCGCCGGCGGTACCCATGACCACGCTTGCGCCCAGGCCCTGGAGCGACCCGATGCCCAACGGCACCAGCAAACCGACGACGCTGCCGACCGCGGCCCCCGTCACCCGCACCATCCAGCTTGTCAGGACCAGGTCTTCGCCGTAGCGCCACTGATCATAGAGAGACTCGGAACTGCGGCCCAGGCGGTCGGCAATGTCGGGCAGATTGTCGCGAATCAACTGGTCGGCTTCGACGACGCCGGCCAGCCCGTTGACCCAGGCGAGACCGGCGCCAAGCGCGGCCGCGGCAACGGCCGCCGGCACCCCCAGGGTGGCGCCCGTAAGGCCGACGACACTGCCGAAAGACACCACCAGCCACAAATTGCCCATCACCTCGGGCCGCATCGCGTCATTCACCTCGGCGCGGGTCGGACAGGGGCGTTCCGGCGACGGCAACGGCGCCGCCGTCGCCATTTCGGCGGTCACCAGCCAGACCAGCAATGAGGCGATGGTCAACAAACGCATTGGGGTCCCCACCCTCGCGCCCCGGCTGCCCTGTGACCGCGCTGGCGCCATGCAAAAGTGCCTCCATCGCCGCCGGGTTTCAAGAGATGGCTGTTGCCCGGCCCGGGGACCAGCCTGTCGCAGAGGGGCGTTGCCGGTGGGACGGTGATGGCCTACTTCTCGCTGGTCTGCCGGCCTGACCGGCTCTTCGCGAAAGAGGCCCTTTGATGCCGCCTTCTGCCACCGCCACCGGACGGGTCTCGGTCATTACCGGCGCCACCTCGGGCATCGGCCGTGTCGCCGCCGCCGGACTGGCCCGCCGCGGCGATACGGTGATTCTGGTCGGCCGGGATCCGGCGCGGGGACAGGCGGCGCTGGAACAACTGGTGGCGGAAACCGGCAACCCTTTGCTGTCCTTCCTCGCCGCCGATCTGTCCTCCATGGCCGAGGTCCGGCGGCTCGCCGACCAACTCCGGGCGCGCCACGACCGCATTGATCTGCTGGTCAACAACGCCGGCGCCCTGTTCCAGCGCCGCCGCGAAAGCGTCGATGGTGTGGAACTGACCTTCGCTTTGAACCATCTGGCCTATTTCCTGTTGACCGATCTGCTGACCGGACCGCTTCAGCGGTCGGGCGCCGGCCGGGTGGTCAGCGTCGCCTCGATGGCCCACCGGAACGCCGTCCTGAACCTGGACGATCTGCCGCTGGTCCGCGGCTACAGCGGCTGGCGCGCCTACCAGCGGTCCAAACTCGCCAACATCCTGTTCACGCGGGCGCTGGCCCGACGGCTGAGCCGGTTCGGAATCACCGCCGCCTGCCTTCACCCGGGTTTTATCGCCACCCGCTTCGGCGACGACAACGGCGGCCTGTTCGCGCTGGCGCTGGGAGCGGCCAAACGACTCTTTGCCGAGTCCGCTGAGGTCGGCGGCGGGCGCATCCTGTTCCTGGCCACCGCCCTGACCCTGGAGCCCGGCGCTTACTACGTCAGGAATCGGGTGTCGCCACCCTCGGCGGCGGCGCAGTCAGAGCCGGCGGCCGAACGGCTGTGGCAGGTCAGTCTCGAGCTGACCCGCCAGTGGCGCGACCCCGGGGCGGAGGCGGCGCCCGCTCCTATTTCCTGAAGTATTCGTGGCTCCTGACGTGATGGGCGGAGCGCACCAGCACGAATCGGGCATGATGGCCACAGCCGGTGCAGACCGGGAACTGCTCACCCTTAAGGCAGGTGACCTCGTGCTCTTCGGCGTGGCCGGCACCATGCGTAACCTTATAGATGCCGGATTTCGGGACCTCATCGCCGGGTTTGAAAACACCTGTCACCTCAACCTCCCCCGCCTGTTGCCGTCGGACCGGTGGCACGGGCCGCCGGGCCGCACCAGGACCGGCAACCGGGGACGATCTCGTCCCCGGTTGCCCGATCACGGTTACGACAGGGTCAGGCGCACTTCAACCACCCCGGGCTCGCCCACCGACTCGGTCTGGCTGAACCCCAGATCGTGACACAGGGCGAGCATTCCCTGGTTCTCTTGCAGCACCTTGCCATGGATTTCGCCGATGCCGCGGTGACGGGCATAGGCGAGAATCCGGCTCATCAGCAGGTGGCCGAGACCATGGCGCTGAACCCCGCTCAGCACCGTCAACCAGCACTCGGCGGTCTGGCCGTCGGGATCGGCGCTGATCCGCACCCCGCCGTGAATCTCCGCCGCCGGCCCCCGGAACGGCGAGGCCACCGCCACCAGCCCCATGTCGCGGTCGTAGTCGATCTGAGTCAGCCGCGCCGCCGCGGTATGGGACAACTGGGTGGTGGGAGCCTGGAAGCGTAGCCGGAGATCCTCGGGAGCCATCCGCTCGAAGGCCCGCTGGACCGCCGGCTCGTCCTCGGGGCGGATCGGCCGCACCAGATACTCGGTGCCATCCCTCAGGCTCGCCCGTTCCTCCAGCCGCTTGGGATAGGGACGGATGGCGAGGCGCGAGGCGCCCGGTCGCTTGGGCGGCGCCACCTTGATCCGGGCGTCCAGTGCCAGCACGCCCTTTTCGTCGGCGAACAGCGGATTGATGTCAAGGTCGGTGATCTCGGCAAAATCGATCACCAGTTGCGACACCTTGATCAAGGTCTGAGCGATATCGTCGATCACCGCCGCCGGCCGGTTGCGATAGCCCCTGAGCAACCGATAAACCAGCGTGCGCGAGATCAACTCGCGGGCCAGGGCGAGGTTCAGCGGCGGCAGCGCCAGCGCCTGATCGCCCACCACCTCGACGCTGATCCCGCCCTGGCCGAACAGGATCACCGGACCGAACAGGTGGTCGTCGGTCATGCCGATGATCAGCTCGTGGGCGCCGGCCCGGACCGCCATCTGCTGGACCGTGAAGCCCTCGATGGTGGCGTCGGGCCGGGCCAGCCGCACCCGCTCCAGCATGCCCTCGGCCTCGACCCGCACCTGTTCCGGGTCGGCGATGCCCAGCACCACCCCGCCGATGTCCGACTTGTGGGTGATGTCGGCGGAGAGAATCTTCAGCGCCACCCGGCCGCCGATGGCCCGGGCGGCAGCAGCCGCTTCCTCGGGGCTCGTCACCCGGCGGGTTTCGACCACCGGCACCGTATAGGCCGCCAGCACCTGCTTGGCCTCGTATTCGGTGAGCCAGCCCCGGCCCTCGCCCAGCGCCCGGTCGATGATGGCGCGCACCGTGGCCTCGTCCGCCGTGAATTCCTCGGGCGTCGAGTCCGGGGTCTGCATCAGGATGTCCTGGTTGGCGCTGTACTGGACCAGATGCATGAAGGCGCGGATGGCATCGCCGGGAGTATCGTAGGTGGGAATGCGGTTGTTCTCGAACAACGCCCGGGAGGCGGCGGCAGCCCCTTCTCCCAGCCAACTGGTCAGCAATGGCCGCTGGCGGCCCCGGGGATGCTTGGCCACGGTTTCGACCACCGCC